>JAVBJO010000204.1:0-20350 GCA_031546925.1 Rhodospirillaceae bacterium
GGGCCATGCCCCGGACCCCCTTTTCTTTCATCGAGGGACGCGTGACAAACGGTAGGCCCCTTGACCCCTTTCCTAGCGCTGCCCTACACTCACGGGTGATATGCGCCTCCACTTCTGTCTCTTTGCCCTCCTCTTGGGAATGGGTTCTCCCGCTTTCGCTCAAACCGGAGAAGACCTCGCCACGAGTCCAGTTCCTTACCGGACGGACTTTCGTGGTCTGGACAAGGAGGATCTTCTGACGGCGGTGGAGGGAGTCTCTCGCCTGAAGAGCTTGCAGGAGGAGCCTCCCGCAGGGGAGGCCGCGTTGAACAATCGAGCCGAGGGGGATCTGGAGCGTATTCGAGATCTGTTGCGCTCCGAGGGATATTACGCCGCTTCGGTCACCTTTCTGGTGGAGCGTTCGACGACGGAAACGCCTCCGACGCTTGTTCGGCTTGATATTTCTCCGGGACCGGCCTTTACGCTTGAGTCTTACGAGGTTCGTTTACAGCCTCCGCCGGGATTTGCCTCTCCGCAGGCGATTTCTCTGACGGCGTTGGGGGTGAAGTTGGGGGAACGGGCCCAGGCAAGTCTCGTCACGGAAACGCAGAAAACGCTGATTTCGGCTTTGGCCAGCCAAGGGTATCCTTTGGCCAAGGTTACCGAAAAAAAGATCATTGTGGATCATGCCACGCACGTCATGCGGGTGTCGTTGATAACCGAGACGGGACCGCTCTGCCGATTTGGCGAGGTTTCGGTTGCGGGATTGACACGATTGGATCCAGCTTGGGTTCACAACCGACTGCCGTGGAAGAGGGGGGAGCGATTTTCTCCCAAGCAAATGGAGGAACTCCATAAGCGTTTGGTCGCCAGTGGATTGTTTTCTTCCATCAAGCTTTCTACGGCGAAAACGGCTTCGTCTTCCTCTCCCCCGGAGCCGGCTGATTTACCAATTTCCATTACATTGACGGAATCGCCGCACCGCTCCATTGGTTCGGGGGTGAAGTGGTCCACCTCGGAGGGAGTTGGGGCACAGGCGTTTTGGGAAAACCGCAATTTCGCCGGCGGAGCGGAGCAGTTTCGCGCCTCGGCGGCGTGGGGGTCGATTCGCAGCGGGGTTGACTTGAGCTTCCGCAGCCCTGATTTTCTGGCTGTCAATCAGGATCTTGTGGCCTCGGCCGTGGCGGACCACCAACGAACCGACGCTTTCACCTCGGAAAGCGTGTCCGCCGCCATGGGGATGGAGTGGCGTCTGACCCCCGAGTGGCGTCTTTCCGCCGGAACCAAGTTCGAGCGCTTGTTCGAGGACCGTGACGATGAACACAACCGCTACACCCTACTCTCCTTCCCGCTGGCGGCCAATCAGGACAGCAGCGACGACCGTTTGGATCCGGGAAAAGGGAATCGCTTCCGGTTGCAATTCGCGCCATTCCTCAGTCTCGCCGGAGAAAGTGACGGATTTTCGCGGGTCGAGGTTTACGATAGCCATTACGTGACGCTCTCGTCTTCGCCCCGAGTCGTCTTGGCGGGATGGGGGAGGATGGGCCTCATCTTCGGTGCCGAGACCGAACAGGTGCCCAGTAACAAGCGCTTTTTCGAAGGCGGAGGCGGATCCGTTCGCGCCTACGGCTTCCAACATGTCGGCCCGGTGAATGCCAAGGGAAATCCCGTGGGTGGCCTCTCTGCCCTGGCCTTTGGAGGCGAGGTGCGAATCAACGTGACCGAATCCATCGGCATCGTCCCCTTCCTGGAAGGCGGAAGTGTATCGACCTCGCAAAATCTGATGGATACAGAAGGCCTCCTGTGGGGAGGCGGCTTGGGCGTTCGCTATGTCACGCCCATCGGACCTCTCCGGCTGGATGTGGCGGTGCCGTTCGAACAGCGGGCGGGGGATGATGCGTTTCAGTTATACCTGAGTTTGGGGCAGGCCTTCTAGGGCGTGTTATCGGGTTTGGCCCAAAAACCCTATCCGAGACAAATCCTAAAATAGAGCCCTGGCCTTGCGTGCCTCCTTATCCTTCGATATCATTACGAATGGAATTCATTTGGCGTAGTTGATCATGGAACGAGATCAGATATTTATACTTTTAATTCTCGTCGCCATCCTCGCTGCGATCATTCTTGCAGTGTGGGAAATTGTTGATTTTATTATTTCCAAATTTAGAAAACTTTTTAGAGCTCTTCGCCCCTCCCTCTCCTCTACAAATACCGTTTTGAGGCGTGACAGCATGAACGAGTCCACGCAAGGGTGGGAAAGGAGGATGCGAATGAGGGCGACTTCATTGAATAAGGGTGAAAATGTCTCGCTGTCGAAGTCCGAGCCTGAGCTGAAGAAGATTCTCATCGGCTTGGGTTGGGAGGCTCGGGCGACGGATGGAGTCGACTTTGACTTGGATGCCTCGGCTTTCCTGCTGGGAGCCAACAGCAAAATCCGGAGCGATGATGACTTTATTTTCTATAACAATCTCAAGTCCAAAGATGGGTCGGTAGAGCACACCGGCGACCATAAAACCCGCAACGGTGACGACGAGGCCATTCGCATGGTGCTCGGCGCGGTGCCCAATGATGTGCAGTCTGTCGCCATCACCGTTACCATCCATGATGCCGAGGCCCGCAAACAAAGCTTCGGTCAGGTCAAGAACGCCTTCATCCGCATCGTCAACGACGAGACCCATAAAGAAATCGCTCGCTACAATCTGTCCGAGGACTACAGTACCGAGACTGCTATGGTGTTTGGCGAGATTTATCGACACAATGAGGACTGGAAGTTCCGTGCCGTTGGCCAAGGGTATACAGGCGGACTTGCTGCCATGTGGGGTCAATATGGAAGAGGAGACACTATATTCATTCCAGCCGGTCCCCCCGCTGATTTGGTGTCCATTGAAATTGGTGATGGATCTTATGAAAGAGAATATACGATACCTCCTCCCCCCATTGGACGGAATCCGGAAAAAGCGCAGACTCTGGAGGGTATTCTCCAACTTCCAATTCCCCTCTGGCCGGAAGAGATGCTCCTTCGGATGGAATCCCTGAAAGCTCACGTGGCGGAAAAAAACCAGCTGATGATGGCGTTTGGGGAACTGTGTGGTCGTCTCGGAGCGACGGAAATCCTTTCCCGAGAGAAGGTTTTAGCGATGGCGCGGGCGCTGGAGGGCTTCCACCTCGGCATGGAGCCCGATGTTCTGGCAGGGGCCAGAACACCAAAGCCAGAGGATAAAATCGCACTCTTCGCCGCTCCTCCCGAAGAGGGGGAGGCGCGCAACACAAGCGCCTATAAGGCCGCAGCCCTGACCCTAGACCTGTCACAAGCCTTGGCCCTGGCCGATGGCGAGGTCTCGGAGCATGAGTTGGCGTATTTGGAGCGACAGATCAACTCTTGGGCACATCTGACGGAATTCCATCGCAATCGACTTAAAACCCGCCTCAGTCTCAATATCGACTCGCCCCCGACACTGGCCTCCTTCAAGAAGAAGCTTGATCTCCTTCCCGATGAAGCCAAGAAATCTATCGGTCTTTTTTTGGCTCATTTGGCGCAGGCGGATGGCGTCATTGCTTCTGGGGAAGTCAAATTCCTGGAAAAACTCTACAAAATTCTTGGCCTTCCGGAGCAACTCCTCTATTCCACCCTCCATGGAGCCCCCGTCTCATTGACGGAGCCCTCTTCCCCGGGACTCGGGCTTGATGAGGCGCGGATTGCCCGGCTTAGAAAAGAAACAGAGGCCGTATCCTTACTTCTTGGAAGAATTTTTGCCGAAGAAGAAGGAAATCGTGACGAGGCCGAACCAGAACAAAGCCCCTCTGACAGCGGAATACTTCCTAGTGAGCAGTTAGCTTTTGTTCGTCATCTGATATCTCAACCCAGTTGGTCCAGGTCTGCACTTGATAATCTTGCTGCTGATATGGAATTGATGTTAGATGGAACACTGGAACAGATCAACGAGAAGATGTTCGACATGTTTGATATGCCCTTAACCGAGGGCGACGATCCGATCGAAATCAACCCTGAAGTGATGGAGAAGTTGTCACTATGACGAAAATTCGCCCAAAAGACCGTGATGCTGTTATTCAATCTTTGCGAGCCGGCGTTGTTCCCTCAACGGGACAGCATCTCATCCAAGTTGGGCGGCTGAAGGAGCTTGAAGCGCTCTTGAAAGACATGGACCGCATCGCCGATGGTGGCTCCAGCTTTCGTCTCGTCATTGGGGAGTATGGAGCGGGGAAGACCTTTTTCTTGAATTTGGTTCGCGCCGTGGCCTTGGAAAAGAAAATGGTCACCATGCATGCCGATCTCAATCCAGATCGACGTCTTCAAGCCAGTGGCGGTCAAGCACGCTCGCTCTATGCCGAGCTGACCAGAACAATGGCGACGCGGACTCGCTCCACGGGCGGGGCGCTTTCTCCCATCCTGGAGAAATTCATTAACGAGGCTGGCACGGAAGACGGAATCCAGCAAAAACTGTCGCCTCTGACCGAGATGGTCAATGGTTATGACTTCTCCACTGTTGTCACCGCCTATTGGCGTGGCTTTGAAGAGGGGAACGAGCAGTTAAAAGCAGACGCCGTTCGTTGGCTCCGTGGTGAATTTTCCACCAAGACCGAGGCGAGACAGGCTCTTGGGGTAAGAAATATTATTGATGATAGTGATGTTTATGACCAAATCAAGCTTCTCGCCCGATTTGTCCGTTTGGCTGGATATGCTGGGCTAACGGTCTACCTCGACGAGATGGTTAACCTGTATAAAATATCTAATACCCAGGCTCGCAACTCCAATTATGAACAGATTCTTCGTATTTTAAATGATTCTCTGCAAGGAAATGTGGATGGTCTCGGCTTTATCTTGGGAGGAACACCTGAGTTTCTCATGGATACCCGCCGAGGGCTCTATAGTTATGCGGCTCTTCAGTCCCGATTGGCGGAAAATACGTTCGTTAAGCCTGGAATGGTGGATTATTCCGGTCCGGTCATGCGCTTGGGGGCCCTGACACCCGAAGATTTCTACGTTCTTCTGGTCAAGGTCAGGAACGTTTATGCCTTTGGCGAGATGCCTGAGAAGCTCCTCCCGGACGAGGCTCTGCCTCTCTTCATGGCCCATTGCGCCAAGCGTTTGGGAGAGAGCTATTTCCGGACGCCTCGGACTGTCATCACGGCATTTATCAATTTTCTGGCCGTTCTGGAGCAGAACCCCGACAATCGCTGGCAAGATCAAATCGGTGGACTTGCTGTTGAGAGCGATACCGGTGGAACCGCTGATCTTGATGTTGAGGCCGATGATGACCTTGCCACCTTCAAACTCTGACACGCAAAGCTTCGAGCAACTTGACCGGAGAATCCAGCATTGGATCTGGCGCGAGGGCTGGACCAGCCTTCGCGAGGCGCAAGAACGCGCCATTCCCGCCCTGATCCATGCCGACCGCGACGTGATCGTGGCTGCGGCCACCGCCGCCGGGAAAACCGAGGCCGCTTTCTTCCCTATCCTGACTCATTTACTGCGTCAGGAGCCGGAGATGGGGAGCGTCCTCTATATCAGCCCATTGAAAGCCCTCATCAACGATCAATGGGAGCGCTTGCACGCGTTGTGCGAGACTCTCGATATTCCGGTGGTCGGCTGGCATGGTGACGTGGCGACGACGCAAAAGCAGCGCTTCCTTAAAACGCCTCGGGGGGTCTTGCTGATTACCCCGGAGTCCTTAGAGGCCCTCTTCGTCACCCGAGGCACCGCCATGCCTGGTCTGATGGCCGGATTGCGCTACATTGTCATCGATGAGTTGCACGCCTTCATCGGCTCGGAGCGCGGGAAGCAGCTCCAATCGCTCGTTCATCGGGTGGAGCGCCTTGCGGGGCATCGTGTGCCTCGGGTCGGGCTGTCGGCGACACTGGGGGATATGCAACTGGCCGCTTGTTTCCTTCGCCCTGCGGATCCTCAGGCCGTCCTGTGCATTGAAAGCACGGAAAACAATAAACAATTTTTAAAAATAGGTCTGAAAGGCGTGGTGGAGGATCGCCCACCACGTTCGGAGAAGGAAGCAGAGCAACCTCTTGAGACGAAAAGCCATATTGTCGATGATCTCTACAAGATATTGCGAGGGTCAAACAATCTCGTCTTCCCAAACAGACGCACAGAGGTTGAATATTTCACCGATGCGTTGCGTAGGAAATGCGAAAAGAACTCTGTCCCAAATGAATTTTGGGCTCATCATGGCAGCTTGGCCAAGGAATTTCGCGAAGAAGCCGAGTATAATCTCAAAAGAGGCGACCGACCGGTCACGGCGATTTGTACCTCTACGTTGGAACTCGGCATCGACATTGGATCTGTGAAGAATGTTTGTCAGATTGGTTCTCCCCCCTCCGTGGCGAGTCTGCGTCAGCGTCTGGGGCGCTCTGGGCGGCGAAAGGGGGAGCCGTCGATCCTTCGGGCGTACTGCATCGAAAGCTCTCTTGATGCCCAGGCCAGCCTCACGGATCGTCTGCGCGAAGACTTGATCCAATCCGTGGCCATGATCCGGTTGCTCCTGGAGCGATGGGTGGAGCCGCCTCGTGTGGGGGGGATCCATGGCTCGACGTTGATTCAGCAGATTCTGTCCATCATTGCCGAACGAGGCGGCGAAACCGCCACTCGGCTCTGGGAGACCCTGGCGAGTCCAGGGAGTCCTTTTGACAGCATCTCCCGCGAAGATTTCGCTCTGCTCTTGAGACATATGGGAGAGTTGTCTTTGCTGACACAGGAGTCCTCTGGCCTTCTCCTTCATGGAGAGAAAGGGGAGAGATGCGTCAATCACTATTCTTTTTTCTGTGCCTTCCCTAACGAAGAGGAGTTTCGTCTGGAGCATCAGGGGAGAACGCTTGGCTCTCTTCCGCTGAAGAGTCCTCTGTTTATGAGGCAAACGCTTATTTTCGCGGGGCAGCGCTGGTGCGTGATCGCGATCAACACCGAGAAAAAATTCATCGTCGTCGAAACCGCATCCGGAGGCGCCCCCCCTCCCTTCAGTGAAGGGAGCGGTATGATTCATGATCGCGTTCGTCAGGAAATGCGGCTTGTTCTTGCCGAGGAAACGCCAGTCTCATGGCTCGATCCCATCGCCCAAAACCTCTTGGAGGAAGCGCGTCGAACCTATCGCGAAGCCTCTTTGCATCAGGTTCAAATCCTCGACGCAGACAAGCGCCCCGTGCTCCTGACCTGGCGCGGGGACGCGATCAACTATAGCCTGGTGCTTCTCCTGACGCGATACGGCCTTTCTTGCTCCAATGAAGGGATGGCGATTCAGGTTTCCTCGTCCTCCAAGAAGAACCTGTTTCGGGGCCTCAACGCTGTTGCCGAGCTTAAACACCTCGACCCGGTGGAGATCCTGGAGGGAGTCGAGAATATCAACCAGGAAAAATGGGACTGGGCTCTGCCAAGCGCATTAGGGCGCAAATCGTTTTCTTCTCTTTGCCTCGATTTGGAGGGAGCGAGAGAAACAGCCGAACACCTGGCAGCACGGGTTAGGCCTTGATGAAAAAAAACGCCGCTCCTTCCCAGGAGCGGCGTTTCCTTTAGGACTGTACTCTCAGCCCTTCTTGGCAACCGGCTTCTTCGCAGAAGCAGCACACACCTGAGGCTTCGCAGAGGCGGCAGACGGCACGGTCATGGCGAACTTCTCCAGCTCTACCGGCTTCAACTTGGCGAGTTCCTCAAACAGAGGTAAGCTGCTCGCGCAATAATCTTCGGCGGTGTGAGCGTACTGGGACTCTTCGTTCGCCAGCGTGGTGACGTAATTGTCCATGTTTCCGCCGCTCTTGCCGAAGTGAGTCTTCAGCGTCTTGGCGTTGTTCGACAGAGCGCCGGAAAATTTATTAACATAAGCTTTATACTTCTCGGGAAGAGACGTATCATCCCCCCGACAATTCAGCGAAGACACTTGCAGCTTGATATGGAGCTGCCGAACTTGCATGGCGTTCGCCGCTGCCGGGGTCACGCACGATGCCGCCAGGGCGGGAAGAGCGAAACTGGATGCAACGATTGCTGCGAGGAGAGCATAGGATAAGCGCTTCACGTGGGCCTCTCTAAAAACGAAAAGGGATTGGACTGCGTCGCAGTTTGGATAAATTTTCTTAAAAGATCAATAATAACCCTGAGATTTTTTGTTTAACTTCTTTCACCAAAAGAGCTCGCCCCGTCCTCAAAGGGAGGTCATCCCCCTGAGAGCCTCCCCGAAGCACACCAACGATAGCATATCTCTCTCCGCGTCGCCGTCCGGCGTTAGTGTCCATGAAGGAGGCCTTCCCCTGGGAGGGCTCCGGCGGGGGAGATCCCATGCGCAACTTCGATATCAGGAAACAAGCCGATCTCAGGGTCTTGCACGGCTTCCCGCTTGCTCGGCGGGAAGGTTCTCCCACGCGTCCCAAACCCCTTGCCCATGCTTTGCGCGGCCTGTTGTTGCTCAGCGGGAGAATCTGCGAAGGACTGGTGATCCTGTTCACCGGACTTGCCGCCCCTCTGGTTGCGGGGGGAGAGGAGCCGGTGCCGCTGGCCCTCCTCGCGGTGGTGCTCGCCGTGACCCACGGTTGGGCGGTCAGCGGAATCTACGAGGTGGAAGTCACCTATGGAGACCGCCGTCGTCTCGCTATCGCCGTTGCTGTGATTCTGGTGGTTCTGCCTCTGTCTGCTTGGGCGACGGCTCGGCTGGGGGGGTGGGTCCTTCCGCCCCTCCTCCCCTGGACAGGCCTCGCGGTGGTGGGGATTCTGGTGGTGCGGCCCGTCATCGGGTGGGTGTTGCGACGGCTCTCTCGCTGGGGACAGGTGACTCGCAGGGTCTTGGTGGTGGGCGACCGCGATCGAGCCCTGGAGGCCCTCTCCCTCATTGCCGGAGACCAAAGCCGATGGGCTTTTCCCGTCGGCGTGTGCCTGGATCGGGATGCTCCCGCCAAACCCATTCTTGGGGGATTCATCTCGGGGCTGGCCGATGTGGAGCGGGTGGTTCGCGAGGAAGCCGTCGACGATGTCATCGTCGCGGTGCCTTGGAAAGAGACGTCTCGGTTGGCGGAATGCCTCGCGATTTTGAAGCCTCTGACCATTGATGTTCACCTCTTTCCGGAAACCCCCGAGCCGTTCATGGATGGACGAGGGTTGTCGGTCCTTGCCGGCGTGCCCATGGCGCGCATTGAAACCCGGCCCCTCTCGGGGGGGAGGGCCATCGCCAAGGAAATCGAGGACCGACTCTTGGGAGCGCTGCTGCTGCTGCTGATTTCGCCTCTGATTGCCCTCGTTGCCGTGCTTATCCGCCTGGATAGTCCTGGACCGGTTTTCTTCCGCCAAAGCCGATACGGATACGATAACCAGCCGTTCACCTGTCTTAAGTTCCGCAGCATGGTCGTTCGGCCAGAGGAAGACCTCGTGCGCCAAGCAACCCGCGATGATCCAAGGGTGACACGGGTGGGAAAGTTTCTCCGCAGCACCTCCCTCGACGAATTGCCGCAATTGATCAACGTCGTGGGGGGGACCATGTCTCTGGTTGGGCCAAGGCCCCATGCCGTTTCTCATCACCACCAGTATGCCCAGGTCGTTGACGATTACCGCTGTCGGCATCGGATGAAACCGGGGATTACCGGGTGGGCGCAGGTGAATGGCTATCGAGGGGAAACCGCAACCCTGGATCTCATGAGCCAGAGAGTCGTCTGTGACCTTTGGTACATCGATCATTGGAGCTTGTGGTTGGATTTGGTGATTTTGATGAAGACACCGGGGGCGTGTCTCGGGAGGCGCAATGCGTACTAAACCAAAGGGTCAAGGGTCAGGGACCCTTGACCCTTTGGTTTAGCCGGAGCCTCGCATGAATATCCCGATTCTTCTCCTCCAGCACAAACGTAAGGTTCTCCTCACCTTGGTCACTAGTCTTGTCGTGGGGGCTCTTTTTGCGGCTCGCCCCCAAGTGTGGCGGGCGGAGACGGCGGTTTTGGTGGACCCTCCTCGCCCTGCGGCGGCGGAGGCGTTATCGGCGATTCTTCGCAGTCAGGATCTGCATCGCCAGGTTCTGGATCGAGTTGGCCCCCGTCTTTTCCCCTCACTTGCACAAGACATGCGCCCGCTGATGTTTCCCCAGCACCTTGAGGTCACCGCCTCACCGGACGGGAGTCTTCTGAAGGTTGGCTTAACGGGAAACGACGGCGCAGCGGTGGCGGAGGCTCTTGCGGCCTTATTGGAAGGAGCGCGGTCACGCAACCGGGTGATTTTCGCAGCGACGGGGGGCAGCGACCGTCTGGCGGCGGCGCGAGAGGCTTTGGCGTCGTTTCGCCAGCGCCATGGCCTTCACGATCTTCGGATTGAGAAAGAAGCCCTGGTTCGCAGGCAAGGCGAGGCCGAAGCGGCCGTCCTGTCGTCCGAGACAGAGGCAGCCGCTTTATCAGGAACGTTGGGTTCGTTGAAGACGCGGCTCGCGGCGACTCCGGCGACGATTTCGCTCGCGAACGAGAGCGAGCGTTCCAAGGTTGCCGAGGATGCGCGGTCCAAGTTGTTCGAGCTTCAGGCGAAAGAGGCGGAACTTCTGGGCAAGTATCAGCCTGACAGTCTATTCGTGCGCAATGTGCGGGAGGAGAAGCGCAAGATCGAGACTCTTCTTTCAAAATTGGATGTTGTGACGCCTTCGCGCAGTACGAGCGGCGCCAATCCTCTGCATCAAGATTTGGAGAAGGCGTTATTCCAGACGGAAGCGGCTTTGTCTTCGGTTCAGGCTCGGGTCCGCGCGAGCCGAGACCAGGCGAAAGCGTTGGCTCAGCGTCTTGATCTCCTGGCGGGTCACGAGAAGACGTTGCGAGAGCTTGAAGAAGCTGTTTCCCATGCCGAGGGAGAAGTCTCGCCGTCCTCGGTTTCGACGGGTCTTGCGAGTTTTGGTGTTGTGGATGGTCTTTCCGCAGGCTCGCGCCCGGTTGGGTTTTCAAGACTTGAAATCATGGGTCTTTCGGTTGGATTTGGGAGTCTTTTGTCTGTGTTGGTTGCGGTGTTAGCGGGCGCTTTGTCCCGTCGTTTTTCCACTCCGGCGGAAGTCGAGCGTTCGCTTGGTCTGCCGGTCCTTGCCACCTTCCCTCGCGAGAGCTGATAGCCATGTACAAGGAGTTTTTCAACTTCTCGGCGGAACCGTTCCGCGTTACGCCCGATCCTGGTTTTCTGTATTTGACCGATCAGCACAAGGAGGCCTTAGCGGCAATCATCTATGGCATTGCCAAGCGCAAGGGATTCGTGTGCATTACAGGAGAAGTGGGGGTTGGCAAGACCACCATCTTGCGCTCTTATTTGGATAGCGTGGACGAGCCCGGTTTGCGTCTGGTTTATGTTTACAATCCGAACGTCTCGTTCCAAACCTTGCTTCGGCATATTTTCAAGGAGATTAGCCTCGACTATCCCGGCGCGGAAATCGCCGGAATGGTGGATGCCTTGCGAGCCTGGTTGATCGAGCGCCACGCCAACCGCGAAACCTTGGTGCTGTTGATCGACGAGGCGCAGAACATGCCCATCGGCACCTTGGAATCGTTGCGGCTGTTGTCCAACCTGGAGACCGCCACCGAAAAACTGGTCCAGGTGGTCCTGGTGGGTCAGCCAGAGTTGGAGCAACTCCTGGCCGAGCGCCAACTGCGTCAGTTGGAATCGCGCATCGCGGTACGGACTCGCCTTGGCCCCTTGTCGCGCAATGACGCGGTGGCCTACATCCGGCATCGCCTAAAATGCGTGGCCCTGAGTGACACCCCGGCCTTCAGTGATGCGGCGATTGCGGAAATCGTGCGCCACGCGGCGGGAATTCCGCGACGAATCAACGTCCTGGCCGATAACACCCTGCTCACCGCCTTTGGCCACAAGGTCAAACCCGTTCCGGCCCGGGTGGTGCGCGAGGTCGCCCGAGATCTGAAATTCCGCGAAGGCGGACGCGGAGGCCGCTTGGCCCGCGTATTTGCGCGCTTGGCGCGTTCTTCCGTCCCCTCTCGCCCCATGCCAGGGGGAGGACGAGGTTCTCGGGAGACCGCCGAGACTCCCGCGCGACGGAGCTGGGGCTGGGGCCTTGGCTCGGTGGCCGTGGTGGGAGCGACGCTGCTCGGGTGGTTCGTCTTGCACGAGCGCGGCCCTATCTCGGGAGACAAAATCGCCATAGAGATTCCTCCACCGAAGATGGTGGTGGATCCGCCTCTGCCTCTCCTCCCGGCTCTCCCCCCGGAATCCACTCCGGTCCTCCTGCCCGAGCCGCCCCGGCCCCCCACTTTGGTTCCCGAGGTGGCCGTGCGCATGGAGCCAACTCCGCCCTCGCCCGCTCCCGATGCGGTCGCAGGTGAGCCCATGGCCGACGGCCTCACCGGGCCGGATCAAGAGATGCCAAAGGAGACCATGGCTCAGGCCTCGGCGTTGTTGAGCGAACTCTCGGCTTCCTTAGCCTCGACGCGGGCCCTATCGCAACCGCCGGGTACCCCCCTGGTGACCAACGCCAAGGACATTCTGAAGGTGGTGGCTCCCGGCGATACCTTGGCCGAACTGACGTATGCGATTTATGGGCGGCGAGACCGCGCGGTCTTGGTCTGGGTCAAGAAACACAACCCGGAAATTACCAGCGTCGACGTCATCCAAGTGGGTCAAATCATCGCTTTCCCTCAAGCCCCCGAACAGGGGTTCGATTGACGGTTCCTGGGAGTTTCGCCTCATGAGCAGAATGTTTGACGCCTTGGAAAACGCGCGGTCTCTGGCGGTGCAAAAGCAAGCGTTCCTGCCAGGACTCTCCCAGGGGCGAGGCATCGCCACCAACCTCCCCCTCTGGCGGCTGTGGCAAGCGGTGGAGACTCGTCTGGCGGATAAGCGGCGCAAGATCGTGCAAATTTCCGCCTGCACCGAAGGCGAGGAAGATCCTTCCGTCGCCCTGGGACTGGCACGCCTGGCCGGGGCCGTCATGGCGGGCTCCCCCCTGGGCGGAGGCGTCTTGCTGCTCAAAACCAACGAAAGCCAAAGCCGCGTCGATGACGACGGCGTGGTCATGCTGGGGCCTCTGCCCGGAAAAAATGGCGACGCCCGAGCCTTGAATCCGCATTTTCTGGCCGAATACTGGCGTAAACTGTCCGAACAGGACGAGTTGATTCTTCTGGATACGCCCTCTCTAACGGCGTCTCCCGTTGCCCAGGCGCTGGCCTCGACGGTGGATGGAGTCATCCTCATCATCCAAGCCGAGCGCACCCGGAGCCACGTCGCGGCAGAGGCGAAACGCCTTCTGGAACAAGTTGGGGCACCTCTCTTAGGGGTTGTCTTTACACGGCATCGAGACTATCGAATGAAGAGAGGATAAGCCCCCAGATGCCTTTTATTTCATTCCTTAACCACCGTGCGCCTCACGGGGGGGACTCTCAGCCCTGAGATTAAGTCACGAGGATGGCTTGTCTTGGGGGTAGAAGCCCCTCTCGCTTGATCAGCCGGGGACGTCTTCTGCAGCTCCTGAAGAGCAGCGAAGCGGCCAATGCGGCTGCGCGGTCTACAGCAGATAAATGGCGGAGGGAGAGGGATTCGAACCCTCGATACGCTTTTGACGTATACACACTTTCCAGGCGTGCGCCTTCAACCGCTCGGCCACCCCTCCGTTTCGCGGGAACCCCTTTTGCAAAAGGCACGCGAGGGGGGGAGACTACCTAAGAAGGGAATGACTTGCAACCCCTAACCGCGTCTTTTTTCTCCCCACCCGGACCATGCCCAGGAACGCCCCTTCCCTTTTAACGTGCCAAAGCGTCCGCAGCTTCCTTCGTCCTCGCAAAGGCCGTCCCTGCCTTCGCCACCGCCGAAGAAATATCGCTGATGTTATTCGAAATCGTCGCGACAGACCCCGCCGCCCCTTGCATGTTCTCAGACATGCTGTGGGTCACGGCACTCTGCTGATCAACCGCAGAGGCGGTTGACGCCACATGATCTTGCAGGGTTTCGATGGACTGGCGAATGCGCCCCAACGCTCCAACCACATCAGAGGAGATATTTTGAATCCCCTCAATCTCGTTGGTAATCTGCTCGGTGGCTTTAGCCGCTTGGTTGGCGAGGTTTTTGACCTCGTTGGCCACAACGGCGAATCCTTTTCCGGCCTCACCAGCGCGAGCGGATTCGATGGTTGCGTTCAAAGCCAGAAGGTTAATCTGTCCAGCGATATTTTGAATCATCCCGACGATTCCGCTCATGGCGGAGGCGGCGTTTGCCAGGCGTTGAGTCGAATCCTCTGCAACGGCGACCTGGCCGGAGGCCGTTTCGGTCGCCTGCTGGGATTTTGCCATGCTTTGGGAAATCTCACTGACGGAAGCGGCCAGCTCCTCGGCGCTAGAGGCCACGGTCTGAACATTGGCCGAGGTCATGCCAGCCGCATGAACCGCGTGCTCCACGGCTTGACCGATGGAAGCGTTGATGGTCTCGAAATTCTCGTCGATGAGCCGCTTCAAGTTCTTGATGCTGTTGTGTTGACCGGTCACATCGGTGGCGAACTTGACCACCTTGAAGGGTTTTCCGTTCAAATCAAGAATGGGATTGTAGCTGGCTTCGATCCAGACGGCTTTTCCGCCCTTACCGATACGCTTGTATTGATCGGCCTGATACTCCCCTGCGGCCAATTTCCGCCAGAACGCCGCATACTCGGGCGAGTCGCGGAAGGAAGGCTCCACGAACATAGAGTGATGCTTCCCCTGGATCTCCCCCAAGGTATACCCCAGAGCATCCAAAAAGTTGGCGTTCGCGGTAATAATGGAGCCATCCAGGTTAAATTCGATGACAGCCTGAGACTTCCCAATGGCGTTAACTTGCCCTAAGAGATCCGCGTGCTCCATGGTTTCTTTGGTAATATCCGTCGCGTACTTCACAACTCTGTAGGTATTTCCGCGCTGGTCCAAAAGAGGGTCATAGGAGGCTTCGATCCAGACCTCCCGCCCGCCTTTGCCTATCCTCTTGTAGCGATCAGCCTGGAACTCTCCCCGGGATAACTTCCGCCAAAATTCGGTATATTCTGGACTATTCTTGTAGGATTCTTCGATAAATATAGAGTGGTGTTTCCCTTTGATTTCTTGAAGTGTATATCCGAGTGCTGTCAGAAAATTTTGGTTTGCCGTGATGATCGTGCCATCGACTTCAAATTCAATGCTGGCGTGAGACCGGTCCAGTGCGGTCAATCTGGATTGTAACTGCCACTTTTCATTCTCTCCTTTGGAAGATAAGAACCCAAACATGATGATCTCCAGTACTGACTAGTTTGTGACGTTGTATCGTGCCTAGGGCAAAGCCCCCCCCTATGACGGAGACTTCACGCCCCACCCCCCCATTCTAACCGCGCGTGTTTCGTTCAGCGCCAAGACCACCCAGGATGGAGAATTTTTCCCTAACACCCTTCCGGTCCCTAACACCCTTCCGGTATGGTGTACTGCATCCACTTGGGTACAACTTTTATCTTATGGCAAGCTTAATATTCAAGGGAAAAATTAAGCCTCCCTCCTGCGCGAGCTTGAATTTTGCCCGAAAGGAGGACTGTGGCCTCTCGGTGCACCTTAAAATTGACACCACGAAAATCGCGTTGCTGCTTATGAAAAGCAACGTGTGGAAGACAAATAAAAAGGGGTTGGAAACATACTTCCAACCCCACCTTTTTTTTATTTTGGTAAGGCGTTTTGCAAAATCTTAGCGAATTCCTCGTAGGGAATATTTCCCTCGTGGACCTTCCCATTAATAACAAAACTTGGGGTTGTTTTGATTTTGAACTGAGTGTTCCCATCTTTGGCACGTTCAATGATGGCATTGGCGAGATCCTGCCGCCCCAAACACGTATCCACGTCCGCAGAACTCATCCCTGCAATGCGCAGCAATTTCTTCAGGTTATCCAGCGGCGAGCCCGCCTGCATCCAACGATCTTGGTTGTCTGCAATCAACCCAAGAATGGTGAAATAGCGCTCGTCGTCGGAACAATGAGGAAGGAGCGAGGCTCCAATGGAAACTTGTGTGGGTGACGTTGGGAAGTCGCGGTAAATAAACAGAACATTCCCTGTATCGATCCAGTTTTCTTTGAATTTCGGAAAAGTATTCTTATGGAAATCGCCACAATGAGAGCAAGTAGTTGAGGCATATTCGATCACGATGATCGGCGCGTCGTCTTTTCCCAGCATGTGGTCGATGGCGAAGGTTCTGCCAATTTCTGCGGCCATGGCCCACGGAGAACCGAGGGTAAGAACCATCGCCAGCAGGAGGGCACGAAGGGCTGATTTCACAAGATTTCTCCACGCGAGAGGGGGGAGGGGGGAGCGTCTCTGACACCACCGCTGACATAATCCTGCGCCTGCATTTCCATCAAACGCGAGACCGTCCGCTGAAATTCAAAGGCCCCGATCCCTTGGGGATAAAGCGTCTGCGGCGGGGCCTCCGCCGAGCAGATCAAGGTGACTCTTCGCTCGTACAAGGCGTCGATCAGGGTGACAAATCGTCGGGCTTCGTCTCTTTTTTCCGGCGTCAGGGTGGGAATTTGCGACAAAATCAGCGTGTGGTAGCGTGCGGCCAATTCAAGGTAATCGCTCGGTCCCAAGGCTGTCCCGCACAGATCCGCGAAGCGAAAGCGAGCCACGCCGGCGGCGGTGATTGGGACACAAAGCTTGCGCCCGTGAACCGTGAGGGTCTCTGAACGGGGATCTGCCCCCTCTGTCAGACGAGCGAAGGCGCTGTCCAAGCAAGCCTCGGCCTCGCCCCCCAGAGGGGTATAATAAACTTGCAATCCCCGTTTCCGTCCCAGGCGGTAATCGCGCTCTGCGGTCAGCTCCAGCAAATCCAGGCGGGTCTTGAGCAAGGCAATAAAGGGAAGAAAACGGTCGCGCTGCAATCCATCCTTATACAGATCATCCGGAGGACGGTTGGACGTCAGAATCACAACCACGCCTTGATCCATCAAATGCTGGAAAACACGACCAACGATCATGGCATCGCCAATATCGGTAATCTGCAATTCATCCAAGCACAAAAGCCAGGCATTCGCGGCCAAATTTTTAGCCAGACCTGGAATCGGATCATCGCCAACACTTCCAGACTGACGCCATGCGTGCAAGGAACTGTGGATATCGCGCATGAATTCGTGGAAGTGGACGCGGCGTTTTCCTGGCACGGCGGTGTTTTCAAAGAACAAATCCATCAACATGGATTTGCCTCGACCGACCTCCCCAAAAATATAGAGCCCCTGCTTCGGCGCCATGTCCACTGCATCCCCAGGCGTCCAGTCCAAGAGGGATTTGGTCACGGGCTTGCCCTTGCCGAACCGGGATAGCCAGCCGGTTGCTCCCGTCGTTGGTCGATAGCCACGGACGGCATTACAAAGGCTTTGCAGTTTTTCAACAGCAAGTTCTTGAGCCAGATCAGGCGCGATACCGCCAGCGCGAACCCGCGCACGATACACCGAGAGAGGACCGTCCGTCATGGGCAGAGCATAGCCAAAGCAACGCAGGGTGTCATGTCAAAATAAGATTGGTGCCAGAAGATTGGTACCAGAACAATCCAAGACGTCTCTCTTCCAGGTTCCGGGTTGCTCCGGGCATCACACCTCTTTATGATGCCGCACTCCCACCCCCATGCCGAGACCCCTCCCATGACTGATCGCGTCCTCATTCTTGATTTTGGCTCCCAGGTGACCCAGCTCATCGCCCGCCGAGTCCGCGAAAGCGGGGTGTATTGCGAGATCCAGCCCTTCAACCGGGTTACGGCGGAGTCTCTGGCGGCGTATGCGCCAAAGGCGGTGATTCTGTCGGGGGGGCCGGCCTCGGTTGCCGCAGTGGGAACGCCTCGGGCGCCAGAGGCGGTGTGGACACTCGGCGTTCCCGTGCTCGGGATTTGTTATGGTCAGCAGACGCTGTGCGCTCAGCTTGGCGGCATGGTCGAGGAAGGGGACAGTCGGGAGTTTGGTCGCGCCTATGTGGATGTTGTTGCGGACTGCGCTTTATTCCATGGGGTGTGGAACCAGGGCGACCGGGAGCAAGTGTGGATGAGCCACGGGGACCGGGTGACGCGCCTCCCCCCCGGCTTTCGCGTGGTCGCGACCTCAGAGGGAGCCCCCTTTGCGGCGATTGCCGATGATACGCGGCGGTTTTACGGCCTGCAATTTCACCCCGAGGTGATTCACACGCCGCACGGAGCGCGATTGCTGCAAAATTTCACCCATGCCGTGGCAGGATGCTCGGGGGATTGGACCATGGCGGCCTTCAAGACCGTCGCCATTGAAGCGGTGCGCCGTCAAGTGGGCCAAGGCCGCGTCATTTGCGGTCTTTCGGGCGGGGTTGATTCCTCGGTGGTAGCGGCTCTGCTGCACGAGGCCATTGGGGACCAACTCACCTGTGTCTTCGTTGATCACGGCCTGATGCGCCAAGGCGAGGCCGATCAAGTGGTGTCGGTTTTCCGTGATCGTTTCAATATCAACCTCATTCACCGCGATGCCTCGGCCTTGTTCCTGGAGCGGCTGGCGGGCATGACGGATCCGGAGACCAAGCGCAAAACCATCGGCGGCCTGTTCATCGACGTGTTCGAAGACGAAGCCAACCGCCTGGGAGGCGCTGACTTTTTGGCACAAGGCACCCTCTATCCGGACGTGATCGAGTCGGTGAGCTTCATCGGCGGCCCCAGTGTGACCATCAAATCCCACCACAACGTGGGGGGCTTGCCCGAGCGTATGAAGATGGCCCTGGTGGAACCTCTGCGGGAACTGTTCAAGGACGAGGTTCGCGCCTTAGGCCGAGAGTTGGGTCTCCCCGACGAGATGGTCGGTCGCCATCCCTTCCCTGGCCCCGGTCTCGCCATCCGGATTCCGGGGCAAGAGATCACGCGTGAGCGGCTCGATATCCTCCGCCGCGCCGACGCGATCTATCTGGAGGAGATTAGGAACGCCGGATTATATGACGCCATTTGGCAGGCCTTTGTGGTTTTGCTCCCGGTACGGACGGTTGGGGTGATGGGCGATTCTCGCTCCTACGACTATGCCTGCGCCCTCCGAGCGGTGACCTCCACCGACGGGATGACAGCGGATTTCTATCCGTTCGACATGACGTTCCTTGGCCG
The DNA here is from genome assembly GCA_031546925.1 of Rhodospirillaceae bacterium. Classification (GTDB taxonomy): domain Bacteria; phylum Pseudomonadota; class Alphaproteobacteria; order Rhodospirillales; family Magnetospirillaceae; genus Magnetospirillum. The sequence continues at coordinate 19,016 of JAVBJO010000204.1, forward strand.
AGTCGCCAACCGCATCATCAACGAGGTCAATGGCATCAATCGCGTGACCTACGACGTGACCTCCAAGCCGCCCGGAACCATCGAGTGGGAGTGATTCGGCGTCTGGCATGGGCTGGCAATGGGCTGATGTACCAGTACATGGAGCGCATTGGCACGATGCCATCCATCCGAGCAGCGGCCAAGTTGCTATTGCTGACGATGGTGCGCAAGAGCGAGCTGACGAACGCGACGTGGAGCGAGATCAATTTCAGCGAGGCGCTTTGAGCGATCCCGAAGGAGCGGATGAAGCGGCGCAATCCGCACCTGGTCTTTCTGTCCAGGCAGGCGCTGGATATCTTCATTGCCCTGAAGACCTTCGCCGGCGGATCGGACTATGTGCTGCCGTCGCGCTACGACTCAGACACGTCGATGAGCAGCGCCACGCTCAACCAGGTGCTGACGCTGACGTACCGACTGGCGCAGAAGGAGGGAAAGACCCTCGGCAAGTTCGGGCCGCACGACCTGCGACGCACGGCAAGCACGCTTCTACACGAGGCGGGCTATATAACACCGACTGGATCGAGAAGTGCCTGGCCCACGAACAGCGTGGCGTCAGGGCCGTCTACAACAAGGCCGAGTACCGCGAGCAACGCACTGCCATGCTGCAAGACTGGGCGGACATGATCGACGGATAGACAGCCAGGAAGGCGTTTTAGCCGCTAAAAAGCAGCCCGCCGGGGTCGATGGGGCGTCACTGTGCTTCGTCGAAACGGAAGTCTTTCGGGATTCCTACTAGCAGGGCCTTGGAAACCGCCTGGCGGCTGATCCCGAGAGCCTTGGCGACTTCTGTCCCGAGGCGATCATCATGTGGATTGCCTTCTTTCGGTCGGTCAGCCTCTTGTCGGCCATCAGACGCGCCTGGTTTCTCAACTCGGCCTTGTCGTCGGGCTGCAAGGATTTTTGGGCCACATGGCCTTGGATGTAGCGGTCAACAGACCGATCCCCTGAGGCTGCACGCAGTTTCTCCGGTTTGGCGCTTTGTTTGCTCAGCCACAGTAGTTCCTGATCAAAGTGATCCGTCGAACGCATGGCGCGTCGATAGGCTGGGTTCTGGGTGCCATCCGAGAGCATTGGCCGATGTTCGGCACAATAGCGGTGGCTCAAGCGTAGTTTCTCTTGATTCCCCCTGGGGCCAATTTCCATGTTCGATGAACGAGGCTAGGTGTTTAGTCCCGGCATTTGATGGTGTGGATCGAGCCTGAATCGTTCGGGCTCGGTGGTCCATGATTTGCAGATGTATTCATAAGGGGTCAGGCCCTTGAGTGTCTTGAGTCTGCGGGCGAAATTATAAGCCAT
>JAVBJO010000082.1:0-4775 GCA_031546925.1 Rhodospirillaceae bacterium
TTTTTTGTTGGGGGGTCGGGGAGGAGGGGCTGGCTGGCTTGTGCCGGGGCTGCCGCCCCAACCCCCGCCCGGGGCGATGCCCCGGACCCCCTTTCCTTTCAGCGCTTGGGGAGCGTTCCAAACGGCATCATGCCTCCGTTGGTGGCATCAGGTTGTACCCCTGACATCCTCCACACTGATAGACGACATTCGCCTCGATGCGCTTCACGTTCATATTGTGCATCATCTTCCGCCCACAGTGGGCACAGAAAAAGTCATCACCCCCCAGACCCACGGTAGAGACTCCGGTATTGAAGACGGTGAAGGAATCATCCACATCAAACGGAGCGATTCCGCGCATTGTAATTTCTGCCATTTTACTTTTCTCTTCTGTTTACCACCCGGCGATGGAACCCCGTCCCGCAGCGGCTTCGATTTTTCCATCTGGGTGAAGGACGAGCCCTCCGCCGGGTTGGGCCTCGTTGGGCGTGTGTTGGATCACATGGCCCAAGGTTTCGAGTTTCGCCAGGGTTTCCTTCGAAACGCAGGACGACAACGCGATATCCCCGTTTGCAGCAAAGGCAAAAATCGACCCCTGGACGGCCTCTGTCCAGGTTTGCCCGAGCAGAACGGCGCGGGTGAAAATTTGACACTGTGCATCGTCCCACACCAGGGTCCTGCCATCTTTCATCTGCGCCAGTAGGGGAGCCAAGGGATGCCGAGGCCTGCGTCGGGGCTCCAGGCAGTTCCGCTCCGAGGGATTGAGGGAGAACAGGGCACCATGATTGTGCCAGGTCATCCCGGTTTGCGGCAAAACGACGCCAGACCCAAAGGGATGGTGGAGACTCTGCAAGGTTGCCGCCGTGCGCCCTTCGCCATCAATGACACTGATCCAAGCGGTCTCTCGGTTGTTTTCGGCTTCTCCAGAGAGAAGCGGGGTGCTTTCTCCGTGAAGGGTGGCATCTTTCAGGTGATCCAGCATGGTCTCGGACAGATAGGTCATCGCATGGATCGACATACTGTGCGGGTCGGCCACGTGAAGCCCGCCCAATCCCACCGCGCGCTGCGCCGCGCGGATCTGATGGTGGAGACGGCTTGCGTCGTCTTTCGACACGAGATCCAAACGCTCCAACACCCCCAGCGTCATCAAGGAGACCAGCCCCAAGGTGGGTGGCGCGGTGCTGAAGACGGTTCCTGTGGACATCTCTAGTGCCAACGGCCGACGGCGCATGCCGCGATGCCGGGCGAGGTCCTCGGCCTCTAGGGGACTTCCGGCAGCTTTCAGGTCGGCTGCGATGACTTGTCCGATTTCGCCGCGATAAAAATCGTCGAGCCCCGCATGGACCAAGCGCTCCAGAGTCCCACCCATTTCTGAGGGAACCTCTTCGGTCCGGGCATGGTACAGAGCATCGGCAAACAAGTGCCCCAGCGGTAACCGCCCGCCCCAATGGGAAGACACCCCCAAAGCCAGTTGCCATCCCGAGACCACGCCAGCAACGGTCAGCGCCGAGAGCGGTCCGCTGGTGGGAATGGCCTTCAATTTCCGGCTGTGATAAAAGCTTGGACTCACCCCGCCCCCGGAGGCCCCGGATCCATCAATGGACAGCGGCGGTTTTCCCGGTTCGGCGATGATCCAAAATCCATCCCCCCCCAGACCGCTGGAGCAAGGACACAAAACCGTGGAGGCCACGGCGGCAGCCAAAGCCGCCTCGATAGCGTTGCCACCCTCACGCAAAACGGCGACTGCGGCTTGAGCCGCCAAGGGATGCGGGGCGATCACCATCCCCCGCCGCGCGACGAGCATATTCGGCATGGCGAGCACATCGGAGAGAGGATGAATGCCGGGGAAAATCCCCCGGCATTCCAAAGGACGAGTCAGAGAGAACTCAGACGGTAACCGTATCCGCGATGGAGCGGAATGCGGGGATCTTGTCGAAGTTCATGTAGCGATAGACATCCTTGGCCTTCTGGTTGACCACCGTCACTTGAGCGAGGTACTCCGCCGGGGTGGGGATCTTCCCCATCAAGGCGCACACCGCCGCAAGCTCCGCCGAGCCCAAATACACCCGGGTATCGATTCCCAAGCGGTTGGGGAAGTTCCGCGTCGAGGTGGACATGGCCGTCGAGCCCTTCCGCACCTGGGCCTGGTTGCCCATGCACAAGGAACAGCCCGGCATTTCCATGCGTGCCCCGGACTTGCCGAGGATGCTGTAATAGCCCTCTTCGTTGAGGATCATGGCGTCCATCTTGGTGGGCGGAGCCACCCACAACCGTGCCGGAATATCCGATTTACCGTCCAGGATCTTCCCGGCAGCCCGGAAGTGCCCGATATTGGTCATGCACGAGCCGATGAACACCTCGTCGATCTTATCGCCAGCGACCTCCGACAGCATCTTCACGTCATCGGGATCGTTCGGACAGGCGACGATGGGTTCCTTGATGTCGGCCAGATCAATCTCGATCACCTCGGCGTACTCGGCATCCTGATCGGGAGCCAGCAAGACCGGGTTGGCAATCCAGGCTTCCATGGCGCGAATCCGGCGTTCCAGGGTGTGACGATCCTCGTATCCGCCCGCGATCATCCACTTCATCAGGGTGATGTTCGAGGTCATGTACTCGATGATCGGCTCTTTGTTGAGCCGCACGGTACAGGCGGCAGCGGAGCGCTCGGCGGAGGCATCGGACAACTCGAACGCCTGTTCCACCTTCAGATCCGGCAGCCCTTCAATCTCCAGGATGCGCCCGGAGAACGCGTTCTTCTTGCCCTTCTTCTCCACCGTCAGCATTCCCTGCCGAATAGCGTAAAGAGGAATGGCATTGACGAGATCCCTCAGCGTCACGCCCGGCTGCATGGTCCCCTTGAAGCGCACGAGAATGCTCTCGGGCATATCCAGCGGCATGACTCCTGTCGCGGCGGCAAAGGCCACCAACCCCGATCCGGCGGGGAAGGAAATCCCGATGGGGAAACGGGTGTGGGAATCCCCTCCCGTCCCGACGGTATCCGGCAGCAGCAAACGATTGAGCCACGAGTGGATCACGCCATCCCCCGGCCGCAAGGAAACACCCCCCCGCGTGGAGATAAACGTGGGCAACTCCCGATGAGTCTGCACATCCACCAGCTTGGGATAAGCGGCGGTATGACAGAACGACTGCATCACCAGATCGGCGGAGAAGCCCAAGCAGGCGAGATCTTTCAACTCGTCCCGTGTCATCGGCCCGGTCGTGTCCTGAGACCCCACCGTGGTCATCCGAGGCTCGCAATAGGTTCCGGGCCGAACGCCCTTACCCTCGGGCAGACCGCAGGCGCGTCCGACCATCTTCTGGGCCAAGGAAAAGCCCTTGGTGGAGGCGGCAGGCGTCTGGGGCAAGCGGAACAGGGGAGAGGGCGGAAGCCCCAACGCATCCCGTGCCCGGGCTGTTAAACTCCGTCCAATGATCAGGGGGATACGCCCCCCGGCGCGAACCTCGTCGAAGAGCACGTCGGAGCGGATCTCGAACGTGGAGATCACCTTACCATTCTTCAGCACCTTGCCCTCGAAAGGACGCAGTTCGATCACATCGCCGGTCTCCATGGCGGAGACATCCAGCTCGATGGGCAGAGCTCCCGCATCTTCCATGGTGTTGTAGAAGATGGGCGCAATTTTGGTGCCGAGGCAAACCCCGCCAAAACGCTTGTTGGGGACGTAGGGAATATCCTCCCCGGTCCACCAGAGCACGGAATTGGTGGCGGATTTGCGCGATGAGCCGGTTCCCACCACATCGCCCACATAGGCAATGAGATTCCCCTTGGCCCTTAGCCCTTCCAACTGCTTGATGGGGCCGCGCGAACCCGGCTCGTCGGCATCAATGCCTGGGCGGGGGTTCTTCAACATGGCCAGGGCATGGAGCGGAATATCGGGGCGGCTCCAGGCATCGGGAGCCGGAGAAAGGTCATCGGTGTTGGTTTCGCCTGAAACCTTAAACACGGTCAGCGTCAGGCTTTTAGGAACCTCGGGGCGTGAGGTGAACCATTCTGCCTCGGCCCAGGAGCGAACCACCTCGGCGGCGACGGCGTTGCCTTTATCGGCCAGAGCCTTTACATCATGGAAATAATCAAACATTAGAAGAGTCTTCTTCAGCCCCTCGGCGGCGGCGGCGGAACACTCTTTCGACGAAAGCAATCCAATCAGCGGCTTGATGTTGAACCCACCCAACATGGTGCCCAGCAACTGGGTGGCCTTGATCTTGGACACCAGTGGAGAAGTTTCCTCTCCTACCGCCACCCGAGCCAGGAAATCAGCCTTGATCCGAGCCGCATCATCAACGCCCGCCGGGACGCGATAGGTGATCAGATCCAGAAGAAACGTCTCCTCCCCCTTGGGAGGGGACTTGAGAAGACCAACGAGAGCCTCCGTCTGCTCGGCAGAGAGCGGCAACGGGGGGATTCCTTGAGCGGCACGTTCGGCGACATGCTGGCGATAGGCTTCAAGCACGGACGTTTCTCCCTGGGAGACTTTTGATTGCTCTTGCTTACACCACAAAAGGGGGGAAATGTCCAGTGTGCAGCGTATTGCCGTTTGGCCGGGTGTGTTGGGCCTTGAGTATTGATGAAAGGAAAGGGGGTCCGGGGCATGGCTCCGGGCGGGGCAGGGGGCGGCAGCCCCGGCGTAAGCCAAAAGCCCTATCCCCCCCGACCCCCCGAAAAAAAAAAACCCCCAACACAAGGGGGGGTTTTTTTTGGGGGGGGGGGGGGGGGGGGGGGGTGGGGGTGGGGGGGCGGGGGCCCCCCGCCCCCCCCCGCGCCCCGCCCCCCCCCC
>JAVBJO010000020.1:0-16493 GCA_031546925.1 Rhodospirillaceae bacterium
CGACCCCCCAACAAAAAACCCCCGAAACAATCGGGGGTTTTTTGTTGGGGGGTCGGGGGGGATGGGCTGTCTGGCTTGCGCCGGGGCTGCCGCCCCAATCCCCGCCCGGGGGCATGCCCCGGACCCCCTTTTCTTTCACCGCTCTCCCTTACGCCCGCGCCAAGTCACCAGCTCGTGGATGATCCCATGGAGGGTCTGGATCTCTTGCCCGGTGAGGTTGGCGCGCTGGAACAGATTACGGATGTTCCGGATCATCCCCGGACGCTTGTCAACCACGCGCAAGAAGCCGCAGGCATCAAGCTCTCGCTCCAGGTGCGCGAAGAACCCCAGGAGCTTTTCCTTATCCGCCGGAGGCTGTGCCCCCTTGGTCATGTGCCCCGAGGGAAGCGCAGGGGCAGAGGATTGATACCACTCATAGGCCACCAACAGCACGCATTGTGCCAAATTCAGCGAAGAATAGTCCGGGTTCAACGGCACCGTGATGACGGTATCGGCCAGGGTCACATCATCATTTTCCAACCCAGTCCGTTCGGGGCCGAACAGGACGCCGAAGCGGCGGTCTTCGGTCTCAAGCGCGCGCATGGCGACCGCTGCGGTGCGTGGCGTATCCACCGGTTTGACCATGAAGCGGTTGCGGGCCGTCGTGGCCCAGACGTGTTGGAGATCGGCGATGGCTTCTTCCGTGGTGGCGAATGTTTGTGCTCCCAGAATGACACGATCGGCCCCCGAGGCGGCGGCGATGGCGCGATCCGACAGCCAATCAGGTTTCGGAGCCACCAGCCGCATCGAGGTCAGCCCATTGTTGAGCATCGCCCGAGCCGCCGTACCGATATTCTCGGAAAGCTGAGGTCGCACCAGGATAATAACCGGATTGCCCATGGGAATCAGCGCAAACCCATGATGTAGCCCAGGATGATGCCTAGAGCCAGAGCACTCGGAAGGGCGATGCCAATCAGAACCTTCCGGGCTCTAGCGGCTTCCCTGGCGGCAAACATGAATTGCCGCTGGATCGAGCGCACCACCACCTCTACCGCCGCCGCACCGGCAAAATCGGTGAAGACCCCGGTGACAGCCCACGGGCCATAGGAGCCATCTTGGAACTCGTGCAGGACTACCCGGGAAGAGACATCGTGTTCATCCAACAGCGTCTCCCACCCCGAGACCACCGTCTTGTCCAGCACCCGCGCCACAGCGGGAGGGATCTTTTTGAAGGTATAGGTGGCATCAATGACGCGGACGAGGCGTGAGGTGGGGTCTTCGCGCTTTTGCTGCGAGGGAAAAGGCGTGGACCACGTCGGCGGTGGGGTTGCCGTTGGTTTTGCCGCCTCTTGCGGGCGGGCACCCAGAACCGAAAGAAGAGGATGATCGGCGGGAGCCAAGGCTTGCCACCGCCGCAGCGCATCCCGAGCCGCATCCATCTCGCCGGCGGAAATGAGGCGCTCCGCCAGGATACGCCACAAATCTGCAGGACCGCTTTCCTCTCCGCTCTCCTTCGCCTGACGCAGGATCGAGATCAACTCGCCCCGAAGCGTTGGCGGACAGCGCAGTGACATCCAATCCACGATTTCGGTAAAGGGATCAGCCATCCACGCGGACTCTCTCGCGGAATCCGCCGAACACGCGGGCGAAAATCGTATCCACGTGCTTGGTGTGGTGACGGAGATCAAACATCGCTTCCAACTCCGCCCCGCTGAGGGCCTTGGACACCTCCGCGTCGCGCTTCAGCAGATCGAGGAAGCGCCCCGTCGTGTCTCTCCCCTCGTCGATGGCATCCCAGACCCGCATAGCGTTGCGCTGCACCAAATGATAGGCGTCCTCGCGAGAAACGCCCGCCTTCGTCAAGGCCAACAGCACCTGCTGCGAGAACACCAATCCGCCCAAATGGTTCAGGTTGCGCGCGATATTTTCGGGGTGAATCACCAGTTTATCGATGACGTTGGTGACCCGCGCCAAGGCAAAATCAAGGGTGATCGTTGCGTCCGGCGCAATATACCGCTCCACCGAGGAGTGGGAGATATCCCGCTCGTGCCACAAGGCCACGTTTTCCAATGCCGGAGTCACATAGGCCCGCACCATCCGGGTCAGGCCGGTGAGGTTCTCTGTCAGCACCGGATTGCGCTTGTGGGGCATGGCCGAACTGCCCTTCTGTCCGGCGGAGAAATATTCCTCGGCCTCGCGGACTTCGGTGCGTTGGAGATGGCGAATCTCCGTGGCGATGCGCTCGATAGAACTGGCGATCACGCCCAAGGTCGCAAAGAAATACGCATGCCGGTCCCGCGGGCTCACCTGAGTCGAAAGGGGCTCCGGCACCAGGCCTAGCTTCGCGGCGACATATTCCTCCACTCGGGGGTCGATGTTGGCGAAGGTGCCTACCGCGCCGGAAATCGTACAGGTTCCGATATCCGAGCGAATGGCACGCAGGCGATCCCGGTTGCGCTGGAATTCCGCATGGAAGCCCGCGAACTTCAGCCCGAGGGTCACCGGCTCGGCATGGATGCCGTGACTCCGGCCCATGCAAACCATGTCCTTGAACTCAAAGGCGCGACGCTCCAGGGTGGTCAGAAGAGCCGAAATATCGTCCATCAGCCCATCGGCGGCCTGAACCAACTGTACGCTCAAGCAGGTGTCCAGCACGTCCGAGGACGTCATCCCTTGGTGGATGAAACGGGACTCGGGGCCGACGTGCTCTGCCAACTCGGTTAGGAACGCGATCACATCATGCTTGGTCTCTGCCTCAATGGCGTCGATCCGAGCAATACGATCGGGGGTATAGGGCCTGTTTCCACGCTCCCACACCGCTTGAGCCGCTGCTTTTGGGATAACCCCCAACTCCGCCAGCGCATCACAGGCGTGCGCCTCAATACGGAACCAAATGGCGAAACGATTGGCGGGCTCCCAGATGGCAGCCATCCGAGGTCGAGAATAACGAGGAATCGACATGTCAGGCCTCCATCCCTGGGGTGTGTCATGGGATATGCGGTTATGGCAAAGGTTAAGTCAAAAGAAAAGAGGGTCTGGACGTCACGCTCTCGTATGTTTCCCCTTGACGAGCCTCCCTCCCCCCCCTATAAACGCGGCTTCATTTCAAGAACCGCTCCTGGAACTCACGTCACCATGGCTCATCATAAATCGGCAAAAAAGCGCATCCGTCAGACCGAACGTCGTACCGAGGTCAACCGCGCCCGTGTGAGCCGTATCCGAACCTTCGTTAAAAAAGTCGAACTCGCCATCTCCAGTGGGAATGAGGGAGAGGCGAAGGCCGCTCTGCTCGCCGCAGAGCCGGAGCTGATGAAGGGCGCGCAGGTCGGACTGCTGCACAAGAATACAGCTTCGCGCAAGGTGTCTCGGTTGACGGCGCGGGTGAAGGACATGAAGCCCCTGGCATAGGGTCAAGGGTCAAAGACCCTTGACCCTAGGTCTGGGCCAATCGTGGTCCTACCCTCACCGCAGCGACCTCGAGCGCCAAGCCGGTTGCGTCATCCGTTTCCACCACCACGCCGCAGACCGTTGCCACGCCCTCTGCTGGCGAGAGCCGCTCCCCTGGCATTTTCCGCACGAATTTGAAGACGGCAGCCTCTTTTTTCATGCCGATGACGGAATCATAGTCCCCACACATGCCCGCATCGGTCTGATAGGCCGTCCCCCCCGGCAGGATCTGCGTATCAGCGGTAGGAATGTGCGAGTGACTCCCCACCACCAGACTGACTCGCCCGTCCACGCTGTGGGCGAGGGCCATCTTTTCACTGCTGGCCTCCGCGTGGAGATCGAGCACGCTGGCATTGACCCTCACCCGCACCCGAGCCAACTCCGCAGCAACGGCGGAAAAGGGATCGTCCAGAGGGTCCATGAACAAACGCCCCATGACCTGCATAACCAGGACCTGACGCCCTCGCGAGACGGGATAAATGCCAACCCCTTTCCCCGGTGTCCCCGGCGGGTAGTTGAGGGGACGCAACAACCGAGGTTCCTGCTCGATGAAGGGAATAATCTCGCGCTGATCCCAGGCATGATTGCCCAAAGTGATGACATTCACCCCGGCGGCATAGAGCTCTTCGCAGATTTTCGGCGTGATGCCAAACCCGTGAGCGGCATTCTCGCCATTGACCACGATGAAATCCAGCCTTAGGCGTTGACGCAAATCGGGAAGACGCTCGATGACGGCCTCGCGCCCGGATCGTCCGATCACATCGCCAAGGTAGAGTATTCTCATGGTGTCTCCGGGATAATCAGTTCGGTCTCGGTCAGAATGGCGTCCAGGCGCTGATCGTGAGGATCAACGGGAACGTTTGGCACTTCTTGGACGGCGAAGCCCAAGCCGATGGTCTTCACCCTATGTCCCAAGGCGCGCCATTCCGCCAGGGTGCGGTCGTAGTATCCTCCGCCGTAACCAAGGCGAAAGCCCTTGCGATCAAAGGCGAGAAGAGGAACCAGCGCCACCTCTGGAATCACATCATGATGGGTGGCGACGGGATGAAGGGTGCCATGCAGCCCCGGCTCCAAGGGATCCCCGCAGCGAAAGGGCCGGAAGCGCAAGGGCAACCCCCGAGTCGTCACCAGAGGCAAAGCGAGGGTACACCCCTTCGCCTCCAGACGCTCCAGGAGCACCCGCGGATCGGCTTCATCGCCCATAGGCCAGTATCCAGCCACGAGAGCCTTCTCGGGCATGAGGAGTTGCTCCCCTTGGTCGGCAAATCCCCGTGCGGCGGCTTCTCCGAAGAGAACGCACGCCTGACGCCGAACCTCGACCATGTGGGCACGAAGGGCCTTTTTCCGCACAAGGGGGGTCAACGAAACAACCCCTCGCTTTTCAGTGTCTCGGGAAAGGTAAGGTGGAGCGGCTCCACCTCGGCCGTGAGCCTAGCATGTCCTCCGTGGCCTGATTAATCAGGTGGGCACCATGTATTGGGGGCACACCCCCAACAGGGACAGCGCCCGAGAGGATCTTATCGCCCAGGGACATTAGCTGCCCGAACGCACCGCGCAGACAACCGCTCCACCTTTAAGTTAAGTCTTCTCCAGGCGATCCGCAAGGCCTTCCAGACGAGCGGCCAAGGATTCCAGATTTTCGGCAATGCGCATGTCCGTCTGGTCGAGAAGCGACGAGATCTTTTCGGGGGAGGAGGCATGATTGCGCGCCTCGGTCAGTTCATCGGCGAGCATGAGCCCAACCATCACCAAAAGTCTGGCATCGGGAATGACCCCCAAACGGCGGGTCAGGGTTTGAGCCCGGCTATCCACCTCTCGCCCCAGCTCCTCCACACGCGCCGCCTGGGAATCGTCACAAGCGATTTCGTAGTCTCGACCCGAGATGGTTAGATTGACGACAGCCATGGATTTTAATTCTCCAGCAGCACGCGAAGGCGACCAACGGCGGTCTCCAAGCGTTGTACGGCGGACTCGGTGGTCTGGTTAAGGCTGGCCTGTCCTTGCTCGGAGCGCCGGAGCGCCTCGATCAGACGAGTCTCCTCCCGCAGGGCGACATCCAACCGCTGTGCCATGGCGTTGGAGGTCTCCCGGATGGCGCTCTGCTCCCTCTCGGCCTCCCGCAGAGCGGCGGTAAGGCGCTGAATCTCCGCATCAATGGTCAGAGGCGAGGAGGGTTCTGTCTCCTGGGGACGGTTATGCAAGGCGGCGACTTCCGCTTGGCTTTCCCGGAGCGCCTCCGAGAGACGATGCTGTTCCGCCAACGAGGCATCGAGACGCTGTTGCACCTCTCCGGCGGTATTCAGCGCCTCGGACAAGCGATGCTGTTCGGCCAAGGCGGCATCGAGACGCTGTTGCACCTCTCCGGCGGTATTCAGTGCTTCGGACAAGCGATGCTGTTCGGCCAAGGCGGCGTCGAGACGCGGTTGCACCTCTCCGGCAGTATTCAGCGCTTCGGATAAGCGATACTGTTCGGCCAAGGCGGCATCGAGACGCTGCTGCACCTCTCCGGCGGTATTGAGCGCCTCGGACAAGCGATGTTGTTCGGCCAAGGCGGCATCGAGACGCTGCTGGACCTCTCCGGCGGTGTTGAGCGCCTCGGCTAGGCGAGTCTGCTCGGCCAGAGCTGCGTCCAGCTCCTGTTTCGTCGTCACCGTTGTTTCGTGCCAGGTCTGAGCCCTGGCGGTCTCGGCGGCGCTTAACCGGTCTGCGGTGGCTCCAAGACGTTGGAGCGCCTGCTGTACGCGGGCAAATGAGCCGTCGTTAGTGTCGAACACGCGGCATTCCTCGAATCTTGGCCAATATTAGAAGCGCGAAGGTAGGGCGAAGACCCTGCGCTGTCAACGATCTGGGTTTTTTACAGATAAGGAAGCGAGATGACTTGACTAAGGTCAGGGTGGGGGTACGCTCAGGGTGGCATCGTCCGCGATTGAAATATTGGGCGTCGTTATCCTATCAACCGTTTCGAGGTGGGGAAAAGATGAAGAAAAGCGTAAAACTGGCGAGTATGCTCGCCACAGTCAGCTTCGGCGTACTCGCCGCAAGCCAGGCCTGGTCGGCAGAGACCCTGCAAGATGTGATGAAGCGCCGCGGGTTGACCGAAAAGGATCTGCTGGCCGCAAGCAAGACCTATACCCCGACGGGTAAGCGAGATGAATTTATTGCGTTTTCCTCGGGTGGTCAGTCGGGTCAGGTGATCGTGTATGGTATCCCGTCCATGCGCATCCTGAAGTACATCGGCGTGTTCACGCCCGAGCCCTGGCAGGGCTATGGCTACGATGACGAGTCGAAGCGTGTGCTCAAGGAAGGCAGTGACGTCGACGGCCGCCAAGTGCTGTTCGGTGATACTCACCATCCAGCCATCTCCGAGACCAATGGCGTGTATGATGGCGAGTTCTTGTTCATCAACGACAAGAATACGCCTCGCATCGCCGTGATCGATCTGAAGGACTTCGAGACCAAGCAGATCGTCAAGAACCCCATTCTGCAATCCGAACACGGCGGCACCTTCGTTTCGCCGAACACGGATTACATCATCGAGGCAGCTCAGTACCCCGCCCCCCTGGGTGGCGAGTTCGTCCCCCTGGAGCAGTTCAACGACAAGTATCGTGGCGCTGTCACCTACTGGAAGTTCAACCGGGCCAAGGGCCGGGTCGAGCCGGAAAATTCTTTCTCCCTCGAACTGCCTCCCTATTCGCAGGATCTGTCGGACTTTGGTAAAGGCCCGTCCGATGGCTGGTCGTTCACCAACTCGTTCTGCGCCGAGCGCTACACGGGTGGAATCGAGCGTGGCAATCCTCCGTTTGAAGCCGGTTGCTCTGCCAAGGACACTGACTTCCTCCACGTGGTAAACTGGAAGAAGGCCGAAGAGCTGTTCAAGGCCGGCAATGTGAAGAAGATCAACGGCCATGCCGTGATCGACCTCGCTACCGCCGCCAAGGAAGGCGTGCTGTTCCTGATCCCCGAGCCCAAGTCGCCCCACGGCGTCGATGTGACCCCCGATGGGAAGCTCATTATCGTCTCGGGTAAGCTTGATACCCATACCTCGATCTACTCGTTCGAGAAGATCCAGGCGCAGATCAAGGCCGGTTCCTTCTCTGGTAAGGACGAGTACGGCGTTCCGATCATCGCCATGGACAAGGCGCTGGACCGTCAAGTGCAGTTGGGACTTGGTCCCCTTCACACCCAGTATGACTCCACCCCCTGTATCGCCTATACTTCCCTGTATGTGGACTCCCAGCTGGCCAAGTGGAACTATTGCACCGGTGCCGTCCTGGATAAGGTCTCGGTTCACTACAACATCGGCCACTTGATGGCCATGGAAGGGGATTCGGCCAAGCCCGCCGGTAAGTACGTGGTGGCCTTGAACAAGCTGGCCATTGACCGCTTCAACCCGGTTGGTCCGCTCCATCCCCAGAACCATCAGCTCATTGATGCCAGCAACGACAAGCTCCAGCTGCTGTACGATATGCCGCTGCCCCTGGGCGAGCCCCACTACGCCGTGGCCATTGCCGCCGACAAGCTGAAGCCGGTCATCAACTACAAGAACGGCACCGATTCGCGCACCGGCGAGAAGCATGCCGCAGCCATTCGCGCCGGTCAGGAAAAGACCGTGCGGGAGCCCGGCAAGGTCGAAGTGTTCGGGACCGTTATCCGCTCTCACATCACGCCCGAGCTGATCGAGGCCAATGAGGGCGATACCGTTATCATCCACCTCACCAACCTGGAACGCGCTCAGGACGAAACCCATGGTTTCGCCGTGTCCAAGCACAACGTCAATCTGTCGCTGGAGCCCGGCAAGACGGCCTCGGCCACGTTTGTCGCCAACAAGGCTGGCGTGTATCCGTACTACTGCACCGAGTTCTGCTCGGCTCTGCACTTGGAGATGGAAGGCTACCTGCTGGTCAAGCCCGCCAACTACAAGGCCGTGGAAGGTGCCGCCGCCCAGACGACTGGCGCGGTCTACACCAAGGCGGATTATGACGCCCGCGTGAAGACCAACGTTGATACCCAGGCGGTCATCGACAGCGTGGTTGGCTATATCACCAGCGTGAACTACAAGGACTTCCCGGCCGTGGTTGCCCTGGTGGAAGACGCCGTTGATCAGCTTGGCTTCGCAAAGGGTGCCAAGGAAAAGTCGGAAGAGTTCGCCAAGAAGAACGACTTCCAGAATGCAACGTTGTGGGCCGAACAGTGGTTCCAGTATCAGGTCAAGGCCGCCGATATCGGCTTGCGCGCCAAGACCTATCTGGAGCAGAACGGCGCCAAGAAGGTCGACGCACCGAAGTAAGTATGGGTGTGTCACTTCAGGTTTAGGATGTTGAGCATGGGGGGCGGAGAAATCCGCACCCCTTTGTTCTGCCAAGAGGAGGGCACGGCTCCTCGTACCTCGAAATTTTTGGCTTTTAGGGGATTCTCTTGAGAATGAATACTGTATTTCGTCGGCTGTTGACCTCAACAGCAGTTCTTGTTGGTCTTGCCGCCGCTCCGGCGTGGGCACAAACGGCAGCCCCCGCAGAGCCAGTCGCTCCCGTTGTTCCCATAGCCTTGGACGGCAGGTTGCTTTACGCCGACAAGGGATGCGTCGCCTGTCACGGAGAAGATGCTAAAACTCCGCTGGATGTGGGATATCCCCGTCTCGCTGGGCAGAACGCCGCTTATATCGTGAATCAGATTAAAGATATTCAGTCAGGGGCCCGTGCCAACCGTCTGTCGGTGGACACCATGAAGCCCATCGTCGCGGAAATCCCCGAGGCGGAGATCCAGGCCATCGCCGATTGGCTGAGCACCCTGCCCCGCCCCACGCAAGTCCCCGCCGACCATCCTGGTCTGGCCCTCTACAAGACCAAGACCTGCATCGCGTGCCACGGCAAGGACGCTCTGAAGCCCCTGCTGAAAACCTATCCCTTGATCGCTGGTCAGGAAAAGGCCTATCTCCTGGGGCAGATGCAGGATATCAAGACGGGTGTTCGCACCAATGGAAACGCCAAGGCCATGACCCCGGTGATGCACTTGGTCACCGATCAAGAGATGGACTCCATCGCCGACTTCTTAACCAACGTTAAGTGAGAAACGTTGGCGAGAGCGTAAAACCGATTTAGCCTACTAAATGAGTCATCCATGGGAGACAGGGGATGAAGATGTTCGTTCGAGGTATGGCCGTGGCGTTTGCCGTCGTGGCCTTCGGCGGAGCGGCAATGGCCGCCGGGCCGATGGATAAGCCCCAGCAAGGCAAGCTGCTGGGCGATAGTGAGTACCACTGGAACTCCGGTGGTGGGGAACAGGACGAGGCCCTGCACCTGAAGCCCAATGCTGAGAATGGCCGAGATGTGTACGAAGTGTGCTCTGCTTGCCACCTACCGGAGGGCTGGGGATTGCCCGATGGGACCTTTCCGCAATTGGCGGGACAGCACACCCACGTGATCATCAAGCAGTTGGCCGACATTCGTGCGCTCAACCGTGACAACCCCACCATGTATCCGTTCGCGCTGCCCAGCCAGATCGGTGGCCCCCAAGCCATTGCCGACGTGGCGGAGTACATCAAGGTTCTGAAGATGAACCCCAATCCCGGCGTGGGAGACGGGACCGATCTGGAACATGGTCAGGTGCTGTATAAGGAAAACTGTGAACGCTGTCATGGCGTCGATGGTTCTGGCGACAACGAGAAGTACTATCCTCGGATTCATGGCCAGCATTACAATTATCTGATGCGCCAATACCAATGGATCAAGGAAGGGAAACGTCGGAATGCCAATCCAGACATGGTGAAGCAGATCGAAAAATTCTCTGACAAGGACACCAAGGCGGTGTTGGATTATGTGTCGCGGATGAAGCCCCCAGCAGAGCTGGTTGGTGACGCAGGGTGGAAGAACCCCGACTTCAAGTAATCCTCTTGCAGTAAAGTCGGGAGCTGATATTTCGGCTCTCGACTTTCATTTTTGTTGCGATCCCGTGTAACAATCGAGGCCGACATGACCCCCCAGGACAGCAGCAGCTCACCCGATTCCCGCAGCGCAAACTTCAGAACCCTGTATCGGATCCTGACCGTGCTCGCGTTGGTCCTGATCGTGGCTGCGTTTTTTTCCCCCATCTGGTGGGTGTCGTTGAAGGCTCCGCAGTATCCGCCGCAGACCTTCCCTGACGGGATTCGGATTCATTTCCATGTTAACGGCGTGTTTAACGGTTGTGTGCCACGCTCCCATACCGACGAAGTCACAGCAGGGGAAGCCCTGGATTGCGTGGAAGAGATGGACATCATCAACCACTACATTGGGATGGAGCCCATCGAGAAGGGCGCACAGATCGAAATTATGGCGGCGCCCTATCTGTTCGTGTTGGTGGGAGTGATGTTGCTGGGATTCTTGGTCTATCGCGGCCCCCTGTGGTGGGTGCTCCCGCTTTCGGGCATGGTGATCCCCGTGGCGTTCTTGGTGGATTATTCGGCGTGGCTCTGGTGGTTTGGGCACAATCTCAAGGAAACGGGTGCCTTTACCGTCAAAGCTTTCATGCCAACGGTTTTTGGTGAAGGAAAAGTGGCGCAGTTCTCCACATTCTCCTATCCCCACTATGGGTTTGGATTGCTGGCTGCGGCTGCGGTTATCCTGCTTCTGGCGACGCTGTTGCGCCGCAAGCAACTGCGTCTTGAACAGGGTCTTTAAAGGTAAAGGGAACAGCTTGAGGATGGTATTTCTGCGCGGGTCTCTTGGTCTTATCACCGTCTGCTTGTCTTTGATCGGGAGCGTGGCGTCCAAGGCCGAGACGCCTCCCGGAGAGGCTCAAAGAAGAGATGCTCAAGAGATTCAAGCTCTGATTGATGCGGCTCCCGAGGGGGGCTTGGTTACGCCTCCCGCTGGGCATTATCACGGGCGGATTTCCATCACCAAGCCCCTCATCCTGGATGGTCAAGGAACGGTCTCCATTGATGGGGGCGGCGTGGGCACGGTGGTTCACGTCAAAACCAATGGGGCCACCGTGCGCGGGCTGACCCTCAGCGGAACCGGTAACGATCATAACGACGAAGATTCCGGTATTCAGGTTCGCGGCAACAATAACATCATCAAAGACAATATCCTCACGGATGTCCTGTTCGGTATCGACCTCAATCAATCCGACTCCAACATCGTCCGCCGCAATACCATCAGCTCAAAAGATGAGGATCTGGGCTTGCGGGGCGATCCTATTCGTCTTTGGTATTCCAGTCACAATAAAGTTGAACAAAATACTATTGATAAAGCCCGTGATTTTGTTCTGTGGTACTCAAAGCAGAATACAATTGCTGATAACGTTGTCACCAATGGGCGTTATGGGCTCCACTTTATGTTTTCTGCAAATAATATTATAGAACGAAATAAATTCATGCATAATTCTGTTGGCATTTCCTCTATGTACGGAGAAGGAGATGTTTTTCGGAATAATGTTATCTCTCACGCTGTTGGATCAACCGGTGTTTGCATTTCCATGAAGGAAGCAAGTGGCATTGTCATCGAAAACAATGACATTGTGTATTGCGCCGTAGGGATTTTCCTGGATGTCTCCCCCTTTCAGCCGGATACGGTCAATCTGATTTTAAACAATCGGATTGCCTATCATGACACGGCCATTTCCTTCCTGAGCGATTGGAAGGGCAACATCTTCAAAGGCAACCGGATCCAGGGCAACATGACGGATGTTGCGGTCAACGGGGGCGGCTCGGCCAAGCGTAACGACTGGGATGGCAACTTCTGGGACTCTTACGAAGGCTTTGACCGGAACGGAGATGGGGTTGGCGATCTCCCTTACCGCCCCTTCAACTACGCAGGTCGCGTCTGGATGGAATCCCCCAACACGCGCTTCTTCAAAGGCACGGTGATCCTGGAAGTCCTCGACTTCCTCGACCGTCTTGCCCCTTTCAGCGAGCCCGAGCTCCTTCTCGAAGACCCTCACCCCAAAATCCTCAAGGGTCAAGGGTCCATGACCCTTGCGGGGGTGCAGGGGGCAGCGCCCCCGCCAGGGCGCAAGCCCCCCCTCTCCCTTTCCTCGACCCCAGAGGCACCGCGATGAGCGACCTATCTCCTCCTCCCTCTCGTTCCTCCCAAGAAGCCCGCCGTCGCTTCCTCCGCTCGTTCCTCCTGGGCGGGGCGGTGGTGGGTGCGGCGCTTGCGGGCTGGCTGCCGGTGAGCCGAGGGGCTTCGGTCAAATTGCGTCCGCCTGGTGCCATTGATGAATCGGCCTTTCTCGCGGCCTGCATCAAGTGCGGCCAGTGTGTCCAAGTCTGCCCGGTCAAAGCCATTGTGCTTGGTGACGTGGACCAGGGCTTTGGCCTTGGTGTCCCGCACATCGACGCGCGGAACCAGGCGTGCGACTTCTCCTGCGATGCTCTCCAGTGCATCCTGGCCTGCCCGACGGGCGCGCTGGAACCGATTGCGCCCAGCGAGAAGGTCAAGGAAATGTGGGCCAAGGTCCGCATGGGCGTGGCGCGAGTGGACAAACCCACGCAATGCTTAGCCTTCCAGGAAAAAGGCGTCCAAGGTCCGGCGCGGGGAGCGCCCTACAAGGGCCTGCATCGCTACGTGGATAAAGATCGATGGAAACCGTTTCCTGTGGCCGAGCACATCTATGACTTGGCCTCGTGCGACTTGTGCGTGCGGGAGTGTCCCATTGAGGGGGCCATCTCCATGCTTCCCATTACCAGTCATACCGCGGATCAACGCCGTCTCCCCCAAATCACGGGGGAGTGCGTCGGTTGCGGCATGTGCGAAATGATCTGTCCCGTGGAACCCGCCGTCATCGTCATCGACATTCGCACCACAGGGAGAGTCGTATGAGCTTTCTCGGATCCTTGCGCCAGGTTCTGGGGGGG
This sequence comes from Rhodospirillaceae bacterium, assembly GCA_031546925.1. Lineage (GTDB taxonomy): Bacteria > Pseudomonadota > Alphaproteobacteria > Rhodospirillales > Magnetospirillaceae > Magnetospirillum. Next base: position 13,262 of record JAVBJO010000020.1, read on the forward strand.
GCTCCCACCAAGCCCGTCCCTGCCGATTACACACCGGCGGCGACGGCTCTGCACGAGGCCAAGCGCTCGAAGAAGCGCACCAAGGAAGACACCGTCCAAGTCAAGGACGCCATCGAGCAACAAAGCAAAGTCCACAAATGGCGCTGGCGTCGTTGGGTGACTCTGGTAATGATCAATTTGCTGTTTGTGGTCTCGTACCACTTCGACGTGCAGTTGATCGAAGGCGCTTTGACGGCCTCGCGGGTATTCGGCTTCCACTTCGCCGACCTGAATTCCAGCTTACAGGTGGCTCTGGCCTTCAAGACGGTGCCGATCAACTTGGTGATCGGTACCTCAACGGTGCTGATCCTGTGGTGGCTGATGGGAGGACGCACCTTCTGCTCCTGGACCTGCCCCTATCACCTGTTGGCCGAATGGGCCGAGATGCTCCACCTCAAGCTGGCTGCCAAGGGATGGGTCAAAGATCACGCCCTGGATCGGAGACTGCGCACCGTTCTCTATGTGATTTTCGCGAGCCTGGCTTTTGGGACCGGTTTTACGGTTTACGAAACCATCTCGCCCACGGGGATTCTCTCCCGCGGGCTGATCTATGGGACGGCGGGTGCTCTGAGCGTGGTGGCTGTGCTCTTGGTGCTCGAGGTCGTCTACACGCGTCGCTTGTGGTGCCGCTATATGTGTCCCATCGGAGTAACCTATGCCGCCGTTGGTCTGACCAGTCCGCTCCGCGTGGTATATCGCCCCGAGGTCTGTCATCATGATGGTGCCTGCCGCAAGGTCTGCCTGGTCCCTCACGTTCTGGAATGCACCAAGAAGGGCCTCGCCACCGATGTTCACGTTGGCATCGGCGCCGATTGCACCCGGTGTGGTCTGTGTGTGGACGCCTGTCCGACGCGGTCGTTGAAGTTCGAGGTGCGAGGCCTGAATTCGCTCCTCTAGCCCGAGAGAAAAACGCTGATGATCTCGTTTCAAAACGTCGTCAAAGTCTTCCGCCACACGCGGGTTCTGGACGATGTCAGCCTAGAGATCGCCAAAGGCGACCGCATCGCCTTGGTGGGCTCCAACGGCGCGGGCAAAACCACGCTGATCCGCTGCCTGCTGGGAGAGTACATCCACGAGGGCATCGTCGAGGTGGATGGCCTATGGCATCCGCGCTTTGATCGCACCTCGGTGTTGGCTCGGGTTGGGTTCGTGCCGCAGATTCCTCCGCCGCTGAAAATGCCGGTGGGCGAACTGATCGGTTTCGCTGCCAGCGTCTGCCACAGCGAGCCCGAACGCATGATCCAAGTGATCGAGGCGCTCGGGTTGGATTTTGCCGCCATCCGCCATTTGCCTTTCGTGAAGCTCTCCGGCGGGATGAAGCAGAAGACCTTGATTGGCGTGGCCTTGGGCCGCGCCAGCGACATCTTGATCATGGACGAGCCCACCGCCAACCTGGACCCAGAGGCCCGTCACATCTTCTTCAACCTCTTGGCCGAACGCCAAGACGAAAGCGTCATGCTGATCACCAGTCACCGCTTGGACGAAGTGGCGGCCTTGGTCAATCGTGTCATCGAAATGGACATGGGCCGCGTGGTTCTGGATGATCGCGTCTCTGACGTGGTGGATATGACCAGTCGCATGCGTTGCTCCATTGCCCTGCTCCATCCCGATGAAGCCTTCGCCAAGGCCATCACCAAATGGGACTTCCACTGGGCCGACGGGCACTGGCAAGGACACGTCAACGGCCCCGATCGGTTGCGCTTCTTGTGCATGCTTTCGCGCTACGCCGGGTTGATCTCGGGCCTGGAAATGTTGGAAAAAACGAAAGAGTCGCCTTATGTGCAATCCCCTCTGTCTTAGTCGCCGCCATGCCCTGCGCCTGGTGCCGGGAGCCGCTCTGGTCCTGACACTCGGCGGGTGCTTCGAGAAATCCAGCGGCCCCGTGGAGATCCGCTGGGGGAAAGAGGTTTGCGCCCACTGCGGCATGATCATCGACGATATCCGCTTCGCCGCTCAAATTCGCAATCCCGAGAACCAAAAAGTGGCCAAATTCGACGACGTGGGCGATGGTGTGCGCTGGTTCGCCTTGCAACCTTTCGCAGCCAACCCCGCAGCCGAGTTCTGGGTCGGGGATTATAATACCCGTCAATGGATCGACGCCCGACAAGCTTGGTACGTCGCGCGCCTCTCCCCCATGGGGAGCGGATTTGCCGCCGTTGCTCAAAAACCCTCCAACGAAGAAAGCATCTCGTTTGCCGAGATGACCGCGCGCACGATGGCAGCACCCTCTGGGACAGCTCCCTCTGGCCACGGCATGCAGCATCAGGGGCACGGGCCATGAGCGGGTTTCTCCGGACCGCCCGCCTGGATATCGCCGAAAGCCTGAGGGCACGCTGGTTCCTGTTCTATAGCTTGGTGTTTGGCAGCATCATCGTGTTGTTGTTCGTCTTCGGACTGACGGAATCGAGGATCTTGGGATTCGTTGGCCTGTCGCGGCTGTTGGTCACCTATATCCAACTCTGCGTCGCCATCGTGCCCATCTTCGTGCTGATCACCACCGTGCGCTCCGTCGCCGGCGACCGCGAGGCCGGCGTCTTCGAGTACATGCTCTCCCTCCCCGTATCCCTGGCTGGGTGGTACTGGGGCAAGATGGCGGGGCGCTTCTTGGTGATCTTCCTGCCCCTCGCCCTGGCCATGCTTGCTGCTGGGATTTACGGGCAGGTGCGAGGACTGATCGTGCCGTGGGACTTGATGGCTTTCTATCTCGGGCTGTTGGTATCGCTGGCGTGGTCGTTTTTGGGGATCGGGATGTTTATCTCCACGGTGGCCCGCTCGTCCGACGTGGCGCAAACCGGAGCCTTCCTTCTGTGGCTGGTCTTGCTGCTGTTTCTGGATCTGATTTTGCTCGGCGTTATGATCCGGGAACAGATGCCTCTGGAGGTCGTCGTGGGAATCGCCTTGGCCAATCCCCTGCAATCGTTTCGTGCCGCGGCGATTCTTCTGTTTGATCCTCAGATGGTCGTCCTTGGGCCGGCCGCTCATGTGATCCTGGAGGATTGGGGGAAGGGGTGGTATCTGTTTTATTCCCTGGCGTGGCCCTTCGTGTTAGGGACGCTGGCTGCGGGGGCTGGGTATCTCACCTTTCGGAGGGGGGATCTGCCCTAATCCCGTTTGGCACGCGTCCCTTGATGAAAGAAAAGGGGGTCCGGGGCATTTGCCCGGGGCGGGGCAGGGGGCGGCAGCCCCGGCGCAA
>JAVBJO010000008.1:0-4315 GCA_031546925.1 Rhodospirillaceae bacterium
CATCGCCCCCCCCTGGCATCGCACCCCCTGGACAAATCATCGCTCAGAAAGGATGTTTCACGTGAAACAAAATGACGCTCTCTCCGCCGACGTAGTGGTGATCGGCGGAGGCCACGCCGGATGCGAGGCCGCTGCCGCTGCCGCTCGGATGGGAGCGCGGACTCTGCTGGTGACGCAGCGCCTCGACACCCTGGGAGAAATGTCGTGTAACCCCGCCATTGGCGGCCTCGCCAAAGGCCAGTTGGTACGCGAGATTGATGCCTTGGATGGCTTGATGGCCCGTGCCATTGACCGAGCCGGAATCCAATTTCGCATCCTCAATCGCAGCAAAGGCCCCGCCGTCCGAGGCCCGCGCGCCCAAGCCGATCGCAAACTCTATCGCCAGGCCATCCAAACCCTCTTGGCAGAGACGCCGGGACTCGCCCTTCTTGAAGGCTCAGCGGAAGATCTGGTACTCACGGCGAACCGCGTCACAGGCGTAGTTCTTGCCGATGGACGCCAAATCGCCACGGGCGCGGTGGTGATGACCACAGGTACCTTCCTGCGCGGAATCATCCACTGCGGCGAAGAGCAGTGGCCCGCAGGAAGACTCGGAGAGCCTCCCTCCTTAGGATTGTCGGACACCTTCTTGGCGGCAGGATTCCCGTTGGGGCGACTCAAGACCGGAACACCGGCCCGGTTGGATGGACGAACCATCGATTGGGACTCCCTGGAGAAGCAGGTGGGCGATGACCCGCCTGTCCCCTTCTCCACCCTGACCGAGCGCATCACCACGCCACAAGTGGCCTGTGGCATCACCTACACCACAGCGGAGACGCACGCGATCATCCGCGCCAATCTCCACCGTGCCCCCATTTATTCGGGACAGATCGGAAGCATCGGGCCGCGCTATTGTCCCTCCATCGAGGACAAAGTGGTGCGCTTCGCCCACAAGGAGCGACACCAGTTGTTCCTGGAGCCAGAGGGTCTGGATGACGATACCGTCTATCCGAATGGGATTTCCACTTCTCTGCCCAAGGACGTGCAAGAGGCGCTGATCCACGCCATCCCCGGACTCGAGCGAGTGAAAATCCGTCGCTTCGGCTATGCTATTGAGTACGACTTTCTCGACCCTCGCGAATTGCGTCGCTCGCTCGAGACTCGCCGAGTCGAAGGTCTCTTCCTCGCCGGACAGATCAACGGCACCACCGGCTACGAGGAAGCTGCCGCTCAAGGCCTGATCGCCGGAGTCAATGCCGCCCTAAAGGTCTCCGGCGGAGCCCCCCTGATCCTCGACCGGGCCGACGCCTACATCGGGGTGATGGTGGACGACTTGATCACCCTGGGCACCACGGAACCCTACCGCATGTTCACCTCGCGGGCGGAGTACCGCTTGATCCTGCGCGCCGACAATGCCGACATGCGCCTGACAGCAAAAGGCGAAGCCGTGGGCTGTGTGGGGGCGGAACGCTCCTCTCATTTCCGCGACAAGGTTCGGGAAATGGAGCGAGGCCGACATCTCCTGGAAAGCCGAACAGCCTCTCCCCCGGTATTGCGCCAACACGGGCTCGAGGTCAACCAAGATGGGGTGATTCGCTCCGCATGGGACTTACTGGCTTACCCCGGAATCGACTTACAGCGCTTAACACGAATCTGGGGCGACCTGGGAGGGATTCGTTCCGACGTAGGGGAGCAACTGGAAATCGAAGGCAAATACCACAGCTATCTCCAGCGCCAAGATGGCGACGTGGAAGCTTATCGTCGTGACGAGGATCTTCTTCTCCCTGTCGAGCTGAACTATGCTGACATCGGCTCTCTCTCCAACGAGGTCCGGCAGAAACTAAAAACCGTTCGCCCCGAAACCTTAGGCGCAGCGGCTCGCATCCCCGGCATCACCCCAGCCGCTCTAACGGCCCTCTTAGTTCACGTCCGCAAGGGTCAAGGGTCTTCGACCCTTGCGGGGGTGCAGGAGGCAGAGCCCCTGCAAAGGCGTAAGCCAGTATGACCCCCACCGACTTCCACGCTCTTCTTCATGTTTCACGTGAAACACTCGACCGTCTCACCGCTATTGCCGATCTCCTGGTCAAATGGCAACGCAAGATCAATTTGGTCGGTCCGGACACGATCCCAGACCTTTGGCGACGACACATGTTGGACTCGGCGCAACTATCGACGCATCTCCCGGCCTCGTGGAGCACCCTGGTAGATCTAGGGTCTGGGGCAGGGTTTCCGGGCCTCATCCTGGCCGTCCTTCACGGCGGCGAACCGGGGAAGACGATTCACCTGATCGAGAGCGATACGCGCAAGTGTGCCTTTCTGCGTGAGGCGGCCCGAATCAGCGCGACGCCGATCACCCTGCACAACGCACGGATCGAGGCGGTTCCGTCTCTGGGGGCAGACATTGTGACCGCTCGCGCCTTGGCCCCCCTTCCTCTCTTGCTGGACTGGGCCGAGCCACATCTCTTGCCGGAAGGCCTTTGTCTCTTTTTGAAGGGGCGAACGGGTGAAGATGAATTGACCGCAGCCCGTAAAGTATGGAATATCACCGCCCGACGGTTCGACTCCCTTTCCGATCCCGCCGGACAGATTTTCCACCTGCAAGAGGTTCGCCGTGGCCGCGTCTAGCGACACTCAGAGTTCCAATCTCCCGCGTATCATCGCCATCGCCAACCAAAAAGGGGGTGTTGGTAAAACCACCACCGCCATCAATCTTGCCACCGCTATTGCGGCCACGCGTCAAAACGTCTTGGTGTTCGACCTCGACCCTCAGGGCAATGCGAGCACGGGCCTGGGAATTTCCCGCTCGGCCCGGGCGGTCAACGCCTACCACGTGTTGATTGGCGAGGCCGATCTCGCCCGCGCGACCCTCGCCACCGAAATCCCCGGCCTCTCGGTGGTACCCTCGGGCATCGACCTTTCAGGTGCGGAAATCGAACTGGTCGATATGGAACGGCGCGAGCATCGCCTGAAGGATGCGCTCACCTCGGTAGAGGCCCGGAAATACGACTACGTGCTGATCGACTGTCCGCCATCGCTGACGCTGCTCACCGTTAACGCCCTGGTGGCCGCGCATTCGGTGATGGTGCCGCTGCAATGTGAGTTCTTCGCCCTAGAGGGAATTAGTCTCCTGGTCAAAACCATCGACCTGGTGCGGCAATCGCTCAACGCTTCCCTGGAATTGCAGGGAATCGTGCTGACCATGTTCGACAAACGCAATAACCTCTCCGACATGGTGGCTGCCAACGTGCGGGAACACTTCGGCGATAAGGTCTATAAAACTGTTATTCCTCGGAATGTCCGCATCTCCGAGGCACCCTCCCACGGCAAGCCCGTGCTGATTTATGATCTGAAATGCGCCGGGTCCGAGGCCTATATCCATCTGGCCTCCGAAGTGTTGAAGCAACAGGCAGCGAGATAAGCATCATGGCCGAGGAAAAACGGCGCGGCCTCGGTCGCGGACTGTCCGCCCTGCTGGGCGATCCCATGCCCCTCCCCGTGGCGGAGGTTCCCGTGGAAATCCGTCCCTCGGGTGGAGTCCGGACCCTGCCCGTGGAACAACTCCAAGGAGGGCGCTTCCAGCCACGGCGCACCTTCAACGAGGATGCAATCGGGGAACTGGCCCAATCTATTCGGGAAAAAGGCATCCTCCAGCCGATCCTTGTACGGTCCATCGGCCCAGGGGCTTTCGAAATCATCGCCGGAGAACGGCGCTGGCGTGCCGCTCAACGCGCCCAAATCCACGAGGTCCCCGTCATCGTCCGCGAAATGGATGATCGCGAGGCCCTCGAAATCGCCCTGGTCGAAAACCTTCAGCGACAAGACCTTACTCCCCTGGAAGAAGCCGAGGGATATCGGCGACTCATGGACGAGTTCAGCCATACTCAAGAAGAGCTCGGGAAAGTCGTCGGGAAATCGCGCAGCCACGTCGCCAATATGATGCGACTCCTCGCCCTACCCGAGGAAATCAAAACCATGGTCGATGCTGGGGAGCTCTCCATGGGACATGCTCGTGCCCTGTTGACCATGGAAGATCCCTTGGGGGTTGCTCGGGAGATTGTCGCCAAAGGACTTAATGTGCGGCAGACGGAAAAATTGGGCGGCGGCAGTGGGCGAAAGGAAAAAGAAGAGCGAGACCCCGATTTAATCGCTCTGGAAGGGGAGTTGGCGGAAAGTTTGGGATTGAAGGTCAGTATCAAGATCTTGGGACAGGGAGGGGAAGTGACGATTCGATACCAAAAAGAAGAGCAGTTGGAAAAACTGCTTTTGCGGTTGGGTTAAGACTGGCTTGGGTCAAGGGTCTTTCGACCCTTGCGGGGGTGCAGGGGGCAGCGCCCCC
>JAVBJO010000169.1:0-5513 GCA_031546925.1 Rhodospirillaceae bacterium
TTGGGGGGTCGGGGGGGATGAGCCGTTTGGCTTGCGCCGGGGCTGCCGCCCCAACCCCCGCTTAGGGCGCGATGCCCCGGACCCCCTTTTCTTTCATCGCATGAGGGGGGGGCAAACGCGATTAGACAGCCCTTGACCCATACGCCTCTCCGACCAACATCCCCTAAGAGGGCGCTCGCTCTTCGCCTTAAGGCTTTCCTTCGCCTTTAGACCCCAATGGAGGCTCCTCGCCGAGAGGCATAGGAGACCCATTCGGGTGGCGTGTTGGGGTGGAAAGATCGGTTGCCCCCGATGAATTGGCGTCCCCTCGTGAACATGTAGAAGAGCACGAGAGGGGCGTTCCTTATTTCCCTCTCTGCCGGCCCTCTCTGCCGGCCCTCTCTGATGGCCCTCTCTAGGATGGAGTGAGCGATGTACGCCGCCGATGATATCTTCTCCCGCTACGCGCGCACCTACGAGGGTCGTAAAGACGTCGAGATGACGTTGCTGGAGTATCTGGAAAACTGCCGCGACGATCCGATGACTTACGCCTCTGCCGCCGAGCGCATGATTGCCGCCATTGGCCAGCCCGAGACCGTGGACACGGCCAGGGATCCGCGACTATCCCGAGTCTTTATGAATCGGACCATCAAGATCTATCCCGCCTTCGCCAACTTCTTCGGTATGGAGGAGACCGTCGAGCGCATCGTTGGTTATTTCCGCCATGCCGCTCAAGGGTTGGAGGAGCGCAAGCAGATTCTCTATCTCCTCGGCCCGGTGGGCGGAGGAAAGTCCTCTCTCGCCGAGCAGCTCAAGGCCCTGATGGAGACCTACCCCATCCACGTCCTCAAGGCCGGCAAGGAACTGAGTCCTCTGCTCGAGAGTCCCCTCGGACTCTTCAATCCCGACACCATGGGCGAGGTGTTGGAGGAGCGCTACGGCATCCCCAAGCGTCGCCTCCCCGGCCTGATGAGCCCCTGGGCGGTCAAGCGGCTGGAAGAGTTCGGCGGCGATATCTCGAAGTTCAAGGTGTTGAAGGTGTATCCCTCACGGTTGAAACAGATCGCGGTGGCCAAGACCGAGCCGGGCGACGAGAACAACCAAGATATCTCCACTCTGGTGGGTAAGGTGGATATCCGTAAGCTGGAGGTGTTCAGCCAGAACGACCCGGATGCCTATGCTTATTCCGGTGGCCTGAACCGCTGCACCCAGGGCCTGATGGAATTCGTGGAGATGTTCAAGGCTCCCATCAAGATGCTGCATCCTCTGCTGACCGCCACGCAGGAGAGCAACTACGCCGGATCCGAGAATATCGGCGCGATTCCGTTCCAAGGCATCGTTCTTGCGCACTCCAACGAGGCGGAATGGCAGACCTTCAAGAACAATAAGAACAACGAGGCGTTCATTGACCGTATCTGCGTGATCAAGGTGCCCTACTGCCTGCGGGTGACGGAGGAGCAGAAGATTTACGAAAAGCTGATCCACAACTCGGAGTTGGCGGAGGCCCCGTGCGCGCCTTCGACTCTGGAGATTCTGGCACGCTTTTCGGTGTTGTCGCGGCTGAAGGAGCATGAGAACTCGAATCTGTTCTCCAAGATGCGGGTGTATGACGGCGAAAGCGTGAAAGAGACCGATCCCAAGGCCAAGCCGATGCAGGAGTATCGCGACAACGCCGGGGTGGATGAGGGCATGGAGGGTATTTCCACCCGTTTCGCCTTCAAGGTGCTCTCGACCACGTTTAACTATGACAACCCCGAAGTCTCCGCCGACCCGGTGCACTTAATGTACACCCTGGAGATGGCGATCCGTCGCGAGCAATTTCCCGAAGAAACGGAAAAGCGCTACCTGGAATTCATCAAGGGCGAACTCGCCCCCCGCTACGCCGAGTTCATCGGCAACGAGATCCAGAAGGCCTATCTGGAGAGCTACCACGATTATGGTCAGAACTTGTTTGATCGCTACTTGGACTACGCCGACGCCTGGATCGAGGACCAAGACTTCAAGGATCCCGACACCGGCCAACTGCTCAATCGCGAGCTGTTGAACCAAGAGCTGTCAAAGATCGAGAAACCCGCCGGGATTGCCAATCCGAAGGACTTCCGTAACGAGGTGGTGAAATTTGCTCTTCGCTCTCGGGCTGGAAACAAAGGACGCAACCCGTCTTGGACCTCCTACGAGAAAATCCGGGAAGTGATCGAAAAACGGATGTTCAGTCAGGTGGAGGATCTTCTTCCCGTGATCAGTTTCGGATCGAAGAAAGACTCCGATAGCGAGAAGAAGCACCACCAGTTCGTGGAGCGCATGATGAGCCGAGGCTACACCGATCGGCAAGTGCGGCGACTGGTGGAGTGGTACATGCGCGTTAAACAGGCAGGATAAGGTGTTGGGGGCTCTTTAAGCGCCGGTTGGGGCGACAAGAGTCCCCGCCCCCCCAACGCAAGGGTCGCCAATGAATATCATTGATCGCCGGCTTAATCCTAAAGGGAAGAGCCTCGCCAATCGGCAGCGTTTTCTCCGTCGCGCGCGCCAGCAGATTTTGAAGGCGGTGCGTGAGGCCTCGGGAGAGCGCTCGATCACCGATATCGCCAACGGCGAGCACATCTCCATTCCCATGGATGGCCTGCGCGAGCCCAGTTTTCGCCGCTCGTCCCATGGGGGCGTGCGCGATCACGTGGTCTCTGGCAACAAGGGTTACGTAGAGGGAGACCTCATCCCCAAGCCCCCCAGCAGCGAAGGCGATGGCGGCGAGGAAGGCTCCCCCTCGGGGGAAGGAGAGGACGATTTCCGCTTCCTCTTGTCGCGAAACGAGTTCCTGGACATCTTCCTGGACGATCTCGAACTCCCCGATCTGGTGAAGAAGAAGATCCGTCATTCGGAATCCCACGCCTTGACCCGGGCGGGTTTTTCCTTCTCGGGAACGCCGTCCAACCTCAATCTGGTGCGGACCATGCGCAACGCGCTCACCCGCCGGGTCGCTCTGCACCGGCCCAAACCGGTGGAACTTCAGGCGTTGGTGGAGGAAATCCACGCCCTGGAAGAGTCTCGTCTCGATCCCGAGCGCCTGTCCGAGGCACGCTTGCAGCTCGAGGAATTGCTGGCCAAGTCTCGACGGGTTCCCTACATCGATCCCTTGGATGTTCGCTACAATCGCTTCGAGCATGTCCCCAAGCCGGTCACACAAGCAGTCATGTTTTGCTTGATGGATGTGTCCGGTTCCATGACCGAGCACATGAAAGATTTGGCCAAGCGCTTTTTCATGTTGCTGTATTTGTTTCTGACTCGACGCTACCACCACGTGGACATTGTTTTCATCCGCCACACTCACGAGGCGCGAGAAGTGGACGAGGACACCTTCTTCTACTCTACCGAAACCGGCGGAACCGTGGTGTCCACCGCTTTGGTGGAGATGAAGAAGATCATCGCGCAGCGTTATTCTCCGGGGGATTGGAACATCTACGCGGCGCAGGCGTCGGACGGCGACAACACGACATCGGACAATCCAAAGTCCGTGTCGCTGTTGGAGAATGACATCCTTCCGCTGTGCCAGTATTTCGCCTACATCGAAGTGGGGGCGGAATACAAAGATTGGCTGGGGCGTGAGACAGATTTGTGGCGAACCTACAAGACCGTCCTGAAACCGGGCGGCGTCCTCGCCATGCGCAAAGTTCGAGTACGCAGTCAAATTTTCTCGGTCTTCCGGGATCTTTTCTCCAAGGAGCGGGCTCATGCCGGAGGCTGATACGCAACTGTTGTTTTCGGGTGCCGATTGGGACTTCGACAAAGTGCGCCGGACCCATGACGCCATCGAGGCGATTGCTCGGGGCGAGTTGGGTCTTGACGTCTACCCCAATCAAATCGAGGTCATCACCGCCGAGCAAATGCTGGACGCCTATTCTGCCGTTGGTCTCCCCTTGATGTACAAGCATTGGTCCTTTGGCAAGCGTTTTGCTCGGGACGAGGTGATGTATCGCAAGGGGATGCGCGGTCTGGCCTATGAGATCGTGATCAATTCCAGCCCCTGCATCAGCTACATCATGGAGGAAAACTCCATGGCGATGCAGACCTTGGTGATTGCTCATGCGGCATTTGGGCATAATCATTTCTTCAAGAACAATGCTCTTTTCCGTCAGTGGACCGATGCCAAGGGTATTCTCAACTACATGGAGTTTGCCAAGGATTACATCACCCATGCCGAGGAACGCTATGGTCATCATCTGGTGGAGCGTGTTCTTGATGCCGCTCATGCCCTGATGGATCATGGCATCCACAAATACCCGCGAAAACGTGTCTGCGACCTCCGCCAGGAGTTGGTGCGCGAGAAAGAACGTCACGCTTATTTTGAGCAAACCTACAACGATCTGTGGCGCACCTTGCCCCGCTCCCACGCCACCTTGCGGGGGACGAACGAGCTGAGTGAACGCAAGAGCAAGCTCCGCCTCCCCGAGGAAAACATCCTCTACTTTCTGGAGAAAACCGCCCCCAAGCTGCTGCCTTGGCAGCGGGAGATTTTACGTATCGTTCGTAATGTGGCGCAGTATTTCTATCCCCAGAAGCAAACCAAGGTGATGAACGAAGGGTGCGCCACCATGGTGCACTACCACATCACCCATCGCCTGCACGAGCTTGGTCTGGTCAATGATGCGACGATGATGGAGATTCTCCATTCTCATACCAACGTGGTCTTTCAGCCTGACTTCGATGATCCTCGTTATACCGGCATCAATCCCTATGCTCTTGGGTTCAGCATGATGCAGGATATTAAACGCGTGTGCGAGACCCCCACCGCAGAGGATCGCGACTGGTTCCCCGATATTGCCGGCAATAACGACCCCTGGGGAACGCTTCGTTCTGGATGGGCTAACTATCGAGATGAGAGCTTTATTCAGCAGTTTCTCTCTCCTGCCGTGATTCGCAAGATGCGTTTATTTCGCATCCACGATGATACCATGGCACCGGACATGGAAATCACGGCCATTCACAACGAACGAGGCTACCGCGAGGTGCGTCGCTCCTTGGCGCACTCTTACGACATCAGCCGCATGGAGCCGGATATTCAAATTGTCGATGTGGATCTGGAAGGCGACCGCCGATTGGTCCTTCAACATCGCGTGGAGGATGGCCGGTTCCTAGAGGAGGAAGAGGCTCACCTGGTCCTGCGCCACGTGGCCAATCTGTGGGGCTATGAGGTCCGCCTGGTCGAAGTCGATACCACCACGGACGCTGTTTTGCGCGAACATGACGAGGTGGCGCCAACCATTACCTTGGCCTAAGTTATACCGCTTGGAATGCTCCGCCTTGCGATGAAAGCGAAGGGGGTCCGGGGCATCGCCTCGGGCGGGGGTTGGGGCGGCAGCCCCGGCGCAAGCCAAACGGCTCATCCCCCCCGACCCCCCAACAAAAAACCCCCGATTGTTTCGGGGGTTTTTTGTTGGGGGGTCGGGGGGGATGAGCCGGTTGGCTTGCGCCGGGGCTGCCGCCCCACCCCCCGCCCGCGGCGTTGCCCCGGACCCCCTACGCTTTCATCGCGAGGCTCA
>JAVBJO010000206.1:0-8767 GCA_031546925.1 Rhodospirillaceae bacterium
CTTCCGATCTGATCCTAAGGGGCACGGCCCCTTAGGATCCCCTCTTGGTTACGGAGTCACGCCTTGCGCCCCCTCCTCCTTCTTCTCCTAACCGTCTCCTTGACCCTTTCCGCCTGCGGCCGCCGTGGCCAACCCATTCCGCCCGAAGGCACAACATTTCCCCGCTTTTACCCTCACATCCAGTCGCCCCCCTCTCCCCAAGAGCAGGCTCCTGTTTCGGAATCCGAGAAAGCCAATGAACCATTTTGAGTATATCGCCTCGCGGTTGTGCGCCGAGGACATTCCTTTGGAAGAGATTGCCGCCGAAGTTGGGACTCCGTTTTATTGTTATTCGACGGCAACTCTCACCCGCCATTTCAAGGTGTTCGCCGAGGCCTTGCGAACGCTTGATGTAACGATTTGCTACGCGTTAAAGGCGAACTCCAACATCGCTGTGATTAAGACTCTGGCGAATTTGGGCGCTGGGGCGGATGTCGTTAGTGAGGGCGAGCTGCGTCAAGCGCTTGCCGCTGGTGTCCCCGCTGATCGCATCGTCTTTTCCGGCGTCGGCAAGACTCGGCAAGAGCTTGATCTGGCGGTAACCAGCGGCATCCTGCAAATCAACATCGAATCAGAGTCAGAACTGCATTTGCTGTCCCAGGTGGCGACCGCCCGAGGCCTGCACGCTCCCATTGCTCTGCGAGTGAATCCCGACGTGGATGCTGGGACTCATGCGAAGATCACCACGGGGAAAAAGGAAAACAAATTCGGTATCGAATGGACTCGAGCCATGGAGGTCTACCGCCTGGCTCGCTCCCTCCCCGGCATCACGGTGACAGGGATTGCCTGTCATGTTGGGTCACAATTGACGGATCTGTCTCCCTTTGCCAATGCATTTCAGCGCATCCGGGAACTCGCCCTCCACTTGCGCGACGAGGGATTCGATCTTAAGCGGCTGGATGTTGGAGGAGGATTAGGCGTTCCCTACGAGGATGAGGTCCCTCCCCACCCCGAGGCCTATGCCCAGGTGATCGCCTCTACCCTGGGGGATCTCGGGTGCAAAATCGTGCTGGAGCCGGGACGTCTGTTGGTGGGCAACGCCGGAGTCCTGGTAACCAGCGTGATTCGCGTGAAACAAGGGGAAAATCGGACCTTCGTCGTAGTTGATGCCGCCATGAACGACTTGATTCGCCCCGCCCTTTATGAGGCCTATCACGCCATCCAGCCGGTGCGAGAGTCGTCTGCCGCAGCGGTGATGAGCCCGGTGGACGTGGTGGGGCCGGTGTGTGAAAGCAGTGATACCTTCGCGAAACAATGCCTCTTGCCACCGGTGGCAGAGGGGGATCTGCTGGCCTTCCGAACGGCTGGTGCTTATGGCTCGTCCATGTCGTCGAGCTATAACACGCGGCGATTGATACCGGAGGTCCTGGTCAAAGGGCAGAGCTTTGCGGTGGTGCGGCGCAGACCTACATACGAGGAGATGCGGCGGTTGGAAAGCTTGCCGCCGTGGCTGTGATGGGGTCAAGGGTCCCTGACCCTTGCGGGGGTGTCGGGGGCAGCGCCCCTGACCTGGGCGTAAGCCCACCAGCCGATCCACCCGACAAACTCCACCAATCCATCCTGATGTATCAGGATGGATTGGTGGAGTTTGTCGGGTGGATCGGCTGGTGGGCTTACGCCCAGGTCAGGGGCGCTGCCCCCGACACCCCCGCAAGGGTCAGGGACCCTTGACCCCATCAGTGAACACGGAGCCAGGATGTCCCAACGCCTCAACCGTCGTCTTGCTGCCTCTCGGGCTGTTCTCCTTTGGGAACGCCTGTGGCCGCTGCTTGTCCCCCTCCTGGGGATTGTCGGGATTTTTGTTTCTCTGGCGTTGTTTGATATCCTTCCCTCCCTCCCGGCTTGGCTGCATAGCCTCGTCCTGGCACTTTTCGCCACAGCATTTCTGATTGCCCTGTACTGTCTTGTCTTCCGCCTGAAGGTTCCCCATCGGGATGAGGCTGCACGACGTTTAGAATTAGCGTCTCCGTTTGGATCGCGTCCGCTCCAGGCTCTTGGGGATCAGCTTGCGAATCGGGACAGTGGCCCTGTGGCAGAGGCTCTGTGGCGAGCGCACCAGGAACGGATGCGCACCTTGGCGGAAAGTCTCCGCCTTGCGCCCCCCTCCTCCTCCATGGCGGAGCGCGACCCTTGGGGGCTCCGCGCTGGCGTGATTTTGCTTTTAGTGATTGCGGTGAGCGGCGGTCTCCATCATGCGCAAGACCGCGTCCTGAGAGCGCTTCAACCGGCAATCGCGTTGCCGCGCCTTGGTCCGGACTCGTTTGAGGTGTGGGTCACGCCTCCTGCGGCGACGGGTCTTTCCCCGATTTTGCTGAAACCGGATGGTGCACCGTTGTCGTTGCCTGTGGGCAGTACCGTGCTGGGTCTTTTGACGGGCGGATGGGGCACTGCCGACCTCGGCATCAATGATGAAACTCTCCCCTTTACCCGCCAAGACAACGGGAGTCAGCGCGTCGAGGCGTCTCTTCAGGCGAGTGGTTCTCTCTCTCTTCGACAGACGGGCCAAACGGTGGCCTCATGGCCGGTGACAGTGATTAAGGATGCCCCCCCCGCCATTGCCTTTGCACAACGCCCCGAGAGAGACCAACGCCAGCGGATGTTGCTTTCGGTGGTGGCCTCAGATGATTATGGCCTGGCCCATCTCAGGGTACGATTCCACCGCGCGAGCGGCGATCCGTTGGTGGTAGAGTTGCCTCTGGCCCGCACACATCCGCGCTCGGCGGAGGTTTCGGTGTGGCGGGATTTGACAGCTCATCCTTGGGCGGGTCTCACGGTCTCGGCCAGCCCTGAGGCCGAAGACCAAGCGGGACAGACCTTTGTGGGAGAGGCCATCACGTTTTCCCTCCCCGAGCGCCCTTTCACCCATCCCACGGCGCGGGCCTTGGTGGAGCAGCGTCGGTTGCTGACCGAGAATCCAGGACATGCCCCGCACACCGGAGCGGTGTTGGGGAGACTTTCCCTTGATGCGCCCACCTTGCTCAACGATGATCTAACGGTTTTTCTCGCTCTCCAGAGCGCCCGACAAACCCTGCGCCACCCGCGCTTTAATCTCGGCGAAGTCCAAGATCTCCTGTGGAACAGCGCTCTGCGTCTGGAGGAAGGAAGTCTTTCGTCGGCGCGGCGCAACTTCGACGAGGCGCGTCGTGCCTTGGAACAAGCCCTTGCGGACAATGCTCCGCCAGAGGTTCTGGAACGCCTGATGGGAGACCTCCGCCAAGCCATGGATCGCATGATCGAGTCCCTTCACAGTCAAGGCAACCGCTCGACTCCCCCGAGTGACAACGCACGTCTCATCACCTCGGAGGATCTCCACGGGATGATCGACGAGATGCGCGATCTGGCACAAACCGGTGCCCGAGACGCTGCTCGGAAAATGCTGGATGAGCTAGCACAACGGATGGAGAACCTGCAAAGCACTCCCTCCACCACTCCGTCCGGCGAGGATCCAGGACAGAACGCTCTACGCGACATGATCGAGCAACAGCAGCGCCTGCTCGAACAAAGCCACCGCACAGCGGAAGGCCTGGAGGCCGACCAAGGCAAAAACCAACGCAGCCGCTCTGCGCGTGAGCAAGGCGCTCTGCGTGAGAGCCTGGAAGCCCTGAAACAATCCCTCTCCTCCCCTCTGAAAGGACTGGAGGAGGCCGCCCGTGCTATGGGAAAAGCCCAGGGACACCTCTCTCGCGGCACCTGGGAAGAAGCGGTGGAGGCTCAAGGAGAGGCGCTTTTGTCGCTGCGACAAGCAGCGCGAGCTCTGGCGCAACGGAACCAAGGCCGAGGACGTCCTCATGATCCCTTGGGGCGATCCTCAAATCCCCTCCGCAGCCAGGATGATGGGAGCACGCAGATCCCAGACCATGCCGAGATTCAGAACTCCCGGAAAATTCTTGATGAAATCCGCCGCCGCGCCGGAGAATGGAAAAGACCCGACTCCGAGCGAGACTACCTTCAACGCCTGCTGAGACCCTTCTAAGCGCCAACGCGCCTTTGCTCGTGTCAGATTCGCCCGAAGCATCCTGTCGGAAGCCAAGAGAGTCGTCGTTTTATAGTAATGTGAGATTTAGATTGGTGTGAGAACCACCTACCGCAGTCGCTCTATTGGCCGCAGTCGCTCTATTGGCAGATCTGCTCGTGCCCCATCCTCAAGAGAATCCCCACCCTGGGCGTTAGCCCAGGGTGGGTTATCCTTCAGTGGTAAAACCACTTTGCCGTGGTTTCCCAACTGATTTCCCTGATCCGACCCTAGATGTAATCCGATATGTCGTCAAGCGTATTTTTGTGGCACAGTTTCCCATCCTTTTGGTTGGGAGAAGACGATGAAAGTTCTTGGCATTGACGGCGGTATTGCCTCGGTCGGTTGGGCGATGATCGAACTGGACGGAGAAAATGGACAGATTCTCGGTGCTGGGACGTGGATGTTCGATACACCCGAAACGGATAAGGATCGTAAGCTAAAGTCAGCGATTCGCCGCGAGAAGCGTGGCATGCGCAGAGTGATCAAACGCCGCCGTCAGCGCATGAATGATATCCGTACCTTACTGGCGGCAGAAGGACTCCTACCCGACGCCAGCAAGCACGCCCTGGCTCATCGGGAGAATCACCACCCCTGGGCTCTCCGCGTCGAAGGGCTGGACCACAAGCTGACGGCGGTTGAATTCGCGGTTGTGTTGGGACACATGGCTCGGCATCGCGGTTTCAAGTCCAACGCCAAGAACGCCGCTTCCAACACCGCTGGCGAAGATGGCAAAGTCAACGCGGCCCTCAGTAAAAACACCGAACGCCTGGCCCGGTACGCCAGTGTGGCCGAAATGATCGTTAAAGACGATCTCTATGCTGGGCGCTGCCGCAATCGTAATGGTGATTACTCACGCTCGATCAAGCGCGACGACATCGAAGCCGAAACTCGTCTGCTGTTCAAACAACAACGTAAACTGGGCAACACCTTTGCCAGCGAAGAGCTATGCGAGGCATTTTGCCGTGTTGCCTTCTTCCAGCGCCCTCTGCAAGACAGCGAGGACAAAGTTGGCATGTGCGCGCTGGAGCCCAAGGAACGCCGTGCTGCCACCCATTCCTGGAGCTTCGAGCGCTTCCGCTTCCTGTCACGCCTCGCCAATCTGACCCTGGTTGAGGGCCGGGAGGAGCGCCGCCTCACCTCCAACGAAATTGCCTTGGCGCTGAAGGACTTTGGGGCCGTAGCGAAGGTTTCGTTTGCCAGTCTACGGAAAAAAATTGGTCTCCCGAGCCAATGCCGTTTCGCTACCATCAAGCCCGAGGAGGAAACTCGGGATGTTGTCGCCCGCACGGGCGAAGCCGCTTCAGGCAGCGCAGTCCTGCGGAAGGCTGTCGGCGAGACGCTGTGGGCCTCCCTGATCAAGACCCCGGAACAGCTTGATCAAATCGCCTTCATCCTCTCCTTCCGCGAGGACAAGGATTCAATCCGCAAGGGTCTGGTGGAATCCGCCATCGATCCTCTGGTGGTCGAGGCGATCATGCTCGCCCTAGACAGCGGCAAGCCCCGTTTGGATAGTTTCTCCAAGGCTGGTCATATCTCGGCCAAGGCTGCACGCGCCATGATCCCTCACCTCGCCCAGGGACTGGTCTACTCCGAGGCCGCCCAGGCCGCAGGATACACCCACACCGATAGCACCGAACGCCACACGCTCGGCACAACCTCCCGGGGCAAAGCCGCGCTGGCGGAAATCATCCGGGGTGAAAAAATCTCTCCCGAACTGGTGGGCAGTCCCGTAGCCCGCAAAGCCCTGCTGGAAGCCGTGAAACAAGTCAAAGCGGTAATCGAGACTTATGGAATGCCCGATACCGTTCATATCGAACTCGCTCGTGACGTTGGTA
Organism: Rhodospirillaceae bacterium; assembly: GCA_031546925.1. Classification (GTDB taxonomy): domain Bacteria; phylum Pseudomonadota; class Alphaproteobacteria; order Rhodospirillales; family Magnetospirillaceae; genus Magnetospirillum. The sequence goes on from JAVBJO010000206.1 coordinate 5,890, forward strand.
AATCTATTGATGAGCGGCACAAAATCGAAACGGGTATCGATAAGCGCAACAAAGAGCGGGATCGACTCCGCAAAGAATTTACCGACCTCCTCGGTCGTGAGCCGGGAAAAAACACCGATGAGATGATGCGCTATGAATTGTGGAAAGAGCAAAACTGTCGATGCCTCTACACGGATCAGGAGATATCACCCCACGATCTTATTTCCGGTGATAATTCCATTCAGGTTGACCACATCCTCCCCTGGAGCCGTTTTGGCGACGACAGCTATGCCAACAAGACATTGTGCGTCGCTCATGCAAACCAAGCAAAGAAAGGACGCACGCCCTATGAATGGTTAGGGACGACAGAGGAATGGGACAAATACGTCGCTCGCGTTGAACAACTCCGCATCAAGGGCATCAAGAAGCGGAACTATGTGCTGAAAGACGGGAGCGACGAAGTTGCCGCCAAATTCCGCAGCCGCAATCTAAACGATACCCGCTGGGCGACTCGTTTGTTAGCAGAGGCGTTGCGCTCCATGTATGCCCCTGAGAAGGAAGGTGAGCCTCGTCGCGTGTTTGCTCGTCCCGGAGCGATCACCAACCGCCTGCGTCAAGGATGGGGCCTGCAATGGCTTAAGAAAGACGCCCAGAACAACCGCCTGAGCGACGATCGTCACCATGCCCTGGATGCCATCATCACCGCAGCAACGACGGAATCGATGCTGCAACGCCTGACCAAGGCCTTTCAAGCCTCGGAAAACAGAGGCGACCCCCGTCATTTCCGTGCCCTTGACCAACCTTGGCCCGGCTTCCGCGAGCAGGCTCTGACGGTGGTGGAAAATGTTTTCGTCGCTCGCGCTGAACGCCGCCGCGCCCGTGGCGAGGCTCACCAAGCCACCATTCGCCAAATCCGAACGATCGATGGCAAAGAGCGCGTGTTCGAGCGCAAACCCGTCGCCGGTCTTACGCTGGAGCATCTCAAGAGGATCAAAAATCCCGAGCGTAATCAAGCCACCATCGCAGCCCTCGCCGCGTGGATCGCCGAGGGCAAACCGGCCGATAGACCTCCTCTTTCTCCCAAGGGCGACCCTATCGCCAAAGTATCCCTGCTGACCGACACGAAAATTGCCCTCACCCTTCGCGGCGGCGCGGCCGATCGCGGCGATATGGCCGGAGTGGACGTGTTCCAGAAAAAAAATAAGGCCGGCAAATTCGAGTTTTATATGGTGCCCCTCTACCCCCACCAGATCGCCAGATTAGATTCTCCGCCGGAGCAATTCATCATCACAGGAAAAGATGAAGCTGAATGGGGGAAAATCACACCGGAGTTTGAGTTCCTGTTCAGGATGTCATCGCATTGTTGGATCCGGATCGTGAAAAAGGATGGAGAAGTCATTGAAGGATATTTTAAGGGTACAGATAGGAGTAACGGTAATATTTCCTTGGCTACAGATGCCTATGACCTAAGTAATATTCGGAGGAGCATCGGCATAAAAACGCTTCTATCCTTCCAAAAATTCCAAATTGATCGCCTTGGTAACAGCCAAGAAATTCATAAAGAGGTTCGGACATGGCGTGGAAAGGCTTGCATTTAAGCCGTTCCTCTCGTCTAAGGTTGGCCGATGGTCAAATGATCATCGGCCAAGAGGACGGTGAGGTTCGTCTGCCGTTGGAAGACACGGCCTATATCGTGGTGGACACGCCAGAGGTCAGCTTGACGTCTGCCCTTATTTCCGCCTGCATGGAAGCGGGGATCGCAATTCTTTTTACCGATCACCGTCATATGCCCAGTGGCTTAACCCTACCCTTTCATCGTCACCATCGACAAGCGGCGATAGCAGCGTTGCAACTGGAGTGCTCTCTGCCATTGAAAAAACGCCTGTGGCAGGCCGTAATCGTTGCCAAGATTGAAAACCAGGCAGCGGCGTTGAAGATCACGAGCCAGAATGGCGCTCAAGCGGTGGCGGCAATGGCCCGTCAAGTGGGGTCCGGCGATCCTGACAATGTCGAAGCTCGTGCCGCCCGCCAGTATTGGAGTCAACTCTTCAATGACTTTGTTCGCGATGGTCCAGATGATTATCGAAACAAGGCCTTGAACTACGGCTACGCTGTTCTGCGCGCCGGGATTGCCCGTGCCTTAGTTGCCAGTGGTTTTTTGCCTGCTCTCGGACTCCATCATGCCAGTGCCAGCAATCCCTTCAATCTTGCCGACGATTTGATCGAACCCTTTCGCCCCTTTATCGATGTCCTGGTCTGGGAACTTGCGGAGAAAGGCACACGTCGCGAAGGCGATCTCAGTCGCGCTGATCGTCAGACATTGGCGGGAAGCCCAATGGGCAATGCCATCGTTGGCGGAGAAACCGTCAGCATCCTGGTGGCGATGGAGAAAGCTGCGGAAAGTCTTGTCCGCGCCATGGAGGCATCAACACCCGCCATCCTCTTTCTACCACACCTGCTGCGAGGCCCAAAATGAAGTCAGAGGAGGTTCGTTATATGTGGCTCTTCGTGCTTTTCGATTTACCGGTGAAGACAAAGCTTCAACGCCGGGCCGCCACTCGTTTTCGCCAATTCCTGAAGGATGATGGATATATGATGATGCAATTTTCCGTTTACATCCGCGTCTGCCGAGGACAAGACGGAGTCGACAAACATCTAAGCCGAGTCACGCAGAACCTCCCCTCCCGAGGCAGCATCCGTGCTCTATCGGTCACAGAGCGTCAATACGCCCGTATGTCACTGTTATTAGGGCCGCCTGACAAAAATGAAAAAACTGCCCCCAGACAGATGGTTCTGCTGTGACTTTTTCCTCGGCAAAAAGGAAAAAATCACAGCAGTTTCATGGGGTTCTTGGGAAGCGATCCTACCATAGGGAAATCAGTAGGGAAACCACGGCTCG
>JAVBJO010000165.1:0-15790 GCA_031546925.1 Rhodospirillaceae bacterium
GTAAGCCCACACCCCAGCCAACCACCCCGCCCCCCCAACAAAAAACCCCCGAAACCATCGGGGGTTTTTTGGTGGGGGGTCGGGGTGGTTGGCTGGGGTGTGGGCTTACGCCCTCGTCAGGGGCGCTGCCCCCGACACCCCCGCAAGGGGCAAAGGCCCCTTGACCCAAGTCCCTAGCGCAACGCGGCCCAGCAAGCCACGGACAAGCTTACGAATAGGAGAGAGACCTCCGATTTCGAGTCGTTTTAGAAAGCTGAAAGCCGCAGAAACCTTGGGGGGAGAGTGGGGTGAGTGACCGGGTTCGAACCGGCGACATCCAGGACCACAACCTGGCGCTCTAACCAACTGAGCTACACCCACCACAGAAGGCGCTCTCTGTAGCGAACTTTCCCCCTGCTCGTCAAGAGGAGATTGGAAGGCGGCTGTTATAAAAAAATCAGAACGAATGAGAAAAATAATTGGCATTTGGAACAAATAGGGATTAGTTTCGCACTGTTCCCTGTCCACTGCCTACGAACAAGGATTACATCATGACATTAAAGCGATTAGAGATCCCTCTGTCCTCCATCCCAGAAACGTTTTCCATCGTGCTGGGGGGGCGCGATTTTCGCCTGACCCTCGTTTGGATCGAGGCTCCAGAGGGGGGATGGGTTCTCGACATCACCGATGGAGCTTCGGGCGAGGCTCTGGTTTCCGGCCTCCCCCTCATCACCGGAGCCAATTTGCTGGAGCCCTATCCTGAAATTTTCGGAAAAACCGCTCGACTTGAGGTCGAAAGCCGAGGCGAAAAAGATGCAACGCCAACACGAAGCAGTCTAGGAACCCTCTCTCGTCTGATTTTCATCTCTCCTGAGACGGAGTAGCATCATGACGCGTCAATGGCTCCGCGCTTCACGCTTGATCCTTCAAGACGATGATGGAGATCTGAATTTGTCGGATTTGCATCTCTCCTTCAAAATTACCAAGGGAGGGCAGGAAACCCCCAATACCTGCTCGATTACTGTTTATAACGTCTCGGAAAGCACCTATGCCCGAACGCGGAAGGAGTACACGCGGGTTATCCTTCAAGCGGGCTACACGGAGGCTCTCAGCACCCTGTTCGAGGGCAATATCACCGAGGCAAAACAAACGCCCTCTGGGGCAACCGATACCCTCTTGGTGTTGCAGGCCGCCGATGGCGACCAGGCTTACAATCATGCCGCCGTCAACCACACCCTCGCCGCAGGGGCCTCGGAGGAGCAAGCAACCGGCGTGCTTGGACGCTCTCTCGTCGACCAAGGGAGCCAAGCTCCTGCCCCAGGGCGTTCTCAAGGAGGGGCTCGCACCCTCCGAGGGCAGGCGCTGTACGCACCCAGCCGTCTTTCCTTGCGGGTTCTGGCACGGGATCAGGAGGCCTCTTGGTCCATGCAAAATGGTGCCCTACAAAACGTGGGGGATGAGGGCAATCTGCCGGGAACAGCGATCATCTTGTCGCCCACCACCGGCCTTCTGGGAAGCCCTCGACCCAGCGACGAGGGGTATAGTCTCTCTTGCTTGCTCAATCCCGCTTTTCGCGTCGATGGGATCATCGAGCTGCCAGAGATCGGGCAGTGCCGTCTGCTGTCCGTGGAGCACAGCGGGGATACACGCGGGAATGACTGGTCGAGTGCTTTGGTCTGCCTGCCTCTGTCGGCCTGATACCGATTGGCCTGATACCGATTGGAACGTGCCCCTCCGGTGAAAAAAAGAGGGAGGCAGGGCATCACCCCGGCCTCCCTTTCTTTCATCAGGATGCAAGACCGAACAGGCGCTAGACCATATCCACAGCCGCCAACCCTCGTCCTTCCAACAACATCCGCTCCATTTCCTCCGCCGGAACCGGCCGGGAGAAATAATAGCCCTGGATCACATCACATCCCAAGTTCCGCAGGAACGCCAGATGTTCGGCTTGCTCGACGCCCTCGGCGATAACTTCCATTTCGAGCGCTCTGGCCATGGCCATGATGGCTTGAACGATGGCGGCATCGTTATGGTCGGTTGTGATATCCATGACGAAGCTTCGATCAATTTTCAGCTTATCGATGGGAAACTTCTTCAAGACAGAGAGGGAGGAATATCCCGTTCCAAAATCATCAATGGCGCAACGAATCCCCATTTCCCTCAGTTGTTTCACCACGGAAATTGCTGTTTCAGGATCTTGCATGGCGGAACTTTCCGTCAGCTCGATTTGGATGTCTTGCGGCTCGATATTGAACTTGGCGACGGTTTCCTTCAGCAGCGAAAGTAAGTGAAGAGCATAGCGGAACTGTCGCCCTGAGACATTGACGGCGATGGGAACGGTGGGAATGCCGCGATCTTTCCAGTCCCGAATTTGGCGTGCACATCCGGTGAGGATAATTTCGAAAATGGAATCGATCAGCCCGGGTTCCTCGGCGGCGGGAATGAACTCATTGGGGGGGATGAAGCCCACACCGGGACATTTCCATCGGGCCAAGGCCTCCATGCCGATAATCTTGCCAGTTTTTAAGTGGACTTGGGGTTGGAAATAGGGAAGTAACTCCTGATTTTTTATCGCCTTGCGGAGTCGGGTTTGAAGATTGAGGAATTTAAGCGCCCGCTCCCCCATTTCCTTGTTATAGAACTGAAGAATGCCGCTGCCCCGACCTTTCGCCCGTTGGAATGCAGCCTCGGCATGGAGAATCAGGGTTTCCGCCGGCGTGGCGCTGCTCGAATCGATTCCGTCCCCAGGGAAGAGGACGGCGCCGGAAGACATGGAAATCTGGAAATCCATGCCACCACTGCTGACCCCTTTTTGGGCGATGGTGTGGATGCGCTCGGTGGCCTGGATGACCTCCTGCGGGGTCTTGTAGCCCGCCAGGAGCAACAGAAACCGGTCCCCCTGACCGCGCGCCATGATGCTGCGACGTTCCAGGGAGACGAGAAGCGTTTGCGCCGTGGCGATGAGCACTTGGTCGCCCACCCTTAAGCCCAGAGTCGCATTGATCACGCTGAAGCGATCAATGCCGATGCTGATAATGGCCATGTGCTCGCCGGTGTGAAGGCCTCGTGCGCAGGCTTCGGCCAGCCGCTCCTGAAAAGCGCCGTAATTGGGAAGATGGGTCAAGGGGTCATGGAAAGCCAGGAAGGAAAGCCGCTGCTCCGCCACCTTGCGATCGGTGACATCCATCAACACGCCATCCCAGATGATATCGCCATTTTCCTGCAGGATGGGCACGGACTGCCCATGCAGCCAATGAGTCACGCCACCGGGGGCGCGGAACGAGATTTCCTCCTCGAACGGGGTCATGTTCTGGGCGGAACGCCCCAAGGCTTCGAGAAACTCCCGACGCTCCCTCGAGGTCATCAGGCGCATGTAGCGATTGGGATCTTCCAGCAATTCCGCCGGCTCGATGCCGAGAAATTCGCGCGCCCCCCGGCTGACATAGACAAATGCCAGACTCCCATCGGGACGCAGAACGCGCTGGAATACCACGCCGGGAACATTATCGGTAACCAATTGCAGCCGACGCTCGCTGACCAGCAAAGCCGCTTCGTTCTTCTTGTGAATCGTAAGATCACGGCCAGCAATGGCGATATATTGCCGCTTTTCCACTTGCACGGCGGTGATGGAGAGCTCTACCGCGCACGACGTTCCATCCTTACGCTGCCCCCAGGTCTCGATCACGCGGGTGGTGCTGTCGGCTCCGGCGGACAGCATCTCATCATCGATTTCGGGAAATAACAGAGACAGCGGCTCCCCCAGAACCTCATCAAGGGTCCGGCCCAACATCTTCAAGCCAAACGAATTTCCTGTCAGAATAGAATCGCTATCATTCAGAATAAAAATAAAATCCCCCGTGGTGCGCATCAGCACATCCAGGAATAATTTGGTCCGATGCAGTTCTGACATATCACGGACGGCACCATCCCACACCACATCACCGCCCAACGTGCGGTGGGGCAAGGAAATTCCCTTGAGCCAGCGAACGGCCCCCCCCCTGGTGATGGCACGGTAATCTTCGATACAGGGAGTCAACGTTGCGGCCGAGCGGTCAATTTCCGTCAGATAGCGGTCTCGATCCGCAGGGTGGAGCAAAAGAGCATGCACATCCTCCGTCTCCGTCATATCAGAAGGCGAAAAGCCCAGCACCCGAGTCACCGAGTCCGAGAAAAACGGATAGCTCAACGTGCCATCCGGGGCACGACTCCGGCGAAAGCTGAATCCACTGCTTCCGCCGTCCACAGGCGCGGCCCAAGTCCCCCCCCCAGGAGCTTGCGCCCCCGCTTCATCAGAAGACCCAACGACCCAGGCCAGAGTATCACCCCCTGCGGCCCCTCGTTGAGCAGGGTCGCCACCGTCTACGGGCACCTTGCCCCCCTTATTACGGCCTCACCAGCGCTGCGCCCCGAAAGGGATGCACGCTTGAAGCGAAGTATATTCCCCTCTTCCCAATATGGCAATGAAAACACCACCCTTTGGCGTTATTCCTCTCAGAAGAGAGAGGCCAAGAGGGGGACGCTATCCTAGGTCATCCTTGCGCCGCACGGCCCAAAAGTCTAGAGTACGACTAAGATACGAGAACAATCAGAAGGATATATCCCATGGTTTCCATTGCTATCGTCTATTTCTCCGGCTACGGCCACACGGCCGAGGTGGCAAAGTCTGTGGCGGCAGGCGTATCCTCGGTGTCCGGGGCGACGGCTCATCTCGTCAAGGTGGAGGACGCCGAGGCCAACAAAGCCCTCCTCAGCGCTGCCGACGCCATCATTTTCGGAACCCCCACCTACATGGGAAGTGCAGCCGCCAAGTTTAAAGAATTCATGGAGTGGGCCTCCAAGCCTTGGCATGAGCAAGAGTGGAAAGACAAGCTCGCGGCCGGATTTACCAACTCTGCCAGCCAGAACGGTGATAAACTGGCAACCCTTCAGCAGTTGGCAGGGTTTGCCGCTCAGCACAGTATGATCTGGGTGAGTTTAGGGTTGATGCCCGGCAATAAAAGCTCCACCGGTTCGGTGGAGGATCTCAATCGGTTGGGCTCCTTCCTGGGGGCTATGGCACAAAGCAATAGCGATCAAGGCGCAGACGTCGCTCCGCCCGCAGCAGATCGCCGCACCGCTGAACATCTGGGAAAGCGTGTCACCGAACTCGCACAGCGTTGGTCCGCAGGTAAGGCAAAGTAACGCTTCAGCGAGAAGATGGGCATGGGCGTCTTTTATCGCCCATGCCCCAAAGAGGTTGGAGATGTTAAGGATGAGTAAAATTACAGCAGAGACTTTTTTTAGCCACCTTCCTGATGGAGGAGGGTACTATACAGACCTTCTTACCGAAATTCATCGTGCTTTCCGGCCACGGAATTATTTTGAAATTGGCGTTAATACCGGGACGACTCTGAAGCTTTCATCGTGCGATACAATCGGCATTGACCCGAAATTCAGGGTAAAAGAAGATGTCATTGGGAATAAACCAACATGTCTTCTTTATCAGACAACAAGTGACGAATTTTTTGAAAAATATGACCCATCCATACTTTTTTCCCGAAAAATAGACATGGCATTTCTAGATGGAATGCATTGGTACGAATATCTTTTACGTGATTTTTATAACACAGAAAAATACTGCAATAAAGATTCTGTTATTTTCCTTCATGACTGTCTTCCTCCAGATACTTTTACAGCAAGAAGAGAGCAGCATGACAAGACCCTGCACCCACTCTCAATTTTTCCTAACGATGATTTGTGGGCTGGGGATGTTTGGAAAACATCGGCTATCCTTAAAAAATACCGCCCTGATTTAAAGATGTATACCACAGCCGTTGATCCAACGGGACTCGTCATGGTGACAAATTTGGATCCGACCTCAACCCTCTTGTTTGATGAATATGATCGCTTTGTACAGGAATACAAAGATTTAGAGGCAACAATTGATGTCATGTCTGAGTACATGCACGACATGGACGTCATTTCGATAAAAGAGCTTTTGACCGCCTTATCAGGCTGTCGTCCGTTTTCGTGAATCCCAGGGGGCGTTGCCCCCCGACACCCCCCACAAGGGTCAGCGACCCTTGACCCCTGGTTTACCCGGCGGCGCTAATAATTCCGGATCCGAAATTACCGTGTGCCGATGAAATTCCTTTCCTCGGACCACCTGGACTTGCACGTCCTTTTTCACCTCGTGCAGATCGTTGAAGGAGAGCAGTCCGATGGGCGTATCGAACTGTCCCGCAGCGAGAGCATCCCGCAACGCCTCTCCTCCCTTGCCACCTGTCTTTTTCAGCCCTTCGATCAGCACCTGGGTTGCAGTGTAAGAGGTTGCCGCAGCCATATCCGCCCCGCCCCCGGTGACTTGCTTGTAGTCGGCCAAGAACGACACGGTAACGGGAGAGGTGGAGTCTCGGTCCAGCGAGGTGGTGAGGTAGGTTCCTTCGGCGGCGTCTCCGGCAATTTGGATGAACTCCTCGGAGTCATAGCCGGTTTGTCCGATGACGGGCACTGTAATTCCGGCAGAGCGCAGTTGGCTGACCAAGGGTCCTGCGGTGTAGAAATACCCCGAGGCATAAATCACGTCGGGGGCATCGGCCTTGAGCTTGGCGATGATGGGACCGAATTGGCGATCTTGGATTCCGTACTCGTATTCCCCGACGAGTTGGAGGCCGTAGGTTTTAGCGCCTTCCTTTAGTCCCACCGCAAGCGCTTGTCCGAAGTCGTTTTTCAAGGTGATCAAGGCCACGCGTTTCTTGCCGAGATCCTGGATCAGCTTTGCCCCCGCCCGTCCGAGAACTTCGGCCATGGTGCAGACGCGAAACATATAGTCGCCCGCCAGGGTGATGTCGGGATGGGCGGCATAGGCGGTTACGTAGGGGATTTGGGCGGCTTGGAAGACTCCTGCGGCGGCTCGGGTCGCGCCCGAGTAGGATCCCGAGGCAGCCCCTACCACGCGATCCCTTTCCACCAGTTTGGCGGCGACGAGGGGAGACTCCTTGGGATTGGCTTGATCGTCATAGGCGATCAATTCGATTTTTTCCCCATTGATGCCCCCTTTGGCATTGGCATGAGCCACGGCCAATTTCGCCCCCTCCCACCCCGACTTCCCGTCAGAGGCGGCAAATCCGGTAAGGGGGAGGTTGATGCCAATCTTAACCTCGGCCCAGGCAGCCCCGATCATTCCTCCCCAGGCCACCATCCCCCAAACCAAGCGTCGAACAACAAGAGAGTGCATCATTGTTTGTCTTTCTCCGTTCCGGTGAAGACCTTTAAAAAGTTTATTCTTTTCATCGATTTTCTCTCTTCTTTTTTAAAGAGGAATGGTAAAACCGGTCAACCGGGAAAATGAAATGATGGATCGAATCGCGCGTTGTGGGGCGGTTTTTGCTCGCGTGTTGCTTGTCTTGGGGGGGGGGAGCTGTCTGGGGGGATCGGCACTCCCGGATATGGCTCCTTTTTCCCATGAAGCTTACGTTTGGCAACGGCGTTGGACGTCCCCCGTCGGAGCGGCGGTGCGCAAGGCGGCCGATATGGTGGAGCGCTGGCGCGTGTTGGGCGCGGTCATGGACGAGAAAGGGCGCTTGAAGCTCATGTCTCCCGACTGGGCCGCTTTGGTGGCGAGCGCTCGGCCGGTGATTGTGGTGGTGCGCATTGATGGCCCACCGGAACGGGCCTCCCCGGAGAGCGTGCGCGCGGATCTTCTTCGTCTGGTGGCGCTGTGGCGCAAGCAAGAGGGGATTCGTCTGGTGGGCGTGGAGATTGACCACGATAGCCCGACCGCGCGACTGCACGACTACAGCCTGTTTCTGGCCGGACTCAAGGAGGCTCTGGGAGGCACGCTTCCGCTGTCGGTCACCGCTCTTCCCACCTGGTTGGCGTCCCCCGATTTGAGTGAGGTCCTGGCGGTGGCGGACGAGAGCGTGCTGCAAGTCCATGCCGTCTCTCGGCCTCGCCCCGGCGAGGGCTTGTTCGATGTCACGACCGCCATGGCGTGGCATAAGGCCTTCGCGGCGCGAACCACGAAGCCGTATCGATTGGCGTTGCCCACCTATGGGGCACGAGTCCAGCGGGATGCCCAAGGCGTCGTTATCGCGGTGGAAAGCGAAGGCCCCGCCGTCACCGGTGGCGTCTCTACCGAGGAACTGTTGGTCGATCCGACGGAGATTGCCCTCTTGCTTCGGCGCTTGAACCGCTCTCATCCCGATCATTTCCAAGGGATTGTGTGGTTTCGCCTGCCCACCACGGCGGACCGGCGAGCGTGGAGTCTCGCCACCTTGCGGGGATTGATCGCGGGGGCGATGCCTCAAGGCGGCGCGGAGGTGCGGGTGGAGAAAAGTTCCATCGCCGGGATGGTGACCTTCGCCCTGGTCAACCCCGGGCAGAACGATGTCCGCTTGCCGCGCCGGTTGGGCTTGCCCCGCGACTGTATCTTGGCAGACGGTGCCAATGACTATGAATTCGACCCCAGCGGCCCCGCCTTGGTGCTGACTCCCGGTCACGATGGAATGATTCACGAGCGCCGGCGCCTCACCGTCGGTTGGGCGCGGTGTACCTTGGAGGCAAAAGATGTGGATGTTCAGCCTTAAACGCTTGGGGCCTCGGAACCGTTGGTTGGGCGCGATTGTCGCATGGGGAACTATCGCGGGGCTCGCCCTCGCCTGTGGGATCGATACGCCGATCAGCGTGCTCGCAAATCGCCCGGCGCTGTTTGCGAACCCCATCGCCTATAATTTCGAGGTGGGCTTAAAAGCCATTGAACTGGGACCGCTGGAGACACTTCCTCTTTTCGTGTCCGAGGACAAGGACAGCTTCTCCGGCTTGTCTTATCGGCAGTACGATATCCTCAGGGGGCCGTCGGACACGGACGCGTTCTTCGCCAAGGTCGAGGGCTTGTCCCAAAGCCAGCTCGAGATCCTGGCCGATAGCAAAGAGAATCTCGAATTTCCCTTCGAGGCCGGAGCGGGCTTGCCTCTGGCGCTGCGCCACTATGTCGCCTGGAAGATTTTCGACCACCAAGACCAAAAACAGGAGGAGGCTGCGGAGCACCTCCGCGCAATTCTTCGCCTGTCGGGAGAAGAGATTCGCCCTTACGTTATACCCGAATGGCTCGCAAGCGAGGATTTATCGCCAAACCAGGTCGAAATTCTGGCTGCCATCCGGAAGGACGAGGACATTGCGTTCCCCTTCGAGGCCAGTGCAGGCTTGCCTTTGGCCTTACGCCACTACATTGCCGGGGAGGCTCTGCGTTTTCACGACGAAGAGAAGGCGATCGAGCACTTCCACGAAATCCTCCGCCTACCCGGGGCGGAAAACCGCCTTTACGTGGCTCCGACATGGCTCATGTTGGGGGATATCGCAGAGGCGAACCTCCATGCCGAGGACGCACCCCAGGATCCCTCCATGGCGCTCGCGGCCCTTACGCAAGCGCGCGTACAGGTGCTCCGAGGCGCTCCCGATCCCTATAAGAGCGTCAAGAAGAACTTGGGTTGGGAAGCGAAGGATCATTTGGATCGGGGGCGGGCACTTCGGCAGAAGTTCATCGCCGGCACGGTCTCCGAGGAAGCATTTATTTCCCCCATGGCCGCTGCGGCGGAGCTTTACCTTCGCCTGGAGGATTACCCTTCGGTCCGGATTCTGGTGCAAAAACTGGGACACAACCCCAAGGTTCTTGACGCGGCGGCGCGTCATCCTCTTCTGCGGCAGGTCTTGATTGTCAACGTGTTGTCGGAAGGGAGCAAGGGCTGGAAGGACTGGCAGGACCCAGGTGAGGAATCCGAGGAAGGACAGCCGTTCTATAGTTTGATCGCCGCGTTGATCGGCGAGGCCGTCCGGGATCAAACCAAACCTATTCCCAACCTGGATCAGCTGGCGGCCTTGGCCTATCGGAGCGGGGACTACGATCTGGCGCGGCGCTTGGTGGCCAAGTCGGAGGGAAGCCTCGCCCATTGGGTCGCCGGACGGCTTGCCCTCCAGACCGGCGATACGACGCTTGCCGCCGAGCACTATGCCAAGGTCTTCGCGGCGAAGGAGGAACTCATCGGTCCTTCCCTGCTCACGCAAGGCCACCTTGTGGGGGAGTGGGCCGCCGTCGCCCTAGAGGACCGCAATTATACTGTTGCCCTCAATGTCTTAATGTCCACGGGATATTGGAACGATGCGGTCAGCATCGCCGAGGGCCTCCTGAGCACCGAGGCGCTGGAGGCTTTCGTCGCCGGACGGCCGCGTGTCGCCGTCAGGGCGCAGCGTCTTCTTTATTGGGAGGATGTCGACCCGTGGGGATGGCGCAAAACGCACCAAAACAAGCCTCGCTTCGGGGATACCTTGGAGGAAGTCAGGGACATCCTGACCCGGCGATCCGTGGCGGATCGCTTGGCTCTGGGTCCCAGGACAGTGAGAGGGATTGATGTGGAGGCCTACCGGACGTTCTCCAACGCCGGCGAGGATCCCCTTCCCCATGCCGTGGAGGCTTTGCAGAAGGAGTTCGACCGAGAAGACTCGTCCGTGCCTTCCGAATGGTTCGATGTGGAGGTGGAATTGCGCGATCTCCTTGCCCGCAGGCTGGTCCGGGACCAGCGCTTCGCTCAGTCCCTGGACTATTTTCGGGATCCCGAAACGCGCCAAAACGTTATCGACTACGCCGCTATCCTGGATAAGGCCAAACAACGCGGCCTTCCCCCCATCACCCAAGCCGAGACCTGGTATCGGGCTGCCGTTCTGGCTCGATCCCGAGGCATGGAGATGATGGGAACCGAAGGGGCGCCGGACTACCATTTTTGGAACGGGTCATTTGACTGCTGTATTGGGGAACTCAGGCACGAAGTTTGGGGGGAAGGCTGGCTCTTCAAGGAGAGCCGTCCCAGAATCAACCAACGCTACCATTACCGTTATATCGCCGTGGAACACGCAGAACGGGCGGCGGATTTACTTCCGCCCCGCTCCCAGGCCTTCGCTGCGGTGCTCTGCCACGCCACCCGCTGGATGTTTCAGTCGCGCCAGGAGGAGAAAGCTCAAGCGCTCTACCGGCGCTATGTGCGGGAAGGCGCGATCGTTCCTTTCGCCACGACCTTTGGCAGGACGTGCCCCGAACCGGATTTTGCGGCTGTGGCCGCGCGGAGGAAATAGACGATGCTCGGCCTTATACGGTTTGGGATGAGTCCTTACGGTAAAAGAAAAGGGGGTCCGGGGCCATGGCCCCGGGCCCCCTTTTCTTTTACCGTAAAGACTCATCCCAAACCGTATAAGGCCGTTTGGAACGTCCCCTTGCCAGCTTCAGAGGGTCGCGTGCGGACCGTCCTCGACACATGCATCCCAGGTTTCGCGCAAGGAAATATAGGCAAACACCAGTGGCTATCGACCATGCGAACAAAAACCTTAAGGTCATCGTTGCGCAATTTTATTTAGTCCATTTTGGGGTAAGTGTTTGCCTATTTTAGGCATTTTAATGCGCAAATCAATTGCTCCAAAATGCAGGGCTCCAGGCACTTTCGCCAGATGTTTTCGTAAGCATCAATCCGCAGATGGAATTGAGGCGCACAAACAACGCAAAGGAACCTCTCCCGTGTCAAAACGCATCCTCTTCGTCCTTACCAGCCACGACCGAAAAGGTCCGGAATCATCGCAAAATGCGGCCCCCAGTGGCTTCTATCTGTCCGAAGTCACGCATCCGCACAAAGTGCTCACAGACGCGGGCTACAGCATTGATTTTGTCAGCCCAAAGGGTGGGAAGCCGCCCGTCGATGGGCTGGACCTCGATGATCCGGTGAATGCTGCATTCTGGACCACGCCTGAATTACGTAAGGCGACCGAAACCACCAAACGGCCATCACAGGTTGATCCTGACGCGTATGTCGCAATCTTTTATGCCGGTGGCCACGCGACGATGTGGGACTTCCCCGACAATGCCGCCCTCGCCGCAATCGCCTCGCGCATTTACGAACGGGGTGGAATTGTGTCCGCTGTGTGCCACGGGCCTGCAGGTCTCGTGAACATCAAGCTCTCCAATGGCCCTTATCTGGTCGACGGCAAAGACGTCTCGGCCTTCACCAACGAAGAGGAGCGCGCCGTGGGTCTATACGACACAGTGCCCTTCCTACTGGCGGATACGCTCGAAAAGCGCGGTGCCAAACATCTTCCAGCACCAAATTTTCAGCCGAAGGTCGTTGTCAGTGAACGATTGGTAACGGGCCAGAACCCCGCATCGGCCAAAGGCGTCGCCGAGGCGATGCTGCCGCTGCTGGCCGCAGCGACCATCGGGCGGGCCTGAACAAGGAAGGAGCGCAGGCCCTTCGTCATCACGGTCTTCTGCGCGGTGTTTTTATTTTTCGCCTTCCGTCGAAACGTTACAGAAGCCGAGAGGAGGATCCTTCTTTTATAAAAACATGCTTCAAATGTCCCAATTCCTCTCGTGCACGCTCGACATCATCGGCAAAGACCAAGACGAGAGGGGCGGGGGCCGAAGGCGTGGGGAAGAACTGCCGCACCGTCATAGAGGCAGACTCCTCCGCCAAGGGGTGCTCGATGACAATCCAGTGGTAGAAATCAGCGGGGTGCGGGGCCTGAGATAAATAGCCCACCTGGGAAAATCTGATCCCAGGATCGGCGAACAAGGCATTCATTTCTTCATACCCTCGGCCAACGACGAGGATCTTAAAGAACATCGATTCCAGACTTAAAACGGTGGAAAAGGCTCTTTCCAGAGCGGCGAAAAAATCTTGTTCTGTGGCGTATCTCAAGGCTCTCTCTCCCTCTTGCCGCAGGAACCTTTGCGGCGAATCCGCAAAGGGGGTGATCGGGGAGTTAGACAAGCCTCTAAACCAGGGCCTGCGGTAGCCTTTGGGCTTTCGCCTTGGACATACGCCACCGCCTCCCCGACCGTAAAGGAATACGGTCGAGGAGTAGGCAGGGGGCCAAAATATTTGACCGGTTTAGAAGAGGGCGTCTAAACCCCCAAGGTAAGCCATATTTTCAACTTACCTCAGGGTTGAGGCTATCAAGCGGGGCGTGGGGCGGTCAAGCGATGAAAGAAAAGGGGGTTCCGGGGCATCGCGCCCTAAGCGGGGATTGGGGCGGCAGCCCCGGCGCAAGCCCTTCTCTTTCCTTCCCGCTGTGGCCCTTACCGCTGCGGCCTCTCCTTCTCGGGTTCATCCCGATGGAGCAGCGCCCGTCCCCATATGAACTGGGGCAGGATATAGGCGCTTCGCGGCAGAGCATTTTTATCTTGCTCGCCGAGTTGTTGGTTCAAGGCTTCGAGAATTTCCCGAATTTCGGCAGGTCCGAGCATGGCGTTATCTCCCTGTTTCCCCCGAAGTTCTTAACTTCCATTGATACTCCTGTCGCTTTTCGGGAGGCAAGGGATTTAGTGGATCATCCAAAAGGGGAATCGGAAAAAATTTTCCCCGGATTCATGTGTCCTTTTGGATCCAAGGCGGCCTTGATCCGTCGCATCAAGTCGAGTTCTACCGCGCTTTTGGTGCGCTCGAGTTCGGCGATTTTGCGTTGTCCGATTCCGTGCTCCGCCGAGATGGTTCCGCCCATTTCGACCACAATGGTATGGACGATGCGGTTCATCCGTCCCCATTCGGCGAGGAAGGCCTGGGGGTCGGCGCCGACGGGTTGGGAGAGGTTAAAATGGATGTTTCCGTCGCCCATGTGGCCAAAAGGGACGGGACGGACGCCAGGGAGGGCCTCGACCACGGCTTGGTGGCAGCGGCGGATCATCTCGGGGACGCGATGAAGGGGGACGGCAACATCGTGCTTGATGGAGGCCCCTTCCCGCTTCTGCGCTTCGGGAATGGCCTCTCGGAGTCGCCACAGGGCTTTGCGTTGGCTTTCCGACTGGGCGAGAACGCCGTCGAGGGCGTGGCCTTGAGAGAGGGCTTGGGCACTCACGCTTTCCAGGATGCCGCTGACCCCGCCCACCCGCGCGGAGGAGACTTCGAGCAGAAGATACCACGGGTAGGTCTGAGAGAAGGGATCGCGCACGCCCACACAATGAGCGAGCCCCAGATCGAGGGCGATGCGCGGGAAAATCTCGCACGCGGTGAGGGCGTCTCCGGCGGTGACTTGGGCCTCGGCCATGAGGGCGAGAGCGGCCTCCACCTGCGGCAGTGCCACCAGCATGGTTTCGCGCTCCTTGGGGAGGGGAAACAGCTTGAGCACCGCAGCGGTGATGATTCCCAAGGTGCCTTCGGCCCCGATGAACAGGTGCTTGAGATCATAGCCGGTGTTGTCCTTGCGCAAGGCGCGCAGGCCCTCCCAAATCCGCCCGTCGGGGAGGACGACTTCGAGCCCCAGGACGAGATCCCGCGCATTCCCATAGCGCAACACGGCGATTCCGCCGGCGTTGGTGGAGAGATTGCCTCCGATGCGACAACTGCCCTCCGCCCCCAGGGAGAGGGGGAACAGTCGATCGTGTGCCTCTGCTGCGGCTTGGACGGTGGCGAGGATGCATCCGGCCTCCGCCACCAGGGAGAAATCCAGCGGATCGATGGCGCGAATGCGGGTGAGCCGCTCGGTGGAGACCACCACCGCGTTGCCATGGGGAACGCCTCCGCCGCACAGTCCCGTATTGCCCCCTTGGGGCACCATGGCAACGCCCGCTTGGGCACAGGCGGCAACGACGGCGGCGACCTCTTGGGTCGAGCCTGGACGCACCACCGCTAGGGCGGTTCCTCGGACCAGGCCGCGCTCCTCCTCCAGGTAGGGGTGGAGATCAAGGGGGTCGGTCAGAACGTTCTTCGACCCAACAATCGCAGCGAGAGAGGCGCATACTGACACGGAAAGGCTGCTCCTTAGAAAAAGTGCAACGACATCTTCTTCCCGCAACACATAAACACGGCTAGGGTGGCCATGCCAATATGCGTCCTGGTCAAAGGATTCCCCATGCGTCGATTTTTCCTTCTCCTGGTGTTGAGTTGCCTCCTTCTCGCGCTTCCTCGCGCAGCCTTGGCCGAGACGGCGGATGAGAAACGCATCGAGGAAACCCGGCGTGCGGCGGAACAGGGCGATCCTCGGGCGCAGTTCAATTTGGGGGGGCTTTATGCCTCGGGGCAGGGGCTCTCCCAAAATTGGGGTGAGGCCGCGAAGTGGTTCCGCAAGGCCGCCGACCAAGGCGATCCCTTGTCGCAATTCAACCTTGGGGTCATCTATGAGTACGGCCATGGGACGGCTCGGGATTTGCCTCAAGCGGCCCAATGGTACCGCAAAGCCGCAGAGCAAGGTTATCCCTACGCCCAAACCAACCTGGGGCTGATGCTCAGTCGTGGCCAAGGTGTGACTCAGAACTTTGCCGAGGCCGCTCAATGGCACCGCCAAGCTGCCGAGCAAGGCGATCATCGCTCGCAATTCGCCCTTGGCGTCCTGTTGGAAAATGGTAAGGGCGTTCCGGTCAACCTGCGCGAGGCCGCTCACTGGTACAACAAAGCGGCAGAACAGGGAAATCCCAAGGCGCAAGTCAGCTTGGGAACGATGCTGGCCGCAGGAAGGGGCGTGAAAAAAGATCTGGTGCAGGCGTATGTGATGTACGCGGTGGCCGAGAAAATCTTCACCCGCAAAGGGGAAAACGAAGAGGCGAAACTGGTCTTCTCTGGGTTGGAGAAGATAAAATCAGAAATGAGCAAGAAAGAAATTGCAGACGCAGATAAAAAAGTGAAGAAATTTGTAATAAAATGAAGATTGTTGGAACGTGCCTATTACGCTGAAAGAGAAGGGGGTCCGGGGCATCGTCCCGGGCGGGGGTTGGGGCGGCAGCCCCGGCGCAAGCCCTGAACCCATCCCCCCCGACCCCCCAACAAAAACCCCGATTTTTTCGGGGGTTTTTGTTGGGGGTCGG
>JAVBJO010000051.1:0-68744 GCA_031546925.1 Rhodospirillaceae bacterium
CAAAGCCTCCGCATCCTGGGGGGCTGGCCTGCTCTATGGGGCTGCCGCCCCATACCCCGCCCGGAGCCATTGCCCCGGACCCCCTTTTCTTTCACCGCACGAGGTCATTCCAATCGGTATAACCCTTGAGAAGCGCGCCCTAACCCTTGAGAAGCTCAATGGCTTGATTCAACTGGCTCATCCGAACATGACTCCCATAATTGCTGTCGGGGTGGTGAATCGTCGCCAAGAGGCGAAACCGCGCCCGAGCCATCCGCTTATCGGGATTGGCCCCCGGAGCAAACCCAAGAACATGCAAGGCTTCCTCCCGCGTGCCGATGCCTCGCGGGAGAGGATCGAAGGCGAGAACGCTCACCAGAGCTTTCAAGCGTTCCACCTCCTCGTGCGCAGCAGCCAAGGCTGCGGTATTTTCCGGAGGCGGAGGGGGCGGTGGAGGGGGCGGTGGAGGGAGCGCACGGGTATCCTCGAGCCGAACCAGACGGTCGCCCCGATCCATGGACAGAGCCAGCGCCAAGGCGCGACGGATCACCAGAGGGTCATACCCCGGAGTCATGCGGACTTGGAGCCTGGGCTTCCGACGCCAAGGCCGCCCCTGCGCCGGACCGGACTTCAGGACCACCGTCTCGCGATCCTCCGCCGGAGGATCGCCGGGATCGGGAAAATCGGCGATCACCGAAGCGGGAATGACCAACAGCACCGAACGCGCGATATCTCCCACATTGACACCCCGTCTCGCCGCCAGAGCCTCCAGCGAATCGCGGAAAGCCGACGAGCAGGTAACAGTGTAAGAGTGCTTCACCACCCCTCCCTGGCTCGAAGGGGCCTGGCTCGAAGGGGCCTGGCTCGAAGAAGTCTGTATCTCGGGCACGTCTTTGTCAGGCATGGGGGGTGCGGGGGCGCTATGATCCAGGCTGTCCATGATGCTCCTTGGGATGAGGAGAGTCTATAAAACGGACCTGCGTTTGGGTCAACTACCGATGTTGGCGGAGAGGGGATTGCCAAAGACCTAGGGCAATTTTTCGCTCTCCCCCGCCCTCCCGTGCTATACTAAAGAAGGCCACTAGGGCAGAGGGAGAGAGCGCAATGGCGGATATGGAGCAATTGGACTGCGTCGTCATCGGAGCCGGTGTTGTTGGCCT
Organism: Rhodospirillaceae bacterium; assembly: GCA_031546925.1. GTDB lineage: Bacteria > Pseudomonadota > Alphaproteobacteria > Rhodospirillales > Magnetospirillaceae > Magnetospirillum. Next base: position 1,140 of record JAVBJO010000051.1, read on the forward strand.
CGCCATCGCCCGAGCCCTTGCCAAAGCCGGGCGAGAGGTGGTGATCCTGGAAGCAGCCAAGGCCATTGGTACCGGTATTTCTTCGCGCAATTCCGAAGTGCTCCATGCGGGCATGCACTATGTCGCGGGAACCTTGCGCGCAGCCTTGTGCCGTCGCGGGAACCAGATGCTCCGCACCTTTGCCGAGAAGTATGGCGTTCCCTGCAAGCCCGTCGGGAAACTCATCGTCGCCAACTCGCGGGAGGAGGAAATCCAGTTGTGGAGCCTCCTCGCCCGAGGCCGTATCAATGGGATCGAGGACGTGCGCCCCCTCACCGCCCGGGAGGCCATGAGCATGGAGCCGCAACTCTCCTGCCTGGCGGCGCTTTATTCTCCCTCGACGGCGATCATCGACGGAGGAGCCTTGATGCTGGCGCTGCTCGCAGATGCCGAAGCCCATGGGGCAAGCCTCGTCCTCGCCACCAAGGTGGAGGAAGGCAAAGCAACCCCTGATGGCGTCGAACTCCGTCTCTCCGGAGCGGAGTCCCTCCGCTGCCGTGCCCGAACGGTGGTCATCGCCGCCGGTCTGAACTCCTGCCAAGTAGCACGTTCCCTGGGCCTCAACCGCGTTCCCCAAGAATACTGGTGCAAAGGCAACTACTTTTCCCTCACCGGACGGATGCCGTTCCAACGCTTGATCTACCCCCTTCCGGCCGAGGTGGGCTTGGGGATCCATTACACCCTCGACATGGCGGGCAGAGGGCGCTTCGGCCCCGATGTGGAGTGGATCGAAAGCCCTGACTATGCCGTCAACCCCAACCGACTTGAGTCCTTCCGCGCCGCGATTCGGCGCTACTGGCCTAGTCTTCCAGCCGGAGCCCTAGAGCCCGGAATGGCGGGCATTCGCCCCAAAATCCACGGCCCCAGCGAGCCTCAGGCTGATTTCCAGGTCCAGGATGCTGCGACTCATGGGGCACAAGGCGTTGTCGCCTTATACGGGATTGAATCGCCGGGGTTGACGTGTTGCTTAGCCTTGGGTGATCTTGTGCGGAACAAAATATGCGAGGGCTAAGTGGCTCCTACAAAACCGATGAAAAAAAAGGAGGTCTGGGGCATCGCCCCAGCCCGGGTACGGGGCGGGAGCCCCGGGCGTAAGCCCACCCTTGTCTTTTTCCTGACGCTCCTCCTAACCCTCCTCGGCATGCTCCTCCCCCCTCTCCCTGCTCTTGCGCTGGAAAAGCCGAAGGACTGGGTCCCTCCTCCCATCGAGAAAATCCCCAATCACCGCGAGGCCGCTCGGGCTATCGTGGTAGAACTTTCCAGTTACGCCAAGAAGCGCAACAAAAACTTCCTGGTCCTGATTCGCAATTCGGTCGAACTGGTGGTCAAGGGCGAGCGGGAAGTTCAATGGGAGGACTTTCGCGACCCTCAAGGCCTCACCTTCGAGAAACGCCTTCCCCTCGGGACGGTCTTTCGTCCTTACATGAAGGCCCTGGATGGGATTATTCTGGATAACATCTACTGTGGTCCGGATGCCTTCGGCATCCCCCTCGCCAAGGCCATCGAGGACCGGAAAACCTATGACCGCATCCTGGCCGAGGAAAAAGCCAAGGGCATTCAGCGCCCCCCCGTCCCCAATCCTTACGGCCCCTTCAGTTTAGACCCGGCGGAGGAGCTGCGTCGGGCCGCCGAGCTGCGTCACAAAGCCCAACGAGAGGAACGCCAGCGCCGCCAACTCTACGCCATCGACGCCCTCCAAGGGATGGGGCGGCCCCTGTTCTCCATGGAGCAATGCGCTACCCCGGATGACGCCAAGAAAGCCGCCGTTGAATCCGATGTGGACGGCGTCTTAAGCTTCATCACCACCGACCGCTCGGGAAAATTCAACCTGCTTCCTGCAGGTCGCCCGCGCTACGAGAACGCCAAAACCACCACCACCCTGGGTGCCGTGCGCAATTGGTTGCCCATGCTGCGCTCGGACTCCTTCACCACCCGGCCAGAGTGGGTTTCGGCCCTGTCCCGGACCAACCAGGATTTGCTGCTGATCGATGTCAGCCATGGCGGGACTGACCCGCTGACCAAGGAAGACATCCATCGCTTGAAATTTAAGGAATTGGGCGTGCCGCGGCTGGTGCTGGCGGTGTTGCCGGTGGGAAAAGCCTATGACTGGCGCTGGTATTGGCAAAAAGACTGGCAAGCCGGGTCTCCACCATTCCTCTTCGCCCCTGTGCCCGAAGATCCTGGCAGCTTCATCACCGATATCTCCGATCCCAAATGGAAGGAACTGGTGGGGAAATACTTGGCGGGAATCGTGGATCTGGGATTTGATGGCGTCGTTCTCGATGATATGGATACCTATCTGTGGTTCGAGGAACTCATGCCACTGGAAGGCTGACCCGATGCTAAAGCTGGCTCGCAGCTACGAGGAGGCCTGTCGCACCTTTCGCTGGCACCTGCCGGAGGTTTACAACCTCGCCTTCGACGTTTGTGATCGTCACACCATCAGCGGTGCCGATGGTCACCGCACGGCGCTGACGGTGGAAACCCCCGACGGCCTGGTGGAGCGCTACACCTTCCTGATGCTAAAGCAGCTCTCCAACCGTCTGGCCAACGTGCTGGCGGCCCGAGGCGTGAAGCTGGGGGACAGGGTGGTGGTGTCGTTTGGCCCCTCCATCGAAGCGGCCATCACCCTGCTGGCCGTACTGAAATTAGGCGCCGTTGCGGTTCCCATCCCCATCACCCTGGGGGAAGAGCCCCTGGCATGGCGGCTCCAAGACTGCGGCGCGAGCTTTGCGGTGGTGTCCCAATCCGTGGTGCCGCGTCTGCGGGCGGTGGAGGCCGTCATTGGTCCCCTGAAATCCGTCTTGATCGCCGATCCCAAAGAGGAAGCCGAATACAACGAAGGTTTCGACGATACCCTGTGGCCCGCTCTGGACCAAGCGTCAGAGATTTTTTCCCTAGCGGTGACTCCCCTCGATCATCCTGCCTTTCTGTTTTATTCGCCCTATGCGGTGGATTCGTCTCTGGGCGTGCTGCACGCTCACCAAACCCTGCTGGGAAGCCTCCCCGCAGTGGAGTTCGCCTTGGGGTTCTTTCCTCGGGCTGGCGATATCTTCTGGACCCCCGCCGAGTGGATGGGATACGAGGGCCTGGTTTGGGGCATCCTCGCCGCCTGGCATCATGGAACGCCCGTGGTGGCCCACTCCGCCGCAGCGGACCTGACCGAGCAACTGGCGGTGATGGGGCGTCACGGGGTCCGAGTCGCCTACATCCCCACGTCCTTCCTCGGTCCCCTGACCGAGGCGGCACGACTCGCTCCTCACCCCATCCTCCGCGTCATTGCCGCCGGTCCCACCCCCCTGCCGGCCAGCGTGCGCGAGCAGGCGATGGAGGTGTTCGATGCTGCCTGTAACGACCTCTGGGGTGGCCCGGAAACTGGGGCCATTGCCGCCAACAACGAGACGGTCATGGAACTCCGCCAGCCCTCTCCGGGGCGAGCGGCCCCGGGAATCGTCATTGACGCCATCGATGGAGAAGGCACGCCCTTGCCTCCGGGAACCTGCGGCATGCTAGCGGTGGCTCCTGGGGCTCCGGGAACCTTTCTCGACCACTGGAAGGGAGCGGCCTTGATGCGGGGGCGAACCCCGTCGGGATGGGTCATGACCGGACAATTGGGACTGCGTGACATCGACGGCTATGTCTGGCCCAATCCCCTCGGCACCCAGGAAGGCTCAGGGCCAGAGGGTTCGGGAGAGGAATGGGTTGAGGTCGAGGGCAAGCCCCTTGTCCTTGCGACCGTGCGCTCCATCCTCGCCTGCTATCCCAAGGTGAGCGACGTGGAGCTGCGGGTGGAAAAGGGCCTGCTGACGGCCTTCGTCATCCTGAACGACGACGAGAACGGGGATCGCGACGCCATCCGGCACGAACTCTGCGCCTGGGTGGCGCGTCTCCGCGCCACCTACGAGGCCCCGAGCAACATCGTGTTCGTCTCGACTCTGCCGATGAATCAAGCCGCTGCGTCCAAGCGGAAACCCCTACGCCTGGACACGCCCACCGCTGACGAGCGCTGGCAGCCTAGGGATGAATCGTAACGGACGTTCCCACGGAAATTGTATTGAACAACTCCAGCATATCGGCATTGTCGAGAGCAATACAGCCCCACGTCCAATCTCGTTGCGATCCTTTTCCGTGGATGAAGATCTCCCCTCCCAACCGTGTTCCTGACGGAGGTGTTTTTTTCTCAGCGATAGCGGTGAGAATATTTTTGTATTCTTGTTGGGAGATGATCTTGTCTTTAAGACCTCTCTCGGCATCGGAAACGCCGGGATAACTAATTCCCAGAGAGAGATAGAATTTACTCTGCTGATTTTTATGCGTGATGGTGTAGGTCCCCTCTGGGGTTGCTCTATCCCCTTGGATTTTTTTTGGCCCAATGGGATTCAACCCCAGTCCAATCCGGTAGGACTTGACCACATTATTTCCGTCATAAACCACGAGTTGGCGTTTTGCTTTAAATATTTCGATGTGCGAGGACGGTTCCTCCGTCTTCAACGCAAAGCCCTCTTGCGTCCATGCAAGGAAAAAAACAACGGCCAGTACGATTTTTCGTGTAAAAACCTTTCCCATCATGACACCAGACCCCCTAAAATCAATCAAGATCGTAAGCATAGATAGGGGTAAAAAAAAGCGCAAGATAGTAGATACGAAAGAATTTTTATATTTCCAAGCGCTGTAACCATCTGATGAATTCTTCACCTTCTTTACGCTGCGTAGGCGAAAGCCCTATCCAGGGTGGTAAAACCAAGGAGGATGGCCCATGATGCAATTCGACGATCATCCCCACGTGTTGGTGATGGAAGACGAGCCTCTCATCGCCATGGGACTGAGAATGGTACTGGAGGGAATGGGCTGCGAGGTTTGCGCCGTGGTTGATAATGCGGCCGATGCCGTGACTGAAGCCTTATCCGCGAAGAGCCTGGATCTCCTTCTTGCGGACGTGCGCCTGCGCGGGGGAGACGATGGCATTGCCGCCGTGCGGATGATTCTGGCCCAGCGAAACGTCGCCGTCCTTTTCGTCACCGGAAACGCGGGTGAAGTGGAACGGAGCGGGCTTGAAGCCCACCCCCTTCTGCACAAACCCTTCCTTCCCGCCGCTTTGGAGCGGGCCGTCCGAAGCGCCTTGGAGGGGGCTCAGAAATCCAGATCGGCGTAGTGCCGAGGGGGGGGGATCCCCGGCAGCAAGTCGGTCAACAAGGCCCGGAAGGCGGGGCGCGATTTGACCCGAGCGTACCATTCCTTCACCTGGGGTTGCTTATCCCAAGGCACATCGCCGATGTAGTCGATACAGGAGATTTGGGTCGCCGCCGCAATATCGGCTAAGGAAAAATGAGGCCCTGCGAGCCATGTCCGGCTTTCCGCCAGCCAAGCGATATAATCCAGGTGCTGGCGAATTGCCGCATAACCCAAACGAATTTTCCGCGAATCCGGTTGTCCATGGGTTGGGACCAGTCGCTTATAGATCTTTTCACCCACCAGATTAAGCGTGACTTCGCTATGGAAGCGGCTATCGAACCAGGCGACCAAGCGGCGGGTTTCCGCTTTGGCCAGGGGTTCACTGGGCATTAAGGGGGGCGTGGGATAGACCTCTTCCAGGTATTCGCAGATGGCGCTGGAATCGATTAAGACGATGCCCCCATCCTCGGTCAAAAGAGGCGTTTCCTGAGGTCGGTCGCTGAGTTCATTCTCGCGCCGATCACGCCCCAATTCGGAGATGCTTTCAAATTCCAACCGTTTTTCGGCCAGAACCACGCGTACTTTACGGGACAGGGGGCAAAGCTGGTGGTGATAAAGCCGTCTCATCCGCTTACGCTCCTAGAGCCTTTAAGCCGCACGGCTCGCGGGGGATTCCGTCAGCAGGGAGAACAGCCCCTCGGCGCTTTCCGTACCACGCAGTTTGTCGCAAACGCCTTTGTCGCGCAGCAGACGTGAAACCCGGGCCAGGGCCTTCAAATGATCGGCTCCGGCAGATTCGGGGGCCAAAAGCAAAAAGATCAGGTCCACCGGCTGCTCGTCCACCGAGGCAAAATTGATCGGCTTTTCAAACCGGGCGAACAGGCCGCAAAGACGCTCCAACCCGGCGAGCTTCCCATGGGGAATGGCGATACCGTTCCCCACCCCGGTGGTGCCCAGGCGCTCACGTTCGTGCAGAACGTCGAAGATGGTGCGTTCGTGAAGGCCGGTCAATTCCGCCGCCTTTTTCGCCAGCTCCTGCAAGGCCTGTTTCTTCGAGGTCGCATGCAGGTTCGGAATCACTGCGGACGGAACGATAAGATCGGCGATGTCCATGGAAAACAACCCTTTACTGGATCTGACGCGGATCCACATATCCGCTGTTTTATGGTCACGCATTTGGCTCGGACATGACAACGGAAGCGAGGATTTTTCTCGCTCCACCGACACCAAGAGAGGTGCCGAAAATAGCTCTCCCCCTCTTCCGTGTCAAGTTTCCTCCCCAAACGCGTCCATCGCCTATTATCCGCGAGAAGGGGATAAAACCAGGTTAAGATATCCCTCGCTCAAGCAGGTCGCATGGCGCGACGTGCGCCCGGCTCCCCCGTTCTTGCCCTCTATATCTCTTGCCGCAGATTTCCTGGGCATCAAGAGCGAACAAGCCCTAGTTAAACGGCATCACATCGACAGGATTGGGCTTGCGTCGGAAGACACGCTTGGCGGTCTTGACGGCGTTTTCCATCGCGGCGGACGAGGCCTTGGCCTGGATGAGTTTGCTACCATGTCCACCGGTATTGCCCCCGCGAGCCCCAGCATCAGGGTTGGGAATCGTCTCGACCGCGAGCGTAGCCTCGGGAGCACGTCCCCCCTTATGGGGATTATAGATAAACCCGTGGACACGATAGACTCGCGAGCCGAACTGTTCGGTGGGTCCAAACCACACGCGAACACTGCTCCAGTCGTTGTTGGGGGAGACGTCAAGAACGGGAACAGCAACGGTGACAGCACCGCGTCCAGAGGAGCGCGCTGGAGCCCAATTGGCGTGATCCACCAGAATCGTGCGACTGTTCACGACGCGCGTCACCACGGAAACATGACCGTAGCGCATATGCCCCTGACGAGAAAACACGAGAACGGATTTCGCTTGAGGCGTCCTTCCGCGGTCATAAGACGCTGCGGCTGCGGCATCCCACCACCGCCAAGCGTCCCCGCGCAGATTGATGCCCGATACGCTTCGGGCGTAGGGCACACACTGGATCGCACTTGCGGAGGAAATCCACAGAACGAAGATCAAGGCCGAGGCGATTCCCGTTAGAAAAGTCCTCATTTTCATGCGTGATCCTTCTTTTCCAGCCCCTGTTTCCGTAGAGCAGAGGCCCCCCAGGGTCAAGGGGCGCCTCGTGACGGCGGAGTCCTCATATCGAAGGGACCGATTGTTACCATCATTGAAGTCGATAGCAAACCCAAAATCGCGTCAATTTTTAAAAAAATGCGACTTTTTTGTAGTGCGAAGCCCCCCCTCTGGCGTTACCCTTCCGGACCGGATGAGGTTCCAAAAAGGGGACTCGTCTCTCCTCAAGGCGGCAAGGCTCTGTCCCTATGGGCGGTTTTTTGCTTGGAACTCTTAAGGGTGTGCCGTGAAAAGAAAACCTATTGGGATCGTGGCAAGCGCGGCTTTATTGCTGATTTTCCCGCTGTTGATGGGGACGCCCTCTGCGGCCGCCGAGCGTCGGACCTTGTTGATCGGTTCGGGAGAGGTTCGGGGGTACTATTATCCCGCCGCCGGGGCCCTATGCCGCATTCTCAATAAGGACCACCCCAAGGGAATGGCGTGCGCGGTGGTGCCCTCTTCGGGGACCACGGCCAATGTGGCGGGGCTGAAGTCGGGGGAGACCGATCTTGCCTTGGTGCAATCGCGCTCCCTGACGCTCGCCTTGGAGGGGAAGGATGCTGGCCTGGGGGATCTCCGCACGGTGATGGCTCTGCATGGGGAAAGCGTCTTGGTGTTGGTGCGGCCGGAAAGCGAGCTGGCCAGTCTGGAAAACCTGAAAGGAAAGCGCGTCAATGTGGGGCGTCCCGGCTCATTTCAGCGCGGCGTGACCGAGGCGGTCATTTCTGTTGCCGGGCTCTCCATCGCCGATTTTTCGCCCGCCGTGGAATTGGAGTTGGAAGAGCAAGTGAAAGAACTGTGCGCCGGAAACATTGATGCAGCCTTCTTTACCGGCGTCCATCCCATGCCCGAGGTCATCTCCGCCATGGAAACCTGCGACGCGATTCCGCTCCTGGTACAAGGGAAAAATCTGGAGGGGGCCTTGAAGAAATTGCCGTGGCTCTCGGAAAGCACGATTCGGCGGGGAACCTATGAGGAGATTAAGGAAGATCTTCCCTCCCTCCAACTGCGGACCTTGCTTGTGGCCACCACGCGCCTGTCAGCGGATGACGTTCAGGCGATCCTAACGGCACTGCATGCCAACTTTTCCTCCCTGACCAAGCTACACCCCGTGTTGGATAAATTCTCCAAAAAAGAGAGCATTCCGGGAAGCGTTCCCCTGCCCTTGCACGACGGAGCCAGTGCCTTTTATGCGACGATCGCCTCGAAAACCGAGGCGCGTCCTCCGACGGCCTCCTCGCCCGCAGCAGCGACCCCGTGACAATTCTCTCTTCTTGGGGGAGGAAGGCCAAGGAACGGATTGACGAAAGCTCTGGTTTGCGCAAGCCTACGCGAGGCGGAGAGCTTGACAGGAGAGAGGCGAAAGTGAAACCAATAGCGTCCATTTCCTTGCAAGACACGCGCGTTATCAGCTTGGACGTGGATGAGGTCTCGCGCATCGAGATCTCCGTCCCCATACAAGTCGAAGAAGGCCTTTGGTGTGGAGAGCTGTTCATCCGCACCAGTAACGGGACCGTCGCACTTCAGTTGGTGTCCGATGATCCAGAAAAACTCAAGGCCATCGTTCTGGATCGATAATGGGAGTCCCCTTAAGATGTTAAGTCTGGAATGTCACAACGGGGTGGCGACCCTAACGTTGCGTCGCCCCGAGGCCCGCAATGCCCTATCCTCTGCCTTGATGACCGAGATTGAACGTGCGGTAGCCTCCGTGGTCCCGCGACCAGATGTTCGGGTGGTGGTGCTCGCAGCGGAAGGACCGGTGTTTTGCTCGGGCCACGATCTGAAGGAAGTGGCGGCCCTGAGCGGACCCGAAGCGGTCTCCGCACTCTTTACCCAGTGTTCCCGTATGATGACCGCCCTGGTGCGCCTGCCCAAGCCGGTGATCGCCAAAGTCCAAGGGACAGCCACGGCGGCGGGATGCCAACTGGTCGCTTCGTGCGATCTCGCCTTCGCCGCTGATACGGCTCAGTTCGCCACGCCAGGGGTGAATATCGGACTGTTTTGCTCCACGCCCATGGTGGCGTTGTCGCGTGCGGTGGGGCGCAAGCAGGCCATGGAAATGCTGTTGCTCGGAACTCCAATTTCCGCCGAAACCGCCGCACGGTGGGGCTTGATCAATCAAGCGGTGCCGGCGCAGTCCCTGGATGAAGTGGTGACCAAAGCGGCAGAGCTGATCGCTTCTAAATCGCCGGTGGCGCTGCAGATTGGGAAAGAAACCTTCTATCACCAAGCCGAAATGGACCTGGAGGAGGCTTATCGCCTCGCCGGAGACGCCATGACCCGCAATATGGCGGCAGAGGATGCCAAGGAGGGAATTGGGGCCTTCTTGGGAAAAAGAACGCCGCAGTGGCGAGGCTGCTGAGATAAAGGGGATCAGGGGCAAAGGGGCTCTTGTGCTCCCTTGCCCCAGAGAGTTGATCGTCCTCTTGATTCATCGCGTTATCGCACGGGGGTCCTCCATCGCACGTTGACTTCCCGCCGGTCAGCAGTTAAACACGGATAGGCCATTTAAGGCTGATCGTCGATCCTCCCGAGGGCAATATCGCCATGAGCACGAGCAATCGCCCGCTTTCCCCGCATCTTCAGATCTATCGGCTGCCTCTTTTGGCGCTGATGTCCATCGCCCATCGAATCACCGGCGTCGGCTTGGTGATGGGATTGGTGGTTCTCGCCTGGTGGCTCGGTTGCGCCGCCCACAGCCCCGAGTCCTTCGCCCGGGCACAAGCAATCTTGGGGCATCCCCTTGGTCTGCTCTGCCTGTTCGGCTGGTCGGTGACGCTGTTTTTCCACCTTGGCCACGGCATCCGCCATCTGTTGTGGGAAGCGGGATGGGGCTTCGAGCTCCCGACCGCTTATACCACAGCCAAGATTGCTCTGGGGTCTTGCGCCGTCTTGACGGCGATCACCTGGATCGCCGCCTTCGTCATGATGTCCTAAGGGGGCTTCAGAAATGACCCTACGCACTCCGCTGGGCCAAGCCCGCGGTCTCGGCTCGGCCAAGGACGGATCGTCCCATGCCCGGGCCACCATCGTTACCGCCGTGGCTCTTGTTCCGTTGTCGCTGTGGCTGGTGTACTCGCTGATCCATCTGGCGGGGGCCGATTATGCGGACTTTGCGGCTTGGTTGAAGCTGCCGCTCAATGCCTCGCTGATGATCCTCTCTGTGTTGATGATCACCTATCACGCCCAGTTGGGGGTGCAAATGGTGGTGGAGGATTATGTTCATTGCGAGATTGCCAAGTCCTTGTCGGTGATCGCCAGCAAGATTATCGCTGCTTTTCTGGCCGTCTTCATGACGGTATCGATCCTTAAAGTCGCCGTGGGGGGATGAGGGGCATGGCCAGCTATAAAATTATTGACCATACCTATGACGTGGTCGTTGTCGGTGCCGGTGGTGCCGGACTGCGGGCCACCATGGGAATGGGCGTTGCCGGGTTGAAGACCGCCTGTATCACCAAGGTTTTCCCCACCCGCTCCCACACCGTCGCCGCCCAAGGCGGCATCGGCGCGTCGCTCGGCAATATGGCCGAGGATAACTGGCGCTGGCATATGTACGATACCGTGAAGGGCTCCGACTGGTTGGGTGACCAAGACGCGATCGAATACATGTGCCGTGAGGCCGTTCCCGCCGTGCATGAATTGGAACACTTCGGCGTTCCGTTCTCTCGCACGCCCGAGGGGAAGATTTATCAGCGTCCGTTCGGCGGTCACATGCGCAATTTCGGCGAAGCTCCGGTGCAACGCGCTTGCGCCGCTGCGGATCGCACGGGACATGCTATTCTGCATACCCTGTATCAGCAGTCGCTGAAGCATTCGTGCGAGTTCTTCGTCGAGTATTTCGCCCTTGATCTGATCATGGATCAGGACGGGGTGTGTCGCGGCGTGATGGCCTGGAATTTGGATGACGGCAGTCTGCATCGTTTCCGGGCCCATAAGGTCGTGTTGGCCTCGGGTGGGTATGGACGAGCCTATTTCAGCTGTACTTCGGCCCATACCTGTACCGGCGACGGGCACGGCATGGTGACTCGCGCCGGATTGCCTTTGCAGGACATGGAATTCGTGCAATTCCATCCCACCGGAATTTACGGCTCCGGCTGCTTGATCACCGAAGGTGCGCGGGGAGAGGGGGGCTATGTCACCAACTCCGCCGGAGAACGCTTCATGGAGCGTTATGCCCCAACGGCCAAGGATCTCGCATCGCGAGACGTGGTGTCTCGGGCAATGACGGTGGAAATCCGCGAAGGGCGCGGTGTCGGCAAGGAAAACGATCACATCTATCTGCACCTGGAGCATCTGGGGGCCGAGACGTTGGAGCTTCGTCTGCCGGGCATCTCCGAAACCGCCAAGATTTTTGCCGGCGTGGATGTGACCAAGGAACCGATCCCGGTTCTGCCCACAGTTCACTACAACATGGGCGGCATTCCCACCAACATTCATGGCGAGGTGTTGCGTCCCACCCGAGAGAATCCCGATGCCGTGGTCGAGGGCCTGATGGCCATCGGCGAGTGCGCTTGCGTGTCGGTCCACGGGGCCAATCGATTGGGCACCAACTCGTTGCTGGATATCGTGGTGTTCGGTCGTGCTTCGGCCCTGCGGGTGCAGCAGACCTTGAAGGCGGGAACACCCCACAAGCCGCTTCCAGCAGATGCGGGAGACTTCGCCGTGGCGCGGTTTGACCGGTTGCGTACCGCGAAGGGCTCGTTGCACACCAGCGAGATCCGGTTGGCGATGCAAAAGACCATGCAAAACGATGCCGCCGTGTTCCGGACCAGCAAGACCCTGTCGGAAGGCGTGGCCAAGATGGCCGAAGTGGCGTCGTCGCTGTCGTCGCTGAAGATCGCCGATCGCTCTACGGTGTGGAACTCCGATCTGGTGGAGGCGTTTGAACTGGAAAATCTGATGGATTGCGCGTTGACCACGATGGCCTCGGCCGAGGCTCGGAAGGAATCCCGTGGAGCCCATGCGCACGAAGATTTCCCGAACCGTGACGACACCAACTGGATGAAGCATTCCCTGGCCTGGGTGCACGACGGCAAGGTGGGATTGGACTACCGTCCGGTTCACGCCTACACGCTGACCTCCGAGGTCGAATACATCAAGCCGCAGAAGCGGGTCTACTGAGGCTAGGGGAAGGAGAAGACAACCATGGTCGAATTTGCCCTGCCCGCCAACTCCCGTGTTCAACGCGGCCGGACCTTCAAGGCTCCGCCCGGTGCCACACGTGTGAAGATCTTCAACATCTACCGCTATGACCCGGATTCGGGCGAAAACCCGCGAGTGGATAACTTCGAGCTGGATCTGGATGCCTGCGGGCCGATGGTGCTGGATGCGCTGTTGAAGATCAAGAACGAGGTGGACTCCACGCTGACCTTCCGCCGGTCCTGCCGCGAGGGGATTTGTGGCTCCTGCGCCATGAACATCGATGGCACCAACACCCTAGCCTGCCTGAAGCCCATTGAGGACATCCAAGGCGACGCCAAGATCTACCCCCTGCCGCACATGCCGGTGGTGAAGGATCTCGTGCCGGATTTGACGCTGCCTTACGCGCAGCTGACCTCCGTCAAGCCGTGGATGCAAACCGTGACGGCTCCGCCGCCCGATGGGGAGCGTCTGCAATCCCCCGAGGAGCGGGAGAAACTCGATGGCCTGTGGGAGTGCATCCTGTGCTTCTGCTGCCAAACCAGTTGCCCCAGCTATTGGTGGAACAGCGAGCGTTACCTCGGTCCGGCAGTTCTGTTGCAAGCCGCGCGCTGGATTCATGATAGCCGCGACGAGTTCACCGGGGAGCGTCTGGATAACCTGGAAGATCCCTTCCGGCTCTATCGTTGCCACACCATCATGAACTGCACCAAAACCTGCCCGAAGGGACTCAATCCCGCGAAAGCCATCGGGAGTATCAAGGAAATGATCTTGGAACGGCGAACATAACCCTTCCCCAATCCTAGGATGGTCGAGGAGGTGAAAACCTCCTCGACGACTTTTCCCTTCCGCTTAAGCCGATGGCTTGGGGTGCTGCAAGAACTGTTGTTTTTGCCACCTTTTACACTTATGATGCACGCCATGAGCAAGAGCTATTTCGGTACTGTCCACCTGATCGAGCGGCTTCACCGCCACTTCCTTGACGTTCTCCGCACAGAGACGCGCCGGATGGGTATCACCGATATCAATGCTGTTCAGGCCCTGCTTCTCTACAACATTGGAGAAGACGAGGTTGCTGTGCGCGACCTAAAGGACCGTGGCTATTACCAGGGCTCGAATGTTTCTTACAACATCAAGGCCTTGACCGAATGTGGCTACCTGATGCAAGAACGCTCCCAGCATGACCGGCGATCGGTGCGCTTAAAACTTACCGACAAGGGGATGACCCTTTGTAACGCGGTACGAAAGCTGCAAAACGACCTCGCCACGGCCTTGGGCAACGAGGCGGAAACCATCCGGGCCATGGAAACCACCTTTACCACTCTCTCACGCTTGGAAAGAACGTGGACGGACTTCATCCACTTCGGTGTGGCGCGCCCCTCAAAAGAATCCGTGGACTAACTTTTCAAAAGAAAAGGGGGTCTGGGGCATTGGCCTCAGCCGGGGTACGGGGCGGGAGCCCCGGGCGTAAGCCCACCGATCCCCCCGATGCCTCCCTTCTCCCCTTCTCCCTTCCTCCCCACCCCCGAGGTTCCGAATGGTGCTCTCTTCGCTCCTCGCCGAGCAAGTCGAAGCTTTACGCGACACCCTTGTCCTCTGCGTGGGCGACATCATGCTGGACCGCTTCATCACGGGCTCAGTGGACAGAATTTCCCCCGAGGCCCCCATCCCCGTCCTCCGCATTGAGCGCGAAACGGAGATGCTGGGAGGGGCTGGCAATGTGGTCCGCAATTTAGCAGCCCTAGGCTCTCGTTCTGCCTTCATCTCGGTTCTTGGCGATGATACACCTGGAGAACGCCTTCGTGCCTTGGCGGAGGATCTCCCTCAACTCCTCCCCGGCCTGGTGATCGAGCCGGGCCGGCGCACCACGGTGAAAACGCGCTTTTTTGCCGGTGTGCAGCAACTCCTCCGCGCGGATCACGAGACGTTGACAGAGGTGACTTCGGCCAGCCAAGCGCAGATTCTCGATTGGGTGGCGGAGTTTCTCCCCTTGGCGGGAGCGGTGGTATTATCGGATTACGGCAAGGGTGTCCTTACGCCGAACCTAATTCAAACCATCATCCAGTGGGCGCGCGAGGCCAACAAACCCGTCATCGTGGATCCCAAAGGCAACGACTATGAGCGCTATCGCGGCGCGAGCTTCCTGACCCCCAACCGCAAGGAACTACGCGAGGCAACGCTTCTACCGGTGGATCATGACGCGGCCATCACCACTGCCGCGCGCCACCTTATCTCCACCTGCGGTGTCGAGGGCGTGCTGGTGACCCGCAGCCAAGAGGGCATGACCCTGGTGCAAGGCACCGAAGCGCCGGAGCACCTCCCCGCCCAGGCTCGGGAAGTATTCGATGTATCGGGTGCCGGGGACACGGTGGTCGCGGCCCTAGCCGCCTGTCTCGCCGCAGGCTCCAAGCCCCTGGAAGCGGCCCAGATCGCCAATACCGCCGCTGGCATCGTGGTGGGCAAAGTCGGCACCAATGTCGCCTATGCGGCCGAGGTCACCGCCGCCTTACATCATGGCCGCTTGCTTTCCGCAGAAAACAAAGTGCTGGATCGCTTCACCGCCGCCGAGACCATCGAACGCTGGCGACGCAAGGGATGGAAGATCGGCTTTACCAACGGCTGCTTCGACCTTCTCCATCCGGGGCATATCTCGTTGCTGACCCAGGCACGGAATGCCTGTGACAAATTGGTGGTCGGGATTAATGCGGACGCTTCGGTTGCCCGCTTGAAGGGACCGACGCGCCCGATCCAAACCGAGACCGCTCGCTCCACCGTCTTGGCCTCGCTGGCCTCGGTGGATCTGGTGGTGGTCTTCGGCGAGGACACGCCTTTGGAACTGATTCGTCTTCTGAAACCTGATGTGCTGGTGAAGGGCGCCGATTATACCCTCTCCACCGTGGTCGGGGCCGCCGAGGTCATGAGTTGGGGCGGAAAAATCATCTTAGCGGCCTTAGTCGAAGGCCAAAGCACCACCGCAACTCTTCGTCGGATAGGGCCATAACGTGATGAACAGACAGCAGCGCTGGGGATTCGTTGTTGTTCTGGCGGCTCTCCTCCTTGGCCTGGCCCCTGCTCCTGTTTTTGGCCCCGCTCCCGCTTTTGGTAATGAGCTTCAAGAAAGCATGTACGTCATCGACGGAGATACCGTCGGCGTGGGCGAACAGCATTTCCGATTGCTCAAGATCAATGCACCAGAAGTTTCCAAAGCACGTTGCCAGAATGAATTGAACCAAGGACTCGCAGCGAAAGAGCGAGTCGAAGCGCTGATTGCGAATGCTCAGAACGTGGAGATGACGGGAAAAGGGTACACTGATAAGTATAAGCGTGGATTGATCAACTTGTTTGTTGATGGAGAAGACGTAGGGGAGATCCTGATCCGGGAGGGATTGGCCCTGAAATGGCGCTCTGGCGCGGCGGCCAAGGAGAGATACCGACGCTATTGGTGCGGTTAGGCGTGTTGCCGTAAGGCTCTCCCTCGGCGGGGAGGTCTTTCGCGAGAACCCTGAGATCGATTTGCTTCCGACGGCTTCGGCCTTATTTTTGAGCCCATTTCTAAAAAATATCTTGCATTGTTCTCGCGTATTCTGCATATAGCTGTCGCCAGCCTTGATGTCCCCTTCGTCTAGAGGCCTAGGACACCGCCCTCTCACGGCGGCAACACGGGTTCGAATCCCGTAGGGGACGCCACTTTCCGGGAAAAACCCCAGGAAAGCCACGCGCTTCAAGAGCGGCAGAAGCCTCCAAAAATCATTCTCGTAGAGCGCCTTGGTACAAACCAAGACGGCTGAAGGACGTTTTCCAACGGGGGGCAGTCCCTCCCCCGGCCACGGCAGCATTGCGAAAAGCCGTTGGTTCGCCTATTCCTGTTATCGGCTGTGGAGAGGATTTCCAGCGTCGCCGTTATTCTCTGTTGAACGCAAGGGGGCGTGATGGCTGCGCTTGAGGATATTCACAAGGGGGCCAGGGTTCACGGTATCGTTTCGTCACAGGCGGTGCAGATTCTGTCGATGGAATGGGTGGGGGGGCTAGCCATAAGCGTGGTGTACCGTGATCACAAGGGCGACACAAACACCGCAACGCTTTATCGGGAGGACGAGCCTCGCCTGGAGATACAAAGTCCGACCCAGCCTTTTGATGGGGATGGCGCCCTGTTTCGCCTTGTCACCGAGGCAAACCGGATTGAGCTTGCCCATCATTTTGATCCCTATCTGGCGATCCACACCAGCCTTATCGATCCCTTACCCCATCAAATTTCGGCGGTTTATGGCGTGATGCTGTCGCGTCAACCGCTCCGCTTTCTGCTTGCGGATGATCCTGGGGCGGGCAAGACCATTATGGCGGGATTGCTCATCAAGGAATTGATAGCGCGCAGTGATCTGGAACGGTGCCTCATTGTCGCACCGGGGAGTTTGGTCGAACAATGGCAGGACGAGCTGAATGATAAATTTGATTTAAAATTTGATATCTTCACCAATGATATGGCGGAGAATTCCCTCTCTGGGAATCCGTTTGAGGATCACGACCATCTGATTGTTCGTCTCGATGCCCTGGCTCGGAATGAGGAGCTTCAGAAGAAGCTGATTCAATCTCGCGAGTGGGACATGATTATTTGTGATGAAGCGCATCGCATGTCGGCGTCTTATTTCAATGGTGAGACCAAGTACACGAAACGCTATCAGCTTGGTCAGAAATTGGGGCAAATTTGCCGTCATTTCTTGCTGATGTCGGCGACGCCGCACAGCGGCAGCGAGCAGAATTTCCAGCTTTTCATGGCTCTTCTGGATGGCGACCGGTTCGATGGCCGGTTTCGCGAAAACGCCGATAAGGCCGATATGATGCGGCGATTGACGAAGGAAGACTTGCGGCGTTTCGATGGCAGCCCTCTTTTCCCCGAACGGTACGCCTATACCGTCAAGTACCCGTTATCGCCCAAGGAAGCGGCGCTTTACACCGCTGTGACCGCGTACGTTCGCGAAGAGATGAATCGCGTATTGCGCTTCGCCGCCGGTGAGGACAAGAAGCGAAACACGGTGGGTTTTGCGCTTCAGATCCTCCAGCGTCGACTGGCCTCGTCGCCGGCGGCTATTTACCAGTCTCTGCGGCGACGGCGCGAGCGACTGGAGAAGGAACTGACCGAGGCGCGTCAGAGTGCAAAGGGATGGAAGCCCAATTTCCCTGTTTCCGAGAATGAGGAGGAGGCTTTCGACGACGATCAAGAAGAGATTGACACGTTAGAAGCCGAAATTTCCACAGGTGCAAGTTCCTCCGAGACCATTGAGGAGTTGTCGAAAGAAGTTGATACTCTCAAACGACTAGAGCAAGAAGCATTCAAAGTTCTCCATGCTGGGGAAGACGCCAAATGGACGCAGCTTAGCCGTATCCTCGACGACGATTTGATGCTTGATGCCGAGGGCGCGCGTCGTAAATTGATCATTTTCACCGAGGCCAAAGACACACTGCATTACCTACAAGAAAAGATCATCGCACGACTGGGCAAACCCGAGGCGGTGGAGGTCATCCATGGCGGTGTAAGCCGCGAGGCCCGCAGGGATGTCATCAAGCGCTTTATGCAGGACCGGGATTTGCTTGTTCTCGTCGCCAATGATGCGGCCGGCGAGGGTGTCAACCTGCAACGCGGTCACTTGATGGTGAACTATGATCTGCCGTGGAATCCCAACAAGATCGAGCAACGTTTTGGCCGCATCCACCGCATCGGCCAAACCGAGGTCTGCCACTTGTGGAACTTGGTGGCCGCTGACACCCGGGAAGGGGAAGTCTATGGCCGATTGCTGGAAAAACTAGAAACAGCCCGCAAAGCCCTGGGCGGGCAAGTTTTCGATGTGCTTGGTGCGTTATTTGAAGGGATCGCGCTGAAGGATCTTCTGATCGAGGCGATCCAATATGGCGATGACCCCAAGACCAAGGCGAGCCTCTTCCAAAAGGTTGATGGCGCGGTCGATCAGGATCACTTGGTGGAGCTGCTCAAAAAGCGCGCCCTGACCAATGACAGCATGCCGGAAGCCAGGGTCGAGGAATTGCGGCTGGAGATGGAGCGTGCCGCGACCCAACGCCTCCAACCCCATCACATCCAAAGCTTTTTCGTCGAGGCCTTCCAGCACTTGGGCGGTCAGATGAAACGACGGGAGGAAGGACGATGGGAGATCACCCACGTCCCCTTGTGCTTGCGCGACCGCGACCGACAAATCGGTTTCCGCACGCCGTTGCAGCCCAAATACGAGCGGATTTGCTTCGAGAAGACCCACATTCATCAACAGCCGGTGGCCGCTTTCCTCTGCCCCGGCCATCCCCTGCTCAAGGCGGTCCTCAGCGTGATCCGCGAGCGATACGGACCCTTGATGCAGCAAGGAGCGATCCTCGTCGACAAAGCGGATTCGTCCGACGACGTAAGGGCGATTTTTTTACTGGAGCACAGTGTCCAAGACAGCCTAAGGATGTCCACGGATCGGCCGCATATTGTTTCCCGAAGGCTGCAATTCGCCACCGTGGATCGTCAAGGCCGCACGGCCAATGCGGGAATTGCCCCTCATCTCGATCTGCACCCCGCTACGGCAGAGGAGCGTGCCCTGGCCCTCACCCTCTGGAACACGGATTGGTTGACGGACGAACTGGAGAAACAGGTCGAGGACTTCGCCACGATCGAATTGGCCCGCCGCCATATTACAGAGGTCAGAACCCGCCGCTTGCCCGAGATCGAGAAGATCGAACAAGAGGTTCGGGAGTGCCTGACCAAGGGAATCAACTACTGGGATTTCAAAGCGGGGGAATTGAAGGAAGAAGAGCGTGCGGGCAAAAAGACGCGCCTGAGCTGGGAAAACGCCCAGCGCCGCGCCGACGATCTTCAGCAACGTCTGAAGCGACGGATGACCCTGTTGGCGCAGGAGAAAATTCTTGCCTCCCAAGCGCCGCACGTGCGCGGCAGGATGGTGGCCGTTCCGAAGCGCCTGCTGACCGCAGGGACGCCGACGTCCGGCTTTTGCGCGGACGCCCAAGCGCGCCAAGCCATCGAACAAGCGGCCATGCAGGCCGTCCTGAGCACGGAAAGGACACTCGGCAACACGCCGAAGGATGTTTCCGCGAAGAAATGCGGCTACGATATCGAATCCTACGATCCGAAAGCCAAGCAATGGCGCTTCATCGAGGTCAAGGGACGCGTCAGCGGGGCCGAGAACGTGATGATCACACGCCAGGAAATCATCACCTCGCTTCATGAGCCGGAAAAATATATCCTCGCCGTGGTGTTGGTTGAGGAGGGTCGAGCGCACGAACCACGCTATATCCGGGGAGCCTTAGACACGCACGAACCCTCCTTCGAGAAAGCGGCCATCCAGTTCAAGTTGGGCTGCTTGTTGGAGAAGTCCCGGGAACCCGCTTGACCCCCCTCTCCCCCTTCATCTCTTACGAATCGGAAGACGCCTTATGCCCAAGTTGATCGAAGTCGCCATGCCTCTGGAGGCGATCAATGCGGCGTCGGTACGGGAAAAATCGATCCGGCATGGGCACCCTTCCACCTTGCATCTGTGGTGGGCACGGCGGCCTTTGGCGGCTTGCCGAGCGGTGTTGTTTGCGCAACTGGTGGATGATCCCTCCAGCCATCCCGACCAGTTTCCCACCGAAGACGCCATCATTACCGAGCGGCAACGCCTGTTCGGCATTATCGAAAAGTTGGTGAAGTGGGAAAATTCCACCAACGAGGGGGTGCTGAACGAAGCCCGGGACGAAATCCGTAAGAGCTGCGGCGAGGTGTTGCCCTCCATCTACGATCCCTTCTCCGGCGGGTGTTCCATCCCCCTGGAGGCGCAACGTTTGGGCTTGCCTGCCTATGGCTCGGACTTGAATCCGGTGGCGGTGATGATCGGCAAGGCGATGATCGAGATCCCGCCGAAGTTCAAGAACCTTCCTCCCGCCCATCCCGGCATCAAGGATCGTAACGAATATCGCAACGCCGAAGGACTGGCCGAGGATGTGCGGTATTATGGGGCGTGGATGCGGGAAAAAGCCTGGGAGCGCATCGGCCACCTCTACCCCCAGGTCGATCTGCCGCAAGCGCATGGCGGTGGCAAGGGGACGGTCATTGCGTGGATCTGGGCTCGGACCGTCTCAAGTCCCGATCCGGCTTTTGCCGGGGCACATACGCCTTTGATTAGTTCATTTGTTCTATCTGCTTATGCCGGGAGGGAAGTCATAATTGTTCCTTCTGTGGATAAAAATGAAAAAACAATTCATTTTGCGATTAAGGATGGACCTTTCCAGATCTCCGACTTCGAGACAGCTCGTTTAGGCACAATGTCATCTAAAGCGAAGGGATTTTCCTGCCTTTATTCAAATTCATCTATTCCTAGAGATTATGTTCGAGATGAAGCTAAGGCGGGGCGGCTCGGACAAAAATTAATAGCAATTGTTGCGGAAGGAAATAATGGCAGAGTATATTGCAGCCCATCAGAATTGCACAAGGGGGTTTTAAATCATCTCCAGGATAAAATAAAATTAGAAGAAATTAGAGAGACGATTTTATCTGGAAAAGTCCCAACAAGAGCAGAGATGACAGGAGGGATTTGCTCAGCATATGGATTGTCAACCTGGGGAGATTTATTCACGGATCGCCAGTTAAATGCTTTATTAACTTTTTCCGATCTGTTTCCAAAATTACAAAAAACAATCGAAGCAGACGCAACAAAAGCCGGTTGGAGCGATGATGGCTTGGCATTGGCAAGTGGAGGAAAAGGCGCGCGAGCCTACGCCGAAGCTGTCAGCGTCTATCTCGCCTTCGCGGTAGATCGCCTCGCTGATGCTGGCAGTACTATTTGCACATGGGATTCCAGTCGAACCACCGTCCGCAATACTTTTTCACGGCAAGCGATTCCCATGACTTGGGACTTTGCCGAGGGGAACCCTTTTTCCTCCTCTACCGGAAATTGGTCATCGTGTTGCGAATGGATCTGGAAAGTCATTAATAAATTTAAGCCAGAAGCCACAGGCATTCAGACTCAACAAGATGCTCAAGCTGCAAACTATAAAAAAAGTATAGTTATAAGTACAGACCCACCATATTATGATAATATTGCCTATTCAATTCTTTCTGATTTTTTCTATTGCTGGCTTCGTCTTAATCTACGGGCAATTTATCCAACTATTTTTGACGTTCTTTCTACACCGAAGACAGAGGAGCTTATCGCGATAGCCTCGCGTCATGGTGGAAAAGAAGGCGCCGAGCAGTTTTTTATTGAGGGCATGACCCAAGTCATCCGACGGATGGCCGAACATAATCACAATGACTACCCGGCGACGATTTACTACGCCTTCAAACAAAGCGAAATCAAAGACGAGGGGATCAGTTCGACCGGATGGGCAACCTTTCTTGAGGCGGTGATTTCAGCCGGTTATGCGGTGGTGGGGACATGGCCCATGCGCACGGAAATGGCCAATCGTCTGGTGGCCTCGGGAACCAATGCGCTGGCCAATTCGGTCGTCCTGGTCTGCCGCAAGAGAGCCACCACCGCGAAAGCCGCCTCGCGCGCCGAATTCATCCGTGCCCTGAAGGCGGAGTTGCCCAAGGCGATTGCCGCTCTTCAGGCGGCCAACATCGCCCCGGCGGACATGCCGCAATCGGCCATTGGTCCGGGCATTGGGGTGTTCTCGCGCTATAAGGTCGTGTTGGAATCCGGCGATCATCCCATGTCGGTGAAAACGGCGCTCCAACTGATCAACCACGAACTGGACGACTATCTGGGGGGCATTGAAGGCGAATTCGACGCCGATACCCGCTTCGCCATTACCTGGTTCGCGCAAAACGGCATGGAGGGCGGGGAATACGGGAAAGCCAACTCCATCGCTCAGGCGCGGGGCATTTCGGTTGAAAGCGTCAAACATGCGGGTATCGTGGCGAGCGTGGCCGGTCAGGTGCGCATCCTGCGACGCGAGGAGCTGGCGGCCCAATGGGACCCCGAGCAGGAAGGGCATCTGACCGTCTGGTTGTGCTGTCAACATCTGGTGCGAAGTCACGAGAAAGAGGGCGTGTCGCGCACCACGCTCCACCTGCTCCGCCACATCGGCGATAAGGCGGAGGCGGTGAAAGACCTGGCCTATTGCCTCTATGATATCAGTGCCAACAAACGGCAAGATTCCAAGGAAGCGCTGGCTTACAATGCCCTGATTGCCGATTGGTCCGAGCTGCTCCGGGAAGCGGCGAAACACGAAGAAACGCCAAAAGAACAATTCACCTTAGGTCTGGGGGGAAGCACATCATGAGCAAGAGCATGCGCCAGTTCGTTTTCGAAGGCATGGAGCTTTTGCCCGATGCCTTGGCTCCCTTTGTCGAAAAACGGCTGGAAAGCGCCCTTCCCGCGCCTTGGCAGCTCCAAGCCGCCGAGAAGCTCAACTTGCGCCCCAACAGCCAGGGACTCATCACCTGGGATCAGGCCTCGCTTTTGGGGGCCATGGATCGCTTTTGGGCGGAAGCCTTCAAGGGTGCCCTGGGGAAAACAGAACGCTCCTGGGTCAACGAGCTGGCCGATGTTCGCAACAAGTTAGCCCACAACGAGCAATTCACCTACGATACGGCGGAGCGTGCCCTGGATACCCTGCGGCGTTTGATGGATTCCATCAGCGCGGAGGACACCGCAGAACGCCTGACCAAGATGCGCGACACGATTTTGCGCACGAAGTTCACCGAACTTCAGCGCAATGAAGAGCGGAAAAAGACGCAGCGTGTTGAGATTTCGGTGGAATCGCACATAATGGGCCTGTTGTCTTGGCGCGAAGTGGTCGAACCTTACCACGATGTCGCCAACGGCACGGCGCAACTGGCGGAATTTGCCGCCGACTTGGGCAAGGTTCATAAAGGCAGCGCCGCATCGGAATACCGCAACCCACAGGAATTTTTCGCGCGCACCTATTTGACCGAGGGCCTCAGTCAGTTGTTGGTCAATGCCGCCAAGCGGTTGACCGACACGGGTGGGGATTCGGTGGTGGAACTCCAGACCAACTTCGGGGGTGGCAAGACTCACTCCATGTTGGCGCTCTATCACATGGCGGGCCACGCCTCGGCCCAAGATCTCCCCGGACTGGACCAGTTGCTGAGCGAGCGCGAAGTGACCCTGCCCGCCAAGGTCAATCGGGCGGTGCTGGTGGGAACGGCACGGGGGCCGCTGGATGTCTTGACCATCCCCAACGGTCCCCAAATTCGCACCACCTGGGGCGAACTGGCTTGGCAATTGGGCGGAGCCGAAGCTTTCGCCTTGATCGCCGAAAATGACGCCAAGGGGATTGCACCCGGATCCAATCTTCTGGAGACCCTTTTCCGGCAATGTGCCCCCTGCCTGATCCTGATCGACGAGTGGGTGGCCTATTTGCGGCAAATCTACAAGATCGACGGGCTGCCTTCGGGCTCCTTCGACGCCAACTTGTCTTTCGTTCAGTCCCTGACCGAGGCGGTCAAGGCCAGTCCGGGAACCTTGCTTGTCGCCTCCCTCCCCGCCTCGCAAATCGAGGTCGGCGGCGAAGGGGGGCAAGAGGCGCTGGCTCGCTTGAAACAGACCTTTGCCCGCGTCGAAACCTCGTGGCGTCCCGCCAGCCAAGAGGAAAGCTACGAAATCGTCCGCCGTCGCCTGTTCAAGACCATCTCCGGCGACAAGGCGCACCACAAGGACAATACCGTCAAGCAATTCGCGCGACTCTACAAAGACAACGCGAGCGACTTCCCCCCCGGCTCCGCCGATGAGGATTATCGTCGCAAGATGGATCGCGCCTATCCCATCCATCCCGAATTGTTCGATCAGCTTTACACCGGCTGGGGATCGTTAGAGAAGTTTCAACGCACGCGCGGCGTTCTCCGGCTGATGGCCCAAGTGGTTCACGAGCTGTGGATGGGGCACGATCCCGCCGTCATGATCATGCCGGGAAGCGTCGCCATCGCTTCCGAGCGCGTCGGGCCAGAGTTACTACATTACCTTGAAGGCAGTTGGCAGTCGATCATTTCGGGCGATGTGGATGGGTTCGGCTCGACGCCGTACAAAATCGACCAAGGTGCCCCCAACCTCAACCGCTGTTTTGCCACGCGGCGTATTGCACGCGCCATCTTCATGGGGACCGCCCCCACCTATCAGCAGAAGAACAAAGGTCTCGACGATAAGCAGATCAACTTGGGAGTCGTGCAGCCCGGAGAACAACCCGCCCTGTTCGACGACGCCCTACGCCGCTTGACCAGTCAAGCCAAGTTCATGCACGCCGATCATGGACGGTATTGGTATTCCATGGCCGCGAGTCTCAACCGTCTGGCCGCAGATCGGGCGGATCAGCTGCAAGACGACGATGTGATGTTGATGATCAATGTGGAGCTTAAAAGCTACATTCATGGTCTCAAGGACCGGGGGCATTTCGAGACCGTTCAAGTGGCTTCGACCTCTTCCGCCGATATTCCCGACGAGAAAGGCATTCGCGCCGTCATCCTGAGAGTGGCGAACCCTCATAATGGCCGCGAGGGGTCGGAGGCCATGGCGCAGGCGAGAGACATTTTGCTCCATCGGGGCAGTGCGCCGCGCGTCTATCGCAATACGCTGGTGTTTCTCGCCGCAGACGCCCGTCAGCTCGACAATCTAAAGCGAATCACCCGATCCTGGATGGCTTGGGTGCACATCGTTGAAAATACCGCTCGGCTTGACCTCACCCAGAGCGACACCCTGCTCGCCAAGAAGAAGCTGGAGGAAACGGCGAAGACCCTGAAGACCTGTTTACACGAAACATGGTGCTACCTCCTCTATCCCGAGCAAGAAGACGCCAGGATCGAAGCGCAGTGGTCTTCTGTCAAAATCACCTCTCTTCAGGAAGGCTTGCTCGTATCCGCCAGTAAGATGCTGGTGAAAAATGAGAAATTATTGCTGGAATTAGGACCGCAACGTCTTGATCTCGATTTGCAAAAGTACATCTGGCATGGAAAACCCCATCTTTCCCTGAAGGATCTGTGGGAGCATCTCAACCGCTTCCCCTATCTGCCTCGGCTCAAAAGCCAAGACGTGTTGGTGAAAGGAGTTCACCTCGCCATCAGCGGCATGATCCCCGGTCCCTTCGCTTATGCCGAAGGCTGGGACGAAAAATCCCAGAGCTATCAGGGCTTGGTGGTTGAAAAAGCCTCTGAGACCGTCGTGGTGCGCATCGATGACAACAGCGTTATCGTTGCCCCCGAGAGCGCAGAGGCCCATCGCCCCCGCCCCGCCTCGGCCGCCGATCGGCCTGGTGGAGAAACCTCATCGGGCGATGGAGTATCTCCGGCAGGGGCAACCATCGATAAGGTTACCGGGGCAACGCTCCAAGAGCGGAAACTGACCCGCTTCCGGGGAACCGTCATGATTCCAGCGGAACGACCGGCGGGAAAATTCCAGCAGATCATCGAAGCCATCGTTGCTCAACTCACCACCCTTCCCGGCAGTGAAGTCAGCTTGAAATTTGAAATCGACGCCGAAGTTCCTGGCGGTCTTGATCCTGCCAAAGTGCGGACCTTGATGGAAAACGCGAATACCCTCAATTTTATCGACAAAAAGATCGATTGAAGCCGAACCTGGGGGGTAAGCGGAGAGGCTGCCCCCTCCGTTCGAGGGTGACGCAACCCTTGACCCAAAAGTCCGCTCTCAGGTACAAATGGGGATATGCATGAGCTATCCCTTACGGAAGGTGTCCTCCGTACCCTTGAAGAGCTGGCGAGCACACAAGGGTTTTCCTCGGTCAAGACCATCTGGTTGGAGATTGGCGATCTGTCTCAGGTCGCGCCAGAGGCGATGCTGTTCTGCTTCGAGGCCATCGCCAAGACCAGTCCGCTGACCGCCGGAGCCACCTTAGAAATCATCCGCATCCCCGGTCGTGCCCTCTGCCCCCTGTGCGAGGTCATCGTCGAGGTCGCTCATCGGGTCGAGCTGTGTCCCTGTTGCAAGGAAAACGTCCTCTCCGTCATTGGCGGAGAGGAGATGCGGATCAAAGAATTGGAGGTCGAGTGATGTGTACCGTTTGCGGCTGTTCCGGCGCCTCTCATGAGCATGAGCATGGACCCGACTGCGGACATGATCACCATGGGCATGAGCATCATGGGCATCCTCATCACCACGCGCACCCTCCCCTGGGGAGCGTGCATGCTCCGGGAATGAGTCCCAGCCGCATCATCCAAGTGGAGCGGGATATTCTCAGCCACAATAATGCCTTCGCCGATCGCAACCGGGAGCAACTGGGGCAACGCGGGGTTTTCGCACTCAACCTGGTCTCCAGTCCGGGCTCGGGCAAGACCACCCTGTTGTGCCGCACCATCGAGATGCTCAAAAACGAGATGCCCGTGGCCGTCATCGAGGGCGATCAACAAACCAGCTTCGATGCGGATCGCATTCGTGCCACCGGAGCGCCCGCCGTGCAGATCAACACCGGCAAGGGCTGTCATCTGGATGCCCACATGGTAATGGGGGCGATTGATACGTTGGCACCCGCTCAGGGCAGCGTGTTGTTCATCGAGAACGTGGGCAATCTGGTCTGCCCCGCCGCGTTCGATTTGGGGGAGGACGCTCGGGTGGTGGTGCTCTCCGTCACCGAAGGCGAGGATAAACCCCTCAAATACCCGGATATCTTCGCGAACGCCGATATCATGATCCTGAACAAGGTGGATCTGCTGCCCCATTTGGATTTCGACGTGGAGGCCTGCGTGAAAAACGCGCGACGCGTCAATCCCAACATCGGGGTGTTGCAGGTCTCGGCGCGGACCGGGGCCGGGTTCGAGGATTGGCTGGCGTGGCTGAAGGAAGGGCGGCGGCACGCCGTCGCCGCTCAGATTTCCCGGCTGGAGCAAGTGCTGGCGGCGGCACGGGAAATGGCGGCCCCATGAGAGCATCTTCACGGATTGCCCAGGAGATTCGTTTGCCTCGGTCTGGTCCCTCGGGACTGGCGGTGGGGGCTTTCCTTAAGAATACCGTTTGCGTGACCAAGGGTGACGTGGCGTTGGTCTCGGTCGGGCACGACGACTTGAGCGATCCCGCAGCAGTGGCCGCTTTCGAGACCTCGGTGGAGGCCTTGGTGGAGGCCGCCGACGTCACCCCCACCTGGGTGGCCCATGATCTCCATCCAGATTTTGCCAGCACGCGCTTTGCTTTGGGGCTGGATGTCCCCCCCGTGCCGGTTCAGCACCACCACGCCCATGCCGCAGCCATCGCCGCCGAGCACGGGTATGACGGCGCCTTGCTGGGCTTGAGCCTCGACGGCTTTGGTCTGGGAGAGGAACGGCAATCGTGGGGTGGGGAATTGCTCGCCTGTAGCGCCGAGGGGCGTTTCCGGCGGTTGGGTCATCTGGCCCTGCTCCCTCAACCGGGTGGCGATGTGGCCGCGCGCGAGCCGTGGCGCATGGCCGCTGCCGTTCTCCATGTTTTGGGGCGAGGCGATGAAATTGCCACGCGCTGGCCCGCCTTTCCCGCATCAAGACGGCTGGGGGTCCTCTTGGAGCAGAAGGTGAATGCGCCGCTGACCTCCTCGGCGGGGCGGCTGTTTGATGCGGCTTGCGGCCTGCTCGACGTGGTCCCCGTGAGCCAGATGGAGGGGCAAGCCCCCCAGGCCCTGGAAAAGCAGGTGACAGCGCCCACCGTCCTCCCCGGAGGGTGGACCTTCGACTGCGGCGTGCTGAGCTTCCTCCCCCTGTTGACTCACCTGGCCGATCATCCCGAAGACGGGGCCAATCTGTTTCACGGCACCCTGATAGCCGGGCTGACCCAGTGGTGCGCCTGGGGCGCTCAACAAACCGGACTTTCGACCATCGCCTTGGGGGGTGGCTGTTTCTTCAATCGCGTTCTCAGCGCGGGAATGACAGAGGCGCTGCCGCAGCAGGGCTTACGTCCGCTGTGCGCCGTGAAGCTGTCTCCCGGAGACGCCGCGCTGTCGTTGGGCCAGGCGTGGGTGGCCGTACAACGCGCCTTATCATGAAAGGGTTATCGTCTCCATGTGTCATGCTCTGCCCGCCCAAATCCTGGAGCTTCTTCCCGACCAACAAGCGAGGGTTCAGTTGGGCGGTGTGTCCAAGGTGGTGTCCCTCGCCATGGTCGAAGATGCCGCGCCGGGAGATTACGTGCTGATTCACGTGGGCTTCGCCTTGGTGCGTCTGGATCCCGAGGAAGCCGAAAAAACCCTGGCGTTGTTTGCCCAGGCGGATGCCACCCCATGAAATACATCGATGAATTTCGCGATGGCGAGCGCGCTCGTCATCTCGCCTCCGCCATTGCCGCCACCGTCGAACCGGGGCGAGTCTATCGCATCATGGAGTTTTGCGGCGGTCACACCCATGCCATCTCGCGCTACGGGTTAGAGGATATTCTCCCCGCTGCGGTGCGCTTGATCCATGGCCCCGGCTGCCCGATCTGCGTCCTGCCGGTGGGGCGGATCGACAGCGCGGTGCGCTTGGCCAAGGAGCCGGGAGTGATCCTCTGTTCCTACGGCGATACCATGCGGGTGCCGGGATCGGATGGAACCTCCTTGTTGCGCGCCAAGGCGCAAGGGGCCGATGTGCGCATGGTTTACTCGGCGCTGGATAGCGTCACCCTCGCGCGGGAGAACCCCGATAAAACCGTGGTGTTCTTCGCCATCGGCTTCGAGACCACCACCCCCCCCACGGCGGTGGCGCTGAAGCAGGCACAAGGGGGGGGACTCAGCAATTTCTTGGTGTTTTGTAATCATGTGCTGACGCCTCCGGCCATTGGACGGATTCTGGATGCTCCGGGGGAGACGGTGCCGTTGGATGCCTTCATTGGCCCGGCCCATGTCTCAACGCTGATCGGCATGGCGCCCTATGAGCCGTTCGTGCACAAGTATGGCCGTCCGGTGGTCATCGCCGGGTTCGAGCCGTTGGATGTACTCCAGTCGGTGTTGATGCTGATTCGCCAGATCAACCAAGGCGTGGCCAAGGTGGAGAACGAATACACCCGGGCGGTCACCCGGGAGGGCAATCGCGTGGCCCAGGCCCTGGTGACCGAGGTGTTCGAGCTGCGCGACACCTTCGAATGGCGCGGATTGGGCGATATCCAACGTTCGGCCTTGAAACTGCGCCCAGCCTTTGCCGCCTTCGATGTGGAAAACCGCTGGGAGATTCCCTCGCACTCTCCGCCCGACCATCGGGCTTGCGATTGCGGCGCGATCTTGCGTGGGGTCAAGCGCCCCACCGACTGCAAGCTGTTCGGCAAGGCCTGCACACCGGAAACCCCCATGGGAAGCTGCATGGTTTCGGGCGAGGGCGCTTGCGCCGCCGCTTGGGCCTATGGCCGCTTCAGAGATACCCCCGTCACCACCGCTTAAAGGATTTTGTTACCCATGGCGCTTCCTCGTCGTCGCCAGCCCCATGGGCTGGATTTGGAACAGGGATGTGTGGAACTGAGCCACGGCGGCGGAGGCCGGGCCATGGTCACCCTGGTGGAGACCCTGTTTATCGCAGCCTTCGACAACGAGGCCTTGCGCCAACGCAACGACCAAGCCGCCTTCACGGTGGAGGCCGGACGGATGGTGATCACCACGGACGGACACGTCATCCATCCGCTGTTTTTCCCCGGCGGAGACATTGGCAGTCTTTCGGTGCACGGGACCATCAACGACGTGGCGATGGCGGGCGCTCGTCCTCTTTCCCTCTCGGCGGGGTTCATCCTGGAGGAAGGCTTTCCCCTGAAGGATCTCCGTCGCATCGTAGAGAGCATGGCCGAGGCCTCGCGAGCGAGCGGCGTTCCCATCGTCACCGGCGACACCAAGGTGGTGGAGCGCGGCAAGGCCGACGGCGTCTTTATCACCACCACGGGGATTGGCGTGGTTCCTCCGGGGGTTGATATCTCTGGCGCACATGCTCGTCCCGGCGATGCGATCCTGATTTCGGGACGAATCGGGGATCACGGCATGGCGGTGCTGGGGCAACGCAACTCCCTGGGATTCGAGAGCAGCTTGCGCTCGGACTCCGCCGCGTTGCATACTCTGGTGGCGGAGATGGTGGCGACCTATCGTGGCATTCACGTTCTGCGCGATCCAACCCGAGGCGGCTTGGGGGCCACCCTGAACGAGATCGCTCATCAGGCAGGCGTGGGCATGATCCTGCAAGAGGACGCCATTCCCATCGGCCCCGAAGTCCGGGGGGCTTGTGAATTGTTGGGTCTCGACCCGCTTTACATTGCCAACGAGGGCAAGCTGATCTGCATCTGCCCGCCCGAGGCGACCGCCCCTCTGCTGGCGGTGATGCGCGCCCATCCCCTGGGGAAAGAGGCCGTACAAATTGGATTGTGCGATAAGGATCCGCACTGTTTTGTCCGGATGACCACAAAACTAGGCGGGATGCGCATGGTGGATTGGTTGGCCGGGGATCCGTTACCGAGGATCTGCTAAGTCCAGATCCTGTTTTTGCTATTGTTTCCATCGGAATGATCGCCTAATTTTTACGATTGGGCTTGTTTTGCAAAGGGCTGAAAGATGAGTTTCTTCACCAACATGAAAATTCCAGGGAAGATTGCTCTGGCATTCACGCTCTTGGTTGCCATCGTCCTTGTCAGCGGCGGACTTGCGATTTATCAGCTGGCAGCGCTCAACGAGGCGACAAAGAACGTTATGAACAATTCCCTCCCCAGTATCCGGGTTCTGGGACTGGTGCGGTCGTCTCTGGTTGAGTTGCGCCGTCAGGAGCTCACCTACATCGTCCGGGCCACGTCCTTGGTCGGGCAGCCCAATGCGGCGGCAGAGACAGAAAAGTATAAACAGATTATTATCCAGCGCATTAAAGCAACGGATGACATACTACAGGATTATTCCAATAATTATATTGGCGATGAAGGAGAAAGGGCAATATACAACAAAATAAATAAAGAATGGAAGGGCTACTCTGAGATAACGGCCACCCTTTTTGAGTTAGTTGGGCGCCAGTCATTCTCTGAAGTTCAGGCATTTCAGTTTGGAAAGTCCTCTGAATATTTCGCACAGATGATGGTTCCGCTTGATGAAGACATTGCATACAATGATAAAGGCGCTACCACGTCTATGGATATCGCTAACCATACCTACGATCAAGGTAAGGTTATTTCCATTATAGCCTCTGGCATAGCAATTATGCTGGCGCTCTTTTTTGCCCTTTTGCTGCGCGGCGCCATTGCGGTTCCCATCAGCCGGATGACCGAGGTGATGGGACGGCTGGCCAACAACGACAATGAGGTTGAGGTTCCCAGCCTTGGCCGCAGGGATGAAATCGGCAAGATGGCCGAGGCCGTTCAGATCTTCAAACAAAATGGCATCGAAAAAATCCGCATGGAGCAGGAAGCCCAGGCCGCTCGCGTGGCCCAAGCCCAGGCAGAGGAAGCGCAGAGGAAGCGCGAAGCCGCCATCGTCGCCGAAGTTGCCACCGTCGCCAAAGCGGCATCAGAGGGCGATTTAGAGCGTCAGATCGATCTGCACGGCAAGGACGGGTTCCTGCTCAATCTGTGCGAGGGTGTCAATAATTTGGTTCACTTGACCGGCGTCGCCTTGACCGATGTGGCCAAGGTGTTGTCCGCTGTAGCGGATGGGGATCTCACGCAGCGCATCGAGGCGGCTTACGGCGGCGTGTTCGGCCAATTAAAGAGCGACGTGAACCGCACCGCCGACCAGTTGTTAGAGATCGTCAACAGCATCAACGCCTCTGCCGGCCAGATCGGTTCCGCCGCCTCGGAAGTGTCCGCAGGAAGCCAGGATCTGTCGGAACGCTCGGAGCAACAGGCCTCGGCCTTGGAGCAAACCGCAGCTTCCATGGAAGAATTGGCCTCGACCGTGCGCCAGAATGCCGCCAATGCCCAACAGGCGAACCAATTGGCCGCAGGAGCCCGGGAGACGGCGATGGCCGGTGGGCAGGTGGTCAGTGATGCCATCGTGGCCATGGGACGCATCGAAACCTCGAGCCAGAAGATCGAAGACATCGTTGGCTTGATCGACGAAATCGCCTTCCAGACCAACCTCCTGGCGCTTAACGCTGCGGTAGAGGCGGCTCGGGCGGGAGACGCCGGCAAAGGCTTCGCCGTAGTCGCGCAAGAAGTGCGTAATTTAGCCCAGCGTTCGGCCCAGGCCTCGCGGGAGATTAAAACCTTGATCGCTGAAAGCTCATCCCAAGTTCGCTCTGGGGTTGATCTGGTCAAGAGCGCGGGGAAAACCCTGGAGGACATCCTCGGGGGTGTGCGCCGTGTCGCCGATATCGTTGCCGAGATTGCCGCTGCTTCCAGCGAACAGGCCACTGGTATCGATCAAGTCAACGCCGCCGTCAGTCAAATGGACGAGATGACCCAGCAGAACGCTGCCTTGGTGGAAGAATCCACCGCCGCAGCCCATGCCCTGGCGGAGCAATCGCGGGAACTCAACCAACAGATGGAGTTCTTCCATACCGACGGGGGGGCTCGAACCAAAAGGGGGAACTCCTCCGCTTCTTACAGCAAGGGACAACACGCCCGCGCATGAGGACGTGCCCCCTGGCGTTAAAAGCCAGGGGGCACCCTCTTTCGTTTGTTACGCGGCCTGATCGGTCAGCAGGTTTTTTTTGGCCTCGATCTTCACGATCCTCGGCTTCATTTGCTCTGGAATCTCGCGCCGCAGTTCGATGTGCAGCAGCCCATTGACCAGAGTGGCCTCGCCGACACGGATGAAATCAGCCAATTCGAAACGACGTTCGAACGACCGCCCAGCGATTCCCCGATGGAGATACGCGACCCCCTCGGGGCTGGCTTCGCGCCGCGCCGCGCCGGTGACGGCCAGGGTCTGGCCGTGAACGGTGATGGTAATGTCGGATTCGGCAAAGCCAGCAACGGCCATGGCAATCCGGTAGTTGTCCTCGTCCAGCTTCTCGATATTATACGGGGGATAGGAGACGGCGCTGTCGTCAAGACGCTGCGCGGCATCCAACATCCGGGATAAGTGATCGAATCCCACTGTCGAACGGAACAACGGGGAAAGGTCAAACGTACGCATTTCTAGTTCTCCTTCTCGAAGCAACCAGTATCATTTGGCTCCAGTTCCGAAACCAGGTCTCTCCGTGATGGACGAGTCCTTCTTCGCTTCTTTCCTGGCACCGCTCTGTGGCCCCGGACCTCCGGCAACCACGCACGAGGATATTTAGGGATAGCTTTTTTTTCGTCAAGGCTGACGTTCGACCTTTTTTAACTGACCTTTGCCGCATTGAAACGACCGACCGTTATGCCACATGCTGGCGTACTGAAGCGGAGTACCCTCATGCAACAGCCGGTCTTTATCCTAAAAGTTTATGATGAAGCGATGAGCCTCATTGTTGAAACCAGAAACTATATTGCTTTTGTCGAGGCAAGGCGGCGACAGAGCCTTGATGAGATGACAAGCCTCCGTGCCTCGTGCGAAGCTCTGCGTGTCACCTCACGTCTTATCCAAGTCATGGCATGGCTGATGATGCAAAGAGCCGTCCATAACGGTGAGATCTCTCATGAGGAGGCTCTCAGCGATCGGAATAGACTCTCCGGGGAGGTATTCTGTCTTGATGATGCTTTTGCCGAAGATGAATCTTTACCAGGTGGGCTCAGGAGTTTATTGGACAGAAGCTATCGTCTTTATGTGCGGACCATTCGCTTGGAACGGCAGATGGTCCTCGCGGGGGTCAAGAGTCCCTGACCCTTTGCGGGGGTGCGGGGGGAAACGTCCCCCCGGCGAGACGGAATACCAAGATTCTTCGAGGATTGGTCGTGGCGAGGAGGTTATCGACGCCTTGTCCGGGATGGAGGGGCAAAGGCTTCTCATTTTTGTGACCCGCTAACCGATTCTGGATTCAGGGATTCTCTGGGGGTTTGAGGAATATATTGGGATTTATGTAGGGTTTTTACGGGGTTGAGGGTGTGGGGTGGGGGATTTTGGATGGGAAAGATTTTGGACTCGGGTTCGGGGAGATGAAGGCTGATTGATGGGGGATTTTGGACTGGAAGAAAAATGTGCTGGCGGTAGAATGTCTATGAGAAATATGGGAGGAAGATATGAAATTTTTCTTTGTTTTCATGGTCGTATGCCTCTTTTCTGGGCAGGCGATGGCGGCTGGCCCTAAGGAAGCACGGGATTTTATAAAAAGACTCGATGCCGCAGTGGCGGAAGGGAGGAAAATTGTAAAACCAGGCGTGCAAACCAAAGATATTGCAAATCATAGCAGAAAAATGCAGGAACTCGTTGCTGAAGGAGAAGAGAGATTTGGAAAATTTGAATTTTCTCAGCCTTACGGATATTGCACTTCAGCAGCCGGACAAGCAAACGCTATTTGGATGGATACATACAGTCCATCACATCATAATCCTGAGGGTATGAAGCTGACCATTAGAATTTTCAAGGAAAAGAAAAAAGATTGCCTCGACATGGCGCGAAAGGTGGAAACAGGAAAATGGCCAGAGAAAGAAGAAGAAGGGTTGGATGGCGAGGCACACCCTTTCTGAAAAAATAGGAGAGGCCCGATCGTAACCCTATCGGAGCCTCTTCCCTTTACAGGGCTAGCAGGGGTTGGACTTTAGGCGGATGCGGACGTAAGTCCGGATTTCATCCATCTGGTGGACTTGGATTTTTCGATAGGAGCGCTCGCCAGCATGGGCGGCAATGCGGGAGAGTTCTCCGCTTAAAGAACTCTGGGAACAGGCTGTGAGTTTAAAGGCCATGAGTTTAATTTCCTCCTGCTCTTCTGGGCTGATCTGGCGCGTATTAGTGTAATAAGCTGCAACGAGACCAGTCGTTGTGATTATTAAAAACGCAGTGATATAGCTGAGGTAGCGTGGCGTTTTGCTTTTTACATCTCCAAAGCTACCACGAACGTTGAACTTATCTTTCATGAGACATTCCCCAGATCCATGTGGCCAGGCTTCGGCCTGGCCGTGGCGCTGTGATTGGATGGTGGCGTGCCCACCAACGGGAGCGTCTTCGCAGGACGCTCCCCGCCATGGGGCGGGGAGTAAAAAGTATAGAGTGGAAATATGGGAGAAGTAAGTTCTTGTGATTTAAAATTAGTCGCCTAAAGATGTGCATTAAAATCAAGCAGTCGGATGTTACCAGCGCCAGAATTTTGGGGAGAAGGCATCTAGTATTTCCTTAGTTTTTCTTTCAATTTGACGCTCTGTCATTGACTCTTCCTCTGCTCTAATCATGTTGGTGACGGAATCAACCAAGCCAATGAACCTATCCATCTCCATTTTCCAGCCTTTTCCCACCAACCACACTGATGTGGTATAGCAGATGATTAGCTTTAACGCGAAATCGTCTGCACTTGGGCGCTCTGGGCCTCGGACAAAGGGTTCTGACTGCTTGGAGGTATCTGACGCCTGATCTAGGCGCATGGGACCGCCACCAGATGCAAGCCAATCTAAGCTAATGTTCTTCTCTGAAGCTAAGCGTGCCAACACTTCAAACGGGGGGCTGCTCTGCCCCTTAACATATCTGCCTAGCTGCTCAGCGGAGACTCCCGACACATTTGCAGCATCCTTCTTGCTCTTATAGAGGGATATGACAGATGAGAGGCGCTTTCCAACCTCATTTATGTAGGGAGGAACGCTAGAGAGAGTCTGAAAATCTCGTTCCATCTTTGTTATCCAATTGAAATTAAAGAGATTTTTTGGCATGTCAAAAATGCTGAACATGAGGCAGCGTGGAACGACAAATTTGCGTTGAGTTGTCGCAAAAATGCGAGTATGTTCGCTAACATGATTACGAAATCCTCACCCATGAACATCCCGAAAGACCCCCAAGAGAGGCGGGGATGGATTATCTGGCAATTGCGCAATCGCGGCTGGTCGCTCAGTCGCGTGGCGCGGGCGGAAGGGGTCTCCGTCACGGCGGTTAGCATCGCTTTATTGGTGTCCTCAAGGCACATCCAGGAAGCGATAGCCGACCGTTTAGACCTGACCCCCCAACAACTGTTCCCGGAGTTTTACGACATCCAGGGGCAGCGACTGGGGAATACCCGTGGGAAGCATCGTAGCACCGCCACGCCGAAGGGCAATGTCGAAGAAAGGGCACGGACATGAACGTGTCCACGACAGGACCGGGGGGGGATTTCGCTGAAATCCTCCGGAAACTTGGTTGCGAGTGGGGTTCGACCCTCCCCCCGGAGGTGCTCGCGTTCCTGGAAAGTGATGACGGCCGCGCTGCATTTATCACTTGGTTTGAAGGGCGAGCTGACTATCAGCCTGAGGACTGGTTCCAGATTCTTATTCTTCTGACGATCTTGCGTCGAGATCTGTTTGAAGTCGTTGGAGTCGTCTGATGCACGCTTCGGCCCGAATGGCGACAATATTAATCTCTGATCCAGAGACTCGTGTGTCGGCGTCGAGTCGGAAAGCAGAGATGAGATCCTCACGGGAAACTGTCTCTTGCGTCACCAGTAGCTTCAGCATTTTTTCTCCGATTGCCTCTTTCACAATCGGCTCTGTCGCCATGGCGGACCGAAGACTCCGTTCTACCCATGCTGCAATTTCTTGCGCCTGCTCTTCAGAGTTTCGTTTCACAGTTTTCCTCCGTGGTTTTTCACATCACACAACTCGCAATCATAGAGGAAAAAACGCCGACGGTCTCCTTTCGAGGGGCCGTCGGCCATCCATCCCTGCCGCCGTGGGTTATCGGCGGAATCTCCCCAACTGGGGCCGGGCGCGGTCCGGAAATTTCGCGTCCGGCCTCCTTTTTCCGAGGGTTATGATGCAAAAGAGCCAAAAAGGCCCGCGTCCGACCGATTCCAGGCAACTGGACTTCCTGGCTTTGCTGGAGGGCGTGGTGGCACTGCCGCCGCCGCCGCGCAGGGTCGAACGGTTGGATTTTAACCAACACATGCGCCGGGCGCTGAACGAGGCGATCAAGGCGGGGCCATTCGCCAACCGCGAGAGCTTGGCCGAGGCGGTTAGCCCGATGGCGGGGCGAGTCGTCACCAAGGCGATGCTGGATTCCTGGACCGGGGCGAGCCGTCCCCATGCGCTGCCCGCCGCGATGGTGGCTCCTCTCAGCCTCGCGCTGGGGAACTCCATCTTGGTGAACGCGGTGGCGGAGCCTGCGGGATGCGCCGTCAGCGAGAGCGCGGATCTGATTCAATCCCGAGTCGAGCGGTTGGGCTTGTTTATCCGATTCGCCAAGGCCGAGCAGCGCCGCTTGATCGCCGCGACGCCCCTGTTTCAGGGGAGGTTGCCATGAGCGAAGAATGGCGGACGGCGGCGCAGTGGGCTGCGGAGGCGAAGCTGCTGAAGGTTAGTAAGGCTATTTTACCGCACACAACCAGAGGGGTTAACGGCAGATCTACGCGTGAATCCTGGCCGTCTCGCAAGCGCCAAGCGGCAGGCGGGGGCTTGGAGTACCCCCTTTCTGCCCTCCCCGCCGCCTTCCAAAAAGCCTTCGCCCGGAAGCTCCTCGCCTCCTCCTCCCCGGCCCCGACCCCGCGTGACCTCCCTCCGACCGCCTCGCTGAAGACGTTTCAGCGGGAGGCGATGGTGGCGCGGGCGGCTGTTCTGGCGGAGGTGGACCGGTTGGTGATGACGGGGATCGGGCGAGGCCGGGCGGTGGAGATGCTGGTGGAGATGGCCAAAAACAACACGCTTGCGCCAGATCTGGCGCGTTTGGTCCCCCTCGCCAATGCGCGGACGGGGAAGTCGGGGCGGACGTTGTGCCGGGCCTCCATTTATAACTGGCTCAAGGCGCGAGATGAGGCTGGGGCGGTGGTGGCGTTGGCCCCGAAGGCTCCCAAGGAGGAGCCGGTGCCAAGCTGGGCCGAGGCGCTGATGGCGGTTTACGCCGTGCCCACCAAGGTTTCCCTGGCGTGGGCGGTGGAGGAAGTGGGGCGGATCCTCCCGCCCGAGGCAGCGCGGCCTAGTTATGGGCAGGCGATTCGTTTCCTGAAGCGGCTGGACTCGATCACCCGGAATAAGGGGCGGATGGGCGCGCGGGCGCTGAAGTCGATGAAGGCTTATGTGGCGCGGGATGCCTCGGAGATGTGGCCGACGGCCATCTACGTGGCGGATGGGCATTGCTTCGATGCCGAGGTGGCTCATCCCCAGCACGGGCGGCCTTTCCGTCCAGAGATCACCACGGTTGTGGACGTGTATACCCGGCGAATCGTGGGGTGGTCTCTGGGGCTGTCGGAGAACAAGTGGGATGTGACCTCGGCGGCGGTGAAGGCGTTCACCGAGGCCGGGATGTGTGACATCTGGTACACGGATAACGGGCCGGGGTTTAACAATAAACTCTGGGATGACGAGCTGACGGGGTTGGTCTCTCGTCTGGCGATCACTAAGACCAACTCCATTGCTTACAATTCCCAGGCAAGAGGCGTGATTGAGCGGCTCCACCAAACCGTGTGGGTCCGAGCTGCGAAGCGATTGCCCACCTACATGGGGGCGGCCATGGATGGCGAGGCGCGGCAAAGGGCGTTTAAGCTCACCCGCAAGGACATCAAGGCGACGGGGTCTTCTCGGTTGCTTTTGGACTGGAAGCGATTCGTTGAATTCTGCGCGGAGACCGTCGCCGAGTACAACGCCCACCCCCATTCGTCCCTGCCCCCGATCCGCGATCCCGAGACGGGCAAGAAGCGGTTCATGAGCCCTGATGAGGTGTGGGCCTCGGCTGTGGCCGAAGGCTGGCAGGCGGATGTGGTGGGCGAGGTCGAGGCGATTGATCTGTTTAGGCCTTACGAGAAGCGGACGACGCGCCGGGCGTTGGTGGAGATTTTCGGCAATTCGTATTTCTCGCCTGAACTGGAAGCCTTCCACGGGGAGGAGGTCCAGGTGGGCTATGACCTGACCAACGCCGATCAGGTGTGGGTGCGGGCGCTGGATGGGCGATTCCTGGCGGTAGCGAAGTTCGAGGGCAACAAGACCGGGTTCTACCCCAAGACAGGAGCCGAGGCCGCGCGGGAGAAGCGAGCGCTGGGTCGTCTGGCGCGGCTGGACGCCAAGCGAGGAGAAGCCACGGAGGAGGCCTCCCCCTCCCTGGTGCTGGAGATGCCCAAGGCCTCGCCGGTCTCGCCGGAGCAGCAGGCGCGGCTTGAGGCATTGAAGGCGGAATTGTTGCCGTCGGAGGCTCCCGCCGCCGTGATTCCGCTGCTGACCAAGGCCGAACAATTCCGGCGGGCGCTGGATCTGGAGGCAAGACGAGAGGGAGGAGAGAGGCTCACCGACCGGGAGGCGGCTTGGCTGGAGACCTTCCAGAAAAGCGCAACCTACCGGTCCATGAGCATGATTGCGCAGGATTTCGGCCTTGAGAAGGCGATGTCCTTAGCGCTGTAACCCGGAGGGCTCCTGGCAGGGAGCCACCCCAACCCAAGACTTGAGGGGATTTTCTTATGACTGAAATCAAACCCATCGTCAATCGTGTGTTTAGCGTCGCGCCCTTACGGAATGTGATCATCCTGAATGACCTCACGCAGAGGCTGCTCCAGCGCGACCCGGGGCTGCCGGGGATGGGGTGTTTCGCGGGGCCAAGCGGGTACGGGAAATCCGTCGCGGTGATGTACGCCGCGAATAAACACCGCGCTTACAGTGTTCAGGCCAACGCGGAATGGACCAAGCGGCATATGTGCCGGGTGATCCTGCGGGAGATGGGCGCTCCCCAAGTGGGGACGGTGCCGGAAATGGTCGAGGCCATTGGGCGGGAACTGGACGCGTCTCAACGTCCTTTGTTCATCGATGAGGCGGATACTTTAGTCAGCAAGACGATGATTGAGACCGTCCGCGCCATCTATGAGGAGAGCGGCGGGCGGGGCGTGATTATTTTAGTAGGCGAGGAGAATCTTCCCCGCACCCTGGAGCGCTGGGAGCGCATTCATTCCCGAATGCAGATCGGGATGGAGCTGGCAGAGCCTTGCGGGTTGGAGGATTGCTCTACCCTGGCGCGGCTCCGCTGCCCCGGAATCGTGGTGGCGGAGGATCTGTTGGCGGAAGTCTGCAAGGTGGCCGCTGGCTCCACCCGCCGAGCAGGTGGGAACCTGGATGTGGTCTATCACATCGCCCAGGGCGCGGACCTCGACTCAATCGATCTGAAGCGTTTCGCTGCGGCCAAGGGGGCGTTTGCCTCGGGCAAGTCTCCCGTGCGGGGGAAATGAGTCATGGGACGGAAGCCTATTCATCTGACCATGACCTCTAAAAAAACCGGCGGGCGTCAAGCGCTGTGGGAGGCGATGAGCGCTCAAGAGGGCCTCTTCAGTGCCTCTGCCATCGCGGTCACCTGTGGCGTGCCCTCCCGGACAGTCCAGACATACTTAGAGGCCCTGGTTGCCTCGGGTCATGTGGCAAAAGAAGGAAGCGGGGCATTTAAAATCGCCAAGTTCACAGGGGTAGAGGCACCACGGGTCCGCTCCGACGGGACGGTTGTCACGCAAGGGCTCGGCCGAGAGCAGATGTGGCGGACGTTGCGCGGGCGCGGGCTGGGGGAATTCGATTTCCGAGAGCTGGCCCTGATGGCCTCGACAGAAGCCGTCCCTGTGACGGAAGCTTACGCAAATGATTATTGTATTCGCCTCTTAAAAGCAGGGTATTTGCTCATTTCCGTCAAATCAAGGCCAGGGAAAGCGGCAAGATACCGCTTTAATCCGGCGATGAATACCGGGCCGAAGCCCCCCATGATCCAACGCACGTCTATGGTTTTTGACCAGAACCGGCGGGAAATTGTCTGGCCGAAGGTGGAGGATCTGGGCGATGACTAAGCCGGTCCTTCTCCCCGCCCTGGTCCGCGCGCGCGTTGCTTGGGGGCTGATTCTGCCGGATTGGGTGGTGGTGCTGGCGCAGGAGTGTGACCGGACCAGTCAGGGGGCGGCGGCCGCGCGGCTTGGCTACTCCGGGACGGCGATCAGCCAGATCCTCAACGCCAAGTATAACGCCGAATTGACGGCGGTTGAGCGGGCGGTGCGGGCGGTTTTCATGGCTGTGAGCGTGGAGTGCCCCGTGTTCGGTCGAATGCCGTCCAGCCAGTGTCTTGAGAATCAAAAATCCGAGAGAACAGGCCGTAACGCCCATGTGTTGGCCGCGTGTGAAAGCTGTTCCTCATCTCTACCTAAGAGAGGATGAAGTCATGTTGAGTGAAAAAATCAAGACTGTCTTATCTCATTTCAGTAAATACTGTGAATGCGGAGTCGAGATAGAGCCAGATGGTGTAAGGCATCTTTGTGATATCTTCACGGTCCTCATGGAGGATGCCCAGGATATGGAGCGAACCTCTGTCTCTCCGGTGGCGATGGCGGGTCTGGACCTGCCCGCCAACGTCATCCAACTCCCTCGGCGAGGTGTGGCATGACTGACCTGACTCAGATTCTGAAGGTCACTGCGGCTCGTTTCGGGGTGCTCCCCGAGGCGATGACGCGGCGGGGCTCCCTGCCCAAGCGTCTCATTCGTCCCCGCCAAGTGGCCATCGCCCTGGCGATGCGCTTGGCCCGGCTGCCCGTTCGGGTGATCGCGGCGGAGTTCGGCGGGCTGTCGGTCTCCATGGTGCGGCTGTCGGCCCGGAAGGTGGATGCTGCGAGCGAAACCGACCCCTCTTTGCGGGCGATCCTGATGGAGCTGCTGAAGAAGCTTGAGGATCCCGAAGCCGCTCGGGCGCGGCGTCGCCCCGGAGCCCCGCTCGGTTCCAGAGTCCCGCCGGGCAGTCTCCGCCCTTGCATGTGCTGCCGCCTCCCCTTTCCCAGCGAAGGCGCCCACAACCGGCTGTGCTCGCGCTGCCGGTGGAAGTCCGAGGGGTACGCATGACCCGGCGCTCCCGTGTCCGACTCCGGAATCAGATCCTGCACGGGGCGCTCGCGCCGATCCGCGCTCTCTCCTTCCTCTTTTCCTGTTTCCATCTGAGGTAAATATGTCAGCAATCACAAAGAAGATTCTCCCAGGAACTGTTGAAATTGAAGGCGTCCCTCATCTGCCTGGGGCCAAGGGCATCAAAATACCGGTGGAAAATTTCCGCGCCCAGGACTTACTCCTGCACGAACTGGTCTATCAACTGACCGACTACGCCTTGGATTTGTCGGCGGAAATCGCTCGGTTCAACGGGCACTCCCGGGCCGATCTGGGGCAGTTCGATGCCCTGCTCGCTCAGGAATATGGGGTGACGCGGGATCCGGAATTCAAAGGCAACCGGACCTACACCAGCGCGGACGGGAAGCGACAGGTCAAAATCGCGCTGAACGACCGGGTGACTTACGGGCCGGAGCTTCAGGCCGCCAAGCAGCTGCTCGACGAGATGATTCAAGAGAACGCCGCCGGTGCCGGGCCGGTGCTCATGCCCCTGGTGAACCTCGCGTTCCGCCTGGACAAGGAGGGCAAGGTGGACCCCGATCTGCTCCGCGCCATCCGCCGTCTGGAGGTGCCGGACCCGCGCTGGGCGAACATCTGCCGCGCCATTGATGACGCAGAGAGAGTGATCGGGACCACCAGCTACGTCCGCTTTTACCAGCGGGAAGGCGACGGAAAATTTGAGCTGATTCCGTTGGACATCGCCAACGCCCCCCTCACCCCCGAGGCGCTGGCCCGGCGCAGCCTGCGCCGCCGCGTAGAGGAGGCAGAGGCCGCATTGGCGCTACTGAATAAACCCAGCTTGATGAATGATCTGTCGGGAGGAAAAAAATGATAACAATTACTCTATTAAGACGTGAGTTTAATAGTTTAGAACGCACACTGAATAATATGGTCAATGTCGCCGACAGATTTATTCTTTGTATGGAAATCATTAATGCGGGAGACTACAAGGGCCGGCTAGAAAGATCGGCCATTCCTCTCCGCGACTACGCACTACGTTGTGAAAATCAGGCTGTGGATATAATCCGTACTCTTGGCGCTGCGAGAAGAAGAGCTCTTGCCCGCTCGGGTCTGATGAAGGAGTGGAAGTGATGGGGACGACTTACGCCTATTGTTGGGCTTCTGGGACCATTTGGTTCGGTGAAGACGTTCCTTGTGGGGCGCTTCCGATTGTGGAAGGGGAGAAAGATGCAGTCTATCGTCTTATGGAGACAGCTGCTCGCTATGCTTGTGATGGAAAGACATTGTTGGTTCCTGGCATTCCTGAAGCTGAAGACCTGCAAGCAAAGGCGGATGCTTTCGCTCTCTGGGTGGAGAGGCTAGAGAAATGTGCGCCGGAGGGTCTCTCCGTCACCTTGGCAGGGCATCAACTGACGCACTCCGCGCCCGGAAGAATTACAGCCGATTCCGGCGAGGACGAATGATGCCCGAGGGGTATCTCAGCCTCCAGAAGGCGCTGAACGCGGCCCTGGATCAGGCGATCAACGGGAAAGGACGCGAGCGCCACGGCAGCGATTTGTCCTTTGACGAGCAACCGATGCTGGCCATCAGTCGCGTGGTGGGAATCGGGTTTCCCCTGGGGCAGGTGTGCAAAAAGGTCCAGGAGGCTGCGCGTCTGGTGGCGCGGGACGAACCCGACCGGGCGCGCGCCGAGCTGCTGGGGGCGATCAACTATCTGGCGGGGGCGGTGGTTCTGTTGGAGGAGATGTCAAAATGAGACATTCAGCGCTCCCAGGTGCGCGGTGGCAAGGTCAGAAAGGCGGCAAACAGGCTTTGCCACCAACGCAAGGGATAGGTTTCCTCGGAGCGTTGGAACCTTGCTTGTTGGTTGTGGCAAATCACCATCAGCGCCTCTTTAATCGCCGGTTCGGAGACTTCAATCAGAGTGAAATCCGCTTCGATTTCGCGCAACGATACTTCATCGTCTCCCGCCCGCACCAAGCGCTCGCCGAGGCGGGTGTACTGGCGATAAAGATCATCGTGTTGCCGGGCTTTGTCGCTCCAGCGGAAAGCACGACTGACGGCCATGGCGGCGACGACGAGCAGGCTGGCGAGAAGAACAATGCTTGTTCTCGCGCCGAATACTGCGCCGAACGAAGCGCTGCCGCCAATCAAGCTGAGGACAGTCGCCCCGTTCTCCAGTCCGCTGTAATGACTGGCGAGGTGGCTGTTGTAACGGCGGGAGATGCCGATGCGAAACTGCATCTCCCACGCCTTATTGATTATTTTTTCCCTGTCTCCTGGGTCTTCTTCGATGTTGTCGGTTGTGGTGTCGCTACAGGAGAGATGGAGCATTTCTCCATCTTGTCCGTCGGCGTCGAGACTCCGAGAACGAGTCTCTCCGTTTTGTTTGATGTTTTCTCGGACTGGCATGGGTTTTCCTTTTTATCCGACATTGAGATGTCTCCTGGTGGTTTGTCGGTCAGGGGGCAGGCGGGGTGGGTGTGGCAACACCCACCCGCCAACTTTAACGCGAAGATTATAGGTTATTCCATACGTACTGTCACGAAGGG
Organism: Rhodospirillaceae bacterium; assembly: GCA_031546925.1. Lineage (GTDB taxonomy): Bacteria > Pseudomonadota > Alphaproteobacteria > Rhodospirillales > Magnetospirillaceae > Magnetospirillum. Next base: position 45,920 of record JAVBJO010000051.1, read on the forward strand.
GCTAAATCATGGCTGTTAATCCGATGATCGCCAAGATCCACATCGCCAAGAAGGATTTGGGGCTCGACGATGATACCTATCGGGATGTCTTGGAGCGCGTCACGGGCAAGCGAAGCTCCAAGGGGCTGGGGCCAAGCCAGATGGATGCCCTGTTGGTGGAATTCCGCAAGCTGGGCTGGAAGGCCAAGATGGGGGCTGCGGCAGGGTCCTACCGCAAGGGGTCGGGGAAGCTGCATGTGCGCAAGATTTTTGCGATTTGGCAGGAAATGTGTGACGCACAGATCCCTGCCGCCCCCACGCGGGCCGGGCTCCTGGCCTTCGTCCAGCGTATGACCAAGACCGAGGCGCGGCCCGAGGGGGTGGCGGACCCGGAATGGCTCTCCCCGGAGGAGGCGCGCAAGGTCATCGAGGCCCTCAAGGCTTGGCGGACGCGCGAGTTGTCCAAAAGGGGGCGATAAAAATGCTTGACAGCCGCAGACAATCGAGGCAGCGTTGGGGGTGGAGATTGAAACCTCCTTGTGTAGACGGCAGCCGCCCCGTCAGTCTTGCGGCCCTTTTTATGCCCAGTTTCCGGGCATGCTCCGCTTTGGCGGGAGGGCGACGGATACAACACCCGCAAGGGGAAGAAGTCCGCCTGATCTACACAGGGTTTCAACCTCCCGCCACCAGTGCGGTCGTGAAACGCCTCACTGATGGTGCGTCTAAACGCCCCTGTAGAGGCATTAAAAATGACCAATACCACCTCTTTAATTCCGGTTCCCTTCGCGGGGGAGACGGTCTTCTATCTCTCCGTCAAGGGAGAACAGATGGTCCCGGTGCGGACCATTTGCGACAATCTTGGTATTGCTTGGCAACCCCAGCAGCGCAAGTTGATGAGCGCACGAGACCGATGGGGCGTCACCATCATGGTGACGGAGACGAATGCGGGCCCCCGCGAGGCCGTCTGCATCCCCCTGCGCCGCCTGTTCGCTTGGCTCCTGAGCATCCACCCCTCCAAGCTGGAGGTCCGCCTGCGCAAGAAGCTCATCGCCTATCAGCAGAAGTGCGACGAGGTGCTTTACCGGGCTTGGACCGAGCAACACGAGGAGGCCCCTCGTCTTCTTCTCTCTGCTCCCCGACCGGTGGTGAGAGAGGAGCTCCTCACGCCCCTGTCGAGGAAGGTCTTGCGCTACCGCCGCTTGGGTCTGGGGACGGCGGAAATCTCTCGCCTGCTGGGATGCGGGAAGACCTCGGTCCTGAAGCTGACCCGCAGCTTGCGCGAGTCGTCGCTGCTGGAAGGGGGCCGTCTTCCCGATGGGCAGCCCTTTCGTTCCCTCCCTGGCTGAGTCCGCCGCGCGGCTTCGCTTTTTCCTGTCCAGTGTCCGCCCGACCCGGCCGGACTGCTGGAGACCGGGCATCTGCCCCGTTTCGCCCTGACAGAGGGTCTCAAAATGACGATGATTTTCAGCGCCACGCTTCCCGTGCAGGGATACCAGAGGGTCAATTTCCCGGTTTCCGAGGATGGTTTGGTGGACTTTGTTTTTTCCGCGCCCTCCCCCATCGCGTACCGGATCCCACCGCCCCCCGCCTCGTTCTCTCAAACTTTCCCAGGGGGAGCGGAGATGGCTAAACCTCCCGCCACCCTCCCGCGCAAGGGCATCCGTCCCCTCTCGGCATGGGAGATCGACCTTAATCCCCTGCCGGAGCCAGAAAAGAACGCCGTGGCGCAGGCGCATGTGCCGTTCGACCCCTTGAATCCCGAGGCTGACCTGGTCGCGGTGTGGACCGGGGAGGGATCGGAGCCGGTGGCGTATCGGATTCCGCCGCCGCCCAACCCGTTGCCGCCGCGCCGCCGCCGTGCCCCCTTCCCGGACGAAGCCCAGGCGGCGGAGACTCTGCCTGCGCCCCTGTCTCCCAAAGCAAACGGGCACATCTCCTTCGCCGACGTGTGCGAGGTGATCGGTCCTCAGGCGTCGGTCGAGCTGGCGCTTCGCTTGCCGGGGCACAGCCTCGACATCTCTCGTCAGCCTCGGCGGGGCTCTCTTTTGGTGCAGGCCGTCGGCCTGGAGGCGGCGGAAAAGCTGGGCGCGGTTTACGCTGGGGGGCGGTTCCAGGTCTCGGTCTCTGCCACCAAGTTAGTGATGGTGAAAGTCTTGCGCGAAAAGGGCTGGTCGATTAACAAGATCGCCGCAGAGCTGTATATGTCAAGGGACGCGGTTTATGCCAATTTAAGGAAGCGCACCCCGCTTTCCCTTAGGGCCGAGTCGGAAACGCTCCCCTTGTCCGAGCAACTGGACCTCTTCCCCTAGGGATTCCGACGGGCAACGTCTTTCCCGCTTCTTAATATCCTCGCTTGAAATCATCGAGCGAGGATATTTTTTATGGCTCCCCCGAAACAGCCGCGCGGCATCCGAAATCACAATCCCGGCAATATCGAGCGCAACGCCATCAAATGGAAAGGGATGAAGGATGATCAATCGTCTGATCCACGCTTTATTGTCTTTAGCGCTCCGGTCTGGGGTCTCCGTGCGCTGGCTCGACTGCTGCGCAATTACTATAACCGAGGTCAAAGATCGGTGGCGTCTATTCTCCTTACGTACGCTCCAGCGGTGGAAAACGACACCAACGCCTATATCGCAGCCGTCGCGTCCGCCTTGGGGGTGGCTGCGAATGAAACGATCGAACTCGACCAAGACATGAAATTGGGCCTGATGCGGGCCATCGTTAAGCATGAGAACGGGCAAGACCCCTACCCCGAAGACCTTTATCGCGAGGCGATTCGTCTGGAGAACCCCGCATGATCCCGGCGTTTCTCGCCCCCCTTTTGGGGCCTTTGATGGGGGCTCTGTCGGGGGCCATCAAGTCGGTCTTCCCCGACTCCGAGGATGAACTCAAGCGCTTAAAAATCGAGCAGGAGATTCATCTTGCGCTTTTAAGTCAAAGTTCCGCCATCGAGGCCGCCGCCGGAGAGATCGTTAAGGCAGAGGCTCAATCCCAGTTCTTTTTAGTGGCGGCGTGGCGTCCAGTTCTGATGCTGGTCTTTGGAGGTTTGATTGTCGCCCGATGGTTCGGCTGGGCTTCGCCCGGCCTTACGGAGGCGGAAGCCTTGAAGCTTTGGACGATTGTCGAGTGGGGGCTGGGCGGATACGTGGCTGGTCGCTCGCTTGAAAAGATCGTCCCCGATGTGGCCAAGGCGGTGATTTCCGCCAAGGGGACGAAATGAGCCAGCTTGATCTTCTTAAGGACTGGCTCTGGCTGTTGAGCCTCGCCGCCCCCGTGGCGGCGGCGGCCTCTCTGTGGTGGCTGTCTCAGCGCTTTGCGTCGCGGTCTTACGTGGATCGAGTGGACGCCAAGGTGAGGGCTGCGACGGAACGCTTGGCTCTGGTTGAACAGAAAGTTTCCGCTCTTCCAACGGCGGAGGCTTTCATGATCATGCGCGAAACCCTGGCCAGGGTGGAAGTCATGACGGAAAGTAATACCGCCATGCTTTCCACAATTCAGAAACATCTCTTGAGGCAGGACCAATGAGTTACGCCGAGACTTTTGCTCGTGATCTGCGACTGGCGATCTTACGTTCTCTCGACGAACTTCCACCAGGCGTGTGCAGCGATTCGTTTTTAATCAAACGGCTGCGGATGATTTACCACCCCGCCACCCGCGATCAGGTGGATGGGGCGGTGGTCTGGCTGGCCGAGCAAGGGTTGCTCCGCCTGGAGATCACGCCAGGCGTCGCGCCCAAGGGACTCGTCTTGTTGGAACGAGGCTCCGAGGTGGCTTGTGGCCGCGCGATGCATCCGGGCGTGGACAGTCCCTCCCGTCCCCGGTATTAGCGATGGGCCGCCGCTCCACGCTGTCCCGTCTGCCGACCGCCCTCCGCGCGGCGGTGGATGATGCCCTTCGCGAGGGCTCGACCATCGAAGAAATCGTTGCTCTGCTGAGGACCCTGGGGCAGTCGGCCAGCCGCTCGGCGGTGGGGCGCTACGCGAAAGAGGCCCGCCAAATCACCGAACGCACCGATCGCGCCCGAGAGATTTCCCGCGTCCTGGTGGGGCGGCTGGGGGATGACCCCGAGGGGAAGATGAGCCGGGGGATTGGCTCGATGCTTCAATCCATGATTTTTGACTACCTCGCCCCCACGGTCGAGGGCGCGATCCCGCAGCTGAAACCGTCTGATTTCATGGCGATGGCGCGCGCACTCAAGGATCTGGTGGGGGCCGAGAAGACCGCAACGGAGACCGCCCTTAAAGTCGGCATCAAGGCGATTGAAACCACCGGCAAGAAGAGCGGCCTGAGCAAAGAGGTCATTTCCCAAATCAAAGCCGAGTTCTTAGGGATCCTCTCATGAGCGATATCCTTCTTCCTTATCAACGCCGTGCACTTAAACTTATCGCCGCTCACCCGGTGACGGTGATCGAGAAGAGCCGCCGCATCGGTTTGACTTGGGCGGTGGCCGCCGATGCAGTCCTTACCGCTGCCGCGGTTAAGACGGCTGGTGGGATGGATGTTTATTACTTGGCTTACGAGAAGGAAATGACCCGCGAGTTCATTGATACCTGCGCCACGTGGGCCAAGATGGTGGATCAAGCCGCCTCGGAAGTAGAGGAGTTTGTCTTCAAGGACAGCGACAAAGACATCCTGGCCTTCCGCCTGCACTTCGCCAGTGGGTTTAATATTATCGCTCTGTCGTCCACACCGCGCGGCTTGCGGGGTCGTCAAGGCAAGGTGATCATCGACGAGGCCGCCTTTCACGACAACTTGGACGAGGTGCTCAAAGCCGCCCTGGCACTCCTGATCTGGGGCGGCAAGGTCATCGTCTTGTCCACCCATGATGGCGCGGATAATCCGTTTTACCGGCTGGTGGCGAATGCGACCTCGGGACAGACCCCCCACGGGCACTTGAGGATCACTTTCGACGACGCCCTGAAAGACGGCCTCTATCACCGCATTTGCGCCACCACGGGGCAAGTCTGGTCGGCCGCAGCCGAAACCCAATGGCGAGAAGAGATCATTGCCCAGTACGGCGAAGGCGCGGACGAGGAGCTGTTTTGTCTCCCCCGCCAGGGGGGCGGATCCTGGATTGATCCCGCCGACATCGAACGAGCGGTCGATCCCGAGGCCGGGCGTCCGGACCTCTATCGGGGCGGGCTGGTTTATCTGGGCAACGATATCGCGCGAAGAAATGATCGTTGGGTTTTGACCGTCTTAGAGCGGGTGGGAGAGCAGCTCATTTTGCGGGAAGAAATCGTGTTGGCCAACGAACGCTTTTCCGTCCACGAGGACTTGATCGGCGCGGCGATGACCCACTACCGGGTGCTGCGCCTGGCCATGGATCAAACCGGCATGGGTGAAGTTCCGGTCGAGAGAGCATTGGAGCGCTACGGAACCCGCGTCGAGGGCGTGGTGATGTCGGGGCCGCGCCGCTTGGCGGTGGCGACGGCGGCCAAGCAAGCCTTCGAGGACGGCACCCTTAAAATCCCCAACGATCCCGCCTTAAAAGCCGATCTGCGCAAGCTGCGCCGGGTGGCGGGACCAACCGGTGCGCCCCGTTTGATGGCAGGACGGGACAGCACGGGACACGCGGATCGGGCGTGGGCTTTGTTCCTGGCGCTGGCCGCCGCGAATGGGGCCGCCGAGGAATACGCTTATCACCCGGTGCCCTCTCGGGGTGACTCCCAAAATTGGCTCCGCCCCACCCACGATGATGAGGCTTCTCGCCGCTTTGGCCGAGGGACTTGGTAAGGATTTTCCCAGATGGCACAGTTGCTTGGGCCGGATGGCCTGCCCCTGAAGCGTGAGACCTTGCTTGCCCAGCAGGCAGCCCCCTCGCTGGTTGGCACGCGCTCGATTCTCTCGGGGCATCCTTCCCGAGGGCTGACCCCGGCCCGGCTGGCCAGCCTGTTGCGTGAGGCCGAGGAAGGCAATCCTACCGCCTATCTGGAATTGGCCGAGGAGATGGAGGAAAAAGACCTCCACTACCGAGGCGTCATCGCTAAACGCAAGACGGCGGTGAGTCAATTACCTCTGTCGGTCGTGGCGGTTTCGGACGAGTCCTCGGATCAACGCGCCGCCGCTCTGGTACGCGAAGTGATTTCCGGCTTCGCCATCGAAGATCACCTGTTCGATTTGTTGGACGGCATCGGCAAGGGCTTCGCCGTGTGTGAGATTCTGTGGGATGTGTCGGGAACCACCTGGCGGGTGGCGGGGCTTAAGTACCGCGATCCGCGCTGGTTTCGTTTTGACCCCCTCGACGGGCAGACCCTGCATCTCCTGGGGGATGACGGCCTGCCGCAAGTTCTACCGCCCTACCAGTTTGTGATTCACACACCCAAGAGCAAGTCCGGCCTGCCGATCCGGGGCGGCTTGGCGCGCGCGTGCGCGTGGTCTTTCTTGTTCAAGTCGTTTGACCTTCGGGCTTGGGTGGAGTTCGCCGAGATTTACGGCCATCCCGTCCGCTTGGGGAAATACGGCCCTGGGGCGAGCGAGATCGATAAGGCGGCCCTGTTTCGCGCTCTCAGCAATATCAGGCGGGATTCTTGCGCAGCCATCCCCAACTCCATGATGATGGAGTTCATCGAGGCCAAGCAAACCGGCTCCATTGACCTCTACGAGCGCCTGGCCGATTACCTGGATCGCCAGATTTCCAAGGCTGTGCTCGGCGGGACCGCCGGGACCGATGCCATCGCCGGAGGCCACGCGGTCGGCAAAGAGCATCGCGCTGTTGAGGGTGACATCGAGCAATCCGATGCCCGCCAACTGGCGGCCACCCTCAATCGCGACCTGGTGCGTCCGCTGATCGGCTTTAACTTCCCGCCCGGCTGCCCCTGCCCCAAGATCATCATCGGTCGCCCCGAGCAAGAAGACCTGAGCAAGCTCTTAGGACTGACCTTCGAGGCAGTGGATCGCGGCATGAGCGTGGGTCAATCCGTTGTGCGCGACAAACTGGGCTTCGAGGATCCCGGCAAGGACGAGGCCCTGCTGCGCCCCAAAGGCACCCCCAAAACCCCGCCGGTCCTGGCGGCAAGCCAGGTGGTCCTGGCCACAAGCGAGACGGAGCCGCCCCCAGATGACTTAGAGGACTTCATGGCGGCGGAACTGGGGCACTGGGAAGAGGTGATGGATCCCCTGCTGGAAACCGTCCGGGCGCTTTTGGACGATTGCGATTCTCTGGAAACCTTCCTGGAGCGCCTGCCCGAACTGGCCGCCGATCTGCCCCTAGAGGCCCTGACCCAAAGCCTCGCCAAGAGCCTGTTCGTCGCCCGCGCCTTGGGGGCCTCGGATGCCAAGCGTTAGCTTCACCCCCCACATCCCCCAGGCGGAGGTGGATTACCTCAAGGCCAAGGGCCACGTCCTCGATCCTTCGTGGAATTGGCAAGAGCTGTGGAAACAAGACCACGCGCGCGCCTTCACCGTGGCGAAAAGCACCGGCTTTGACGTGCTGGGCGACATCCACGCCCTGGTGGAACGCGCCAAAACAGACGGCTGGACTTCCCAGCAATTTAAGAAGGAGCTTTCTCCCCTGCTTCAAGCGAAGGGCTGGTGGGGTCGCAAGGAGGTGGTCAATCCCCACACCGGCCAACTGCAAACCGTCCAACTGGGTTCGGCGCGGCGCTTGGATCTGATCTACGACGTCAACATGCGCACCGCCCACGCGGCGGGGGTGTGGATGCGCATCGAGCGTAATCAGACTTCCCATCCGTACTTGCGCTACATTACCATCTTGGACCGGCGCACGCGGCAACAGCACAAGCAATGGAACGGCACGGTGTTGCGCTGGGATCACCCCTGGTGGGAGACCCACTTCCCCCCCAACGGTTGGCGTTGTCGTTGTTCGGTGCAGCAGTTGTCGGAGCGGGATCTGGAGCGCTACGGGCACACCCTATCCCCCGATCCGCCCGAGCGGACCCGTCGGGTGAAGCATCCCGTCACCGGAGAAGACATCGACGTTCCCGACGGCCTCGACCCGCCGTTCGCCTACAATCCCGGCAAGGCGGCGCTGGACGTCCACGCCGCCCAAGCCTTGGCGGGCAAGGTGGCGGGGCTGCCCCCCGCTTTGGCGCAACAAGCGGCAAGGGCTTCGGCGGAACTGGTGACGGGAACGTTGGCAAGGGGGTATCGCACCTGGATCGAGGACGTCATTAGGCAGGTTCCCCTTGCAGGGAAAGGCGAGGCGATTCCAATCGGGTTCATCAGTTCGCCTGTTCTGAATGCCTTGAAAGCAGCCTCGATTAGCGATGCCAGCCCCGTGATCTCTGTCAGCCACGCCTTCGGCCACGCGACTCGAAGCGTGAAGACGCAGGCGACGACGCCGACAGGGAAGCCGAAGGCGTTGCCTGTCGATGAGATTCTGCGTTTGCCCGAGCTGCTCCGTCAGGCGACGGCCGTGTATCTGGACAAGGACAGTCTTATTTATGAGATTCCCACAGCTGTACCGGGGCGGGTGGGAAAGGTGGTCATGGAGCTTTCCAGAGAGACGAAAGATCGAGTCCGAGGGGAGAGAGTCAAGAGCCGTTCAACGCGAATCATTACCGTCGGGACGACCGATGCCACATCTTTAAAAGGCTATAAACTTTTGTGGAAAAAATGAGGCGATAGGCACCAGGACGCTACCTCTGGATCGGATACGGGCGAAACCGCACCCTCGGTGGTCGCGCGACTTTCCACAACGCTTGCCAACCGCCTCGAATCTCAAGATGCGTCATTTAGAAAAAAATGCAAGAGCCTGAAAAAAACCACTTGCGTGGTGTCCGATAAAGCGGATGCCCATGGGAAATAAAAGGGTACGGTTTTTTTGGCGCCTGAGGCCTTTTCCTCCTTCTCCCCTCCCACCCTAGCGGCCATTTTTTTAAACGCCTTTTTAAACGGCTTTGGCGCGAATTAGCCCCCCTTCCTAGGGGTGAAAGAGACTCTTCCCCCTAGGAATTCCGACGGGAGAGTTTCCTCCGCCCCCCCCGCATGATGCCCCCCATCATGCTGATCACCACCTCTCACTTATTGTCCCTTCCCGATTCCGATTCCGCCGTGCCGGAGTGGATCCTTTTGCTGCCCACGGGGGCGGCGCTGCCTCGGGATGGGCGGGGGCCGTGGCAAGTGGATCCGGGCGTGGTGGTCGCGGCTACCTTGGCGCGTCAGGGCACAACGGATCTGGCCATCGACTACGAGCATCAATCTGTTCACGCCAAGACCAATGGGCAGCCGGCCCCTGCGGCGGGGTGGATTTCCCAGTTGGAGGCCCGGCCCGATGGGGTCTGGGGGCGCACCTCTTGGACCGAACGCGCCAAGGGGCACCTTGCCGCTCGCGAGTATCGCTATCTCTCCCCCGCCTTCCAGGTCGATCCGCGCAATCGAGCGCAGCATCTGGTCTCGGTGGCGCTGGTCACCTCTCCGGCGCTGGAGCTTCCGGCGTTGGCCTCTCAATCCTGTTTTTTGGAGTCTTCCATGCCTCTTGCTCCTGTTTTGGCGGCAACCCTTGGCCTACCCTCGGCCACGCCCGAGGACGCCTTGATCGCCCGCGTGCGTGACTTAAACGAAGGGCATGTCGCCTTGTGTGCCGCCCTCGCCGTGCCGACGGCTACCCCGACGGCGGGATTGGTGCTGGCGGCGCAAGCCGGTCTGAGCCCTGATCCGGCCAAGTTCGCTCCCCTGGCGGCGTTGGAGGCGGCCAATGCCGAACTCGCCAAGTTGAAGCAGGCGGGGCAGCTCGCCGAGGCGGAGGCCTTGGTCCTTGCCGCATCGGCCGACGGGAAGTTGCCGCCCGCCATGCTGACCTGGGGACGGGAATACGCCGCCTCCAATCCCGTTGGCTTCAAAGCTTGGGCGGCGGCGGCCCCCAAAATCGTTCTTGCCGGTCAAGCGTTTGGGGCGGGGACGCCTCCGGTTCCGGGGGCGTCGTTGGACGCCGAAGAGTCCCGGGTGTGTGCCGCGATGGGCCTCACCCCGGAGGCTTTCCTTAAAGCCAAGGGAGAAAAATAATGCCGATGTTGACCGAGAGCCGGGAACTCCTGTCCCGCGATGGGGCGTTTTTCAGCTTCCTCGCTGGGGCACAAATTTTCAAAGGATCCCTGGTGGCCTTGGTGGGCGGAAAAGCCGTCCCCGCCAGCGCGGATCTCGCCCTCACCGTGGTGGGAATCGCCACGAAGAATGCCGAAGCGGGCGAGGCCTGCTCGGTTCGGCGCGAAGGGTGTTTCCTGTTCAACAACGCCGGTGGCGCGGATGCCCTCTCCCTTACACACGTCGGACGGCCCGCCTTCGTACTCGACGACCACACGGTCGCGGCGACAGATGGCGGGGCCACCCGACCTCTGGCCGGGATCGTCCGGGATGTGGATCTCGATGCTGATTGTGTTTGGCTCGAATTTTAAACCCTTTTGAAGGATTCTCCGCCCATGCCTACGCCTTTGCTCCTCGCAGGGATCGGTTTTAAGGCCAACTTTAACAATGGGTTCGCGGGCGTCAGTCCCGTTTACGCCAAGCTCGCCACCCTGGTCACCAGTGCCAACACCGCCGAGGAATACGGGTGGTTAAAGGACTTCCCCGGCATCCGGGAATGGCTGGGAGATCGTGTGGTGCACGGCCTGGCGGCCGACGGTTACCGCATCCGCAATCGGGATTTCGAGATGACGGTCGCGGTCAAGAAAAATGACCTCGACGATGACACCCTGGGGATTTATGCCCCGATGATGGCGGAGGTGGGGCGCGCCAGTGCCACCTTCCCCGACCGCTTGGTTTTCGAGCTGCTCAAAGCGGGCCACAAGGAAAAGTGTTCCGACGGTCAGCCGTTCTTTTCCGCCAACCATCCCGACGGCAAGAAGAAACGCAGCAACTGGTTGGAAGGGGACGGGCCGCTCTGGGCGTTGATGGACACCTCGCGCGCTCTCAAACCGCTGATTTTCCAAGAGCGCAAGAAGTTTACTCTGGTGGCCAAAACCGATCCCACCGACGAGGCAGTATTTTCGCGCGGAGAGTACGTTTACGGGGTCGACGGACGTTGCAACGTCGGCTTCGGCTTCTGGCAAATGGCGTATGGCTCGCGCCAGCCACTGACGGTGGAGGCCTTCGAGACCGCTCGCGCCGCGATGATGTCGCTGACCAGTGAGAACGGGGCTCCCCTCGGACTGACTCCCAATTTGCTGGTGGCGGCCCCCGCGCATGAAGGAGCGGCGCGGCGTCTGTTGACCAGCGAGAGCCTGCCCAACGGCGAGAGCAATCCTTGGAAAGGGGCCGCCGAGTTGCTGATCTCCCCCTGGCTGGCGGAGTAAGGCTCGTGCTCGACTGCGACGACTTCTTGTTGCGCTTTGATGTGGACGTGGAGGGCTTGGGCGGCCTTCCCCGCGTCGAGCAGGCGCTGCGCACCGCCGTCGAACAGGCGGAGAGTCTCTGCCCCGATCATCTGGCACCCGACTGGGTGGTGGCGGACCTTGCGCTCTATCGGCTTTACAGCCAAGCGGCCTCGGAAGACGTGCGCAACCGCTACAACGAGGCGGTTAAATTCCTCCGCCATCTGGACGAGGGCACCATCGAACCCGCGTCCCCCACCCCCAACGTGCTCTTTTCGAGCGGGCGGCGGTGGTGTTAAGCGTCCGCTTCGATGTCTCTCAGTTGGCGCGGATCCGCGCTCAAGTGGCGCAGGCCCTGACCACCTGGGAAGACACCACGCCCCTGATGGAGCAGATCGGCCTGACCCTGCTGCTCGCCACCCAACACCGATTCGAGACGCAGAAAGACCCCGCCGGGATGGATTGGCGGGAACTCAACGAAGCGTATTGGCAGTGGCGGGTGAGCAAAGGCTACGACGGTCCCAAGTTGCGCATGACGGGCGAACTCTACCGCTCGCTCAACATTCGCGCCCGGCATGGGGAGGTTTCGCTCGGGTCCAACAAGGTTTACGCCGCTTTCCAACAATTCGGCTCCAGCGACGGGAAGGTGCCCCGGCGGGCCTATCTGCCCACCGACGGCCTGCCGCGCGCCGAGGTGGAAGACATTCACGCCTTGATCAGCGACGCCTTGACGCGGGGGTGGCAATGATCGGGGCCATCGAGCGGGCGATGGTGGAACGCCTTAAGAGTCTCGACGGGGCCGCAGGCTACCGCGTGCGCTGCGAGTCCTACGCCGGACAGTTGGAGGGTGAAAAGGGGTTGCCTCAGGTGCTCAACACCTTGCCCGCCCTGTTCGTTCAATACCGCTCCTTCTCCGCCGAGCCCCTTAATCGGGGGGTGGTCATCACCGCACAGTTTTCGATCTTCCTCGCGGCGCGGACCGTCCAGGCCGAGGGAGCCTCGCGCCACGGAACCGGCAGTCATGTGGGATCCTATCAGTTGCAAAGCGACGTCATCGGTCTGTTGCAAGGGGCACGCTTGGGGTTGGAGATTCAGCCCCTGACCCTGAAACGAGGGCGTTCGCTCGTGACGGGAAATACCGCCGACTTGCGTTTGTCTCTGTTGGAGCTGGAGGTCGTAACGTCTTTTCAGCCCCCGTCTCGCCCCAATCCCGACAGCCTCGACGTCGCCGACTTCTTGAGCCTGCACGTGGATTGGACCGGTTTTCCCCCCGAGGACATCATCGAGGTTCGTTCATGAAACACCAGTTGCTCCGCCCCCTGGCGGGTTCGCGCGTGCGCACCCCAGAGGGCACCATTCTTCCTCCCGAAGGGGCGGTTGCGCCCCTCATCCCCTACTGGCTGCGCCGTCTGAAGGAGGGCGATGTGTTTGCTGCGCCCTCGTCCCAGCCCCTCTTCGCCAAGGAGATTCCCCATGGCCATGACCTTTAACCAAATCCCTACCGACTGGCGGGTGCCTGGCGTTTATATCGAGGTCGCCCCCAATTACGCCAACCTCGGCTTGATGCCGATTCCCACCAAGATCCTGGTGATCGGGCAAGGGTTGGAGAGCGGAACCGCCGCCCCCTTGACTCCCGTGCGCTGTCCCTCGGCCTCCGACGCGCGGCAGGCCTTCGGGGCGGGTTCCCTATTGTCCGACATGGTGGCGGTGTTGCGCCAGACCAATACGACCCAAGATGTTTACGCCATCGCGCTACCGGATGATCCGGCGGGAATTGCGGCCAAGGCCACCCTCACCGTGGGCGGCGTGGCCACCGCCTCGGGACCGGTGACCCTGTTGATCGGGGGGCGACGCGTGCGCGTGCGGTGCGGGCAATTCGATACCGCGACGATCCTCGCCCAGCGCCTGGTCGAGGCGATCAATGCCGCGCGATTGATGGTCACCGCCTCGGTAGCCGAGGGCGGGCTGACCTTGATCAATCGTCATGCTGGGGTGTTTGGCAATGATCTTGCTTTGGCGGTGTGCAGTGGAGTCGAGGCCCCTCCGCCGGGGCTGTTCCTGGAGGCCGGATGTTTCTCCGGCGGAGCCGCCAACCCTGAGATCCTCCAAGCCTTTGCCGCCCTGGGCGATACCTGGTTTACCGACGTCGTTTGTCCTTACACCGACGCCTTCAATCTGGATGTCCTGTCTGAGACGTTGCAGGATCGCTACGGGGCCATGTCGCCGCATGATGCGCACGCCTACACCGGGTTGGCTGCGGGATTTGTCGCGGCCTCGACCCTGGGGGCGACGTTGAACTGTCCGCATCTCAGTGTGATCGCCGCCCACCAATCGCCCTCGCCGCCCTGGGAATGGGCAGCGGCCTTGGGGGGCGTGGCCGCGTTCCACCTCACCAACGATCCGGCGCGGCATCTGAGAACCCTTTCGTTACCGGGGATTCAGCCTCCGCCCATGGGGTTTGCCTTCTCCACCCTGGAGCAAGACCTGTTGTTGCGCGACGGCATCTCCACCTGGAGCGCCGGAGAAGACGGCACCGTCCACCTGGAACGGGTGATCACCACCTACCAGAACTCCGCCACCGGGTTCGACGATCCCGCTTGGCTGGACATCGTGACGCCCAAGACCCTGACGCGCATTCGCTACGACTGGCGGGCCTACCTCTCGCTCAATTATCCGCGACACAAGCTGGCCGACAATGATTCCACCGCGCTCGGCGAGGGCAAGCCGGTGATGACGCCACGCCTGATGCACGCGGTTTGGGCCGGGCGCTGCGCCAAGTACGAAGAGGAGGGTTGGCTAGAAGGCACCAAAGAAACCGTCAAGCAAAGCCACTTCGAGCGCGATACCACCGACCGCAATCGGATGAATTCGCGTCAACCGGTCCGAGTCATCGGCCAGTTGATGGTGATTGCCGGACGGCTGGAATTTGAAGTTTAACCAAGGAGGTGTGTCATGCCCCAACCTCTGGGGATTGTAGATCTGGTCTGGAAGGGACGCGGCATTCCGTTTTCCCCCGACTCGGGCAAGATCAAACTGGGCGGGATGAAAAACACCGCCATTCCTTACGGTCGCCAAGTGGGCCGCGCCATCACCTTCGAGCCCTCGGAAATCGAGGTCAAGACGGTATTGGAAAAAGGCCAGTCCGTGTCTGAACTTTACGGCCTGGAGGAAGGGGAATTGGTGGTGTTGTGCGACACCGGACAGACTTACACCTTCCGCGAGGCCTTCCTAATCGATTCGATTACGCTGACGGCCAACAAAGGGGGAGAAATTACCCTAAAATTCGCCGCAGGAACCTGGCAAGAGGTGGTTGCATCATGAGTTACCAGGACTACCCCATCAATGACCTCGGCGATGAAAATGACCTCGGCGATGAAGACGAGGATTACATCGAGAATAATGCTGACGGCACCGTGACGCTACTGTTGAAGTATCCCAAGACCTTGACCACGCGGACCGCGCATGGGGAAACGAGCGAGCGTCAGGTGGACAGCATCCGCTTCAAACGCTTGACCGGACGCAATATCCGCGAGGTGTCTAAGAATGCGACCAAACCCGAATTCATTCTGACGGTCTCCTCGGGCGAACCGACGGCTCTGTTTGATGTTCTCGACGCGGAAGACTGGGCCAGGGCCTCGACGGTGGTGATGGGTTTCGTCAAGAAGTCCCAACGAACTGGCTAAACATCCTGGTGTCCTGCGCCCGGTTCTATCGTGGCGACCCGGACGACTGGATGGAAAAGCCGTTTGACGCGGTGCTGTCTTGGGCCGAGGCAGCGCGGGACTTGGTGGAGGCCCAAAAGGAGGGATAAAATGGCTGGCGACAATCGTTTAGACTTGATCATTGCCCTCCGGGACCTGGTGACCGCGCCCCTCCGCCGCTTACAAGGCATGCTCCAGGGGTTGACCCAACCCCTGGACGCCATCCGCAACGCAGCAGGCCGGGTGGCGGGCGTTTTTCAGAAAATCGGGGTGCTGGGCGGCATCATCGGCGGCCTGTCGCTCGCCGGTCCCATCGCCCAAGCCGCTCAATTTGAGTCGATTCTGGTTGATACCGCCATCACCGCCGGGAAGACTGGAGCTGCCGCTAAGGCCGCCGTCGCGGAGATGAGTCGAAGCTTTGGTGAACTGTCTCTCAAGACAGGGCAGAGTTCAAAAGAGATTGCGAGAGGCGCTCAAGTCATGAGCGCCGCCAACCTCTCTCCCCTGGAGATAGACCAATTCCTGCCGGACGTTGCTCTGGTCACCACCGCTGCGGGGGCGGTGACAGACGAGATTGGGAAAATGGCTGCAACGATGAATAAAAATATGGGAGTGCAGGCAAAAGATATGAAACAAGCCATGGCGGGACTGGTTGTGGCTGGGAAAATGGGCAGTTTTGAGCTGAAAGAAATGTCTAAGGAGTTCCCAAAACTCACAGCCAGTGCCAAATCCCTTGGTCTGGAGGGCACGAAGGGGATTCACTCCATGGCGGCAGCTCTACAAGTCGCGAGAACTGGTGCTGGCGCGGGGGAGGAGGCTGCGAATAATTTCAACAATTTTCTCTCCAAGATCTTGTCGGGGGATAGCATTAAAAACTTCAAGAAAATGGGAGTTGACATAACGAAAGTCATAGAGAGCGCAGGAAGCAAGCAGATAGATCCAATCGAGGCTGTTATTCAAAAAATTGACAATCTTCTCGGAAAGGGGAGCGAAGCAAGTCGTTCCGCTAAATTAAACTCTTTGTTTGCTGACATGCAGGTCCAGGGCTTCATTAAGTCTATGCTTCAACAGAAAGAGCTCTACAAGGCGGTCAGATCGGCAGCGCAAAGTGCTGATTCTGGTGTTATTGACGCTGACGCTGCCACTAGAATAAACACCATCGAAGGAAAACTCTCCAAGATCAAAGAACTTTCCTTCCAGTTGATCAATCGTATCGGGAATGGCTTTGCCCCTCTTTTAGACCCGGCCATCAAAGGTTTTGAGACCCTTCACGCCTGGATCGCCGATCTGGACAAAGACTTCCCCGGTTTGGTGGATAACATCATCTCCGTGGGCGGGGTGGTGCTGGCGGTGGTGGTCGGTGCGGCGGCATTGTGCGCGGTGATAGGACCACTCGCGGCGGGGTTTGAGGCCTTGGGCGCTGTGGCGGCGGTGGCGCTCTCCCCCATCGGGCTGGTGTTGGGGCTGCTGGCCTTCGCGGTTTGGCGCAAGTGGGACGTGCTGAAGGAGCGCTTTCAGGCGTTGTGGTCCTCCATTACCGCGATCTTCCGTTCGGCGGTGGGAGTGATCAAAGCGTTGTTCTCCGGCGATGGCTTTGCCCTCAAGGCTGCCTGGGCGCAGCTCAAGGCGGATCTCTCCCTGGGGGGGAAGAATTTCAAAGCCATTTTGTCCGGCATTGGCGACTCTCTTGGCGAGATTTGGGAGAGTGCATGGGAGGGATTGAAAACGACAACGATCAATGTTCTCGGTTCTCTTCTCGGGGCGATGGGCGTGGATACGGCGAAAGCCACCCAGATTATGGAGGGCGTCGGCAAAGCCTTCGAGACCGTCAAGAAAACCATCACAGATGTGGCCAGCAGCCTCATCGACATGATTTGTGGTGTCTTCCGAGGCGACGGGAAAAAAGTCGGCGCGGCCCTGGTCGATGGCTGGGCCTCCCTGGGGGGGCTGGCTTATGAGGCCTTGGGGGCCATCATCGAGGCGGTGATGGGGGTTGTCGGCCTGGTGGCGGAAATCGATTGGGGCGCGGTGTGGAAAGCCTACGTGGGGTTTTGGACCGATATTGGAAAATTTATCTACACATTGTTTGATGGGGCGCTCGGGCGCATCAAAGATCGCTTGATGGATTGGGCCAATACCTCGCTCAAAGAAGCGGTTGATAGTATTAAAAACATCTTTAAAGGCATTACCGATACTTACGATGAGGTGACGGGGACCATCAACCAATGGGGTTCCGGCGTGGCGACCGGGGCGGGGAAAGCGTGGGACTCCGTGACCGGCGTCTTCGGCGGCGGCAACGAGGACAAGACCGCCCCCGCCCCTCAAGCCCCGCTGGGGCCGGTGGCTCCGCTTTCCAAATCGGAGTTTTCCGGCTCCGTCAAAGTGGTGGTCAGCGCGGACAAGGGGACAACGGTCGAATCGGCAAAAACCGACAATCCGGGGGCCGTGAAGGTCGAGACAGGGGGGCTGTTTGGCTTTGCTTTCTGACCTGCTCTCCGCCTCGTTTCGCGGTATCCCCTTCCACGTGTTCAGCGCCACGGAGACCAGTGGGCGGCGCAACCAACGCTACGACTTTCCCGGACGCGACGAGGCCGCCTTCGAGGACTTGGGGGCGGTGGATGGGCCGATGCGCTTCACCGGGATTCTCATCGGCGATGACGTGATCCTCCAGATGGAGGCGTTACGCGCCGCTCTGCGTCTGCCGGGACCGGGGCGATTGATCCACCCCTGGGCCGGGGAAATGCAGGCGGTGGTGGCACCCGGCTCCCTGCCCGAGTTCTCCTTTGACGAGCGCGAAGGCCGCGTCGCCCGCATCACCATGAGCTTCGAGCGCGTCGGGGAACCGCCCTTGTTGCGGCGTTTGATGGCCTCTGGCGTCGCGGCCTTGGGGGCGTTTGACGCTTCCATCGCTTGGTTGGGCGGCCTGTCGCCTCTGGGCGCGCTGCACCTCGCCAGTCAACTGCACACCCTGGGGGAGGGCTTGGCGCGGTCGCTTCTTCGGCGACGCTCCCACACCCCTGCTTTGGAAAAGGTGGTTAATACCGTTCGACGTTTGGCGGCTTCTCCGAGCGAGATCAAAAGTGAATTGCCTGCCCTCGGCCCTGCCTTGGTCACCGCTTTAACCCCGCGTCCGACTCCGGCCTTGGCGGGGGTGGAGCGGGCGGATCCCCTCGCCCCGGCGCAAGCCCGAGGCGCGACCCTGGCCTTATTAGAGGTCGCCGCTCTCCTTCCGCCTGGGGTGGGGCTGATCCTGACGGCGGCCGCAACCGAGGTGGCTCCGGCGTTGGCTTATGACTCGCGGCAAGAGGCCTTGGCGTTGCGGGATCGTTTGGTTCAGGCCGCCGATGCCCTCGCCCGTGCGGTGAGTCTGCTCCTGGCGCAGCCCTGGACAAAAGAGTCCGGGGAAACCAACGCCCTACCCTTGCTCTGGTCCAGCGCCTTGGCGTTGCGCAACGCCGCGCTGGCCGACATGTCAGAACGGGCCGGGACGCTGCCCCCCATCCTGGACTGGCAGCCTCGGGCGGGAACCTCGGCCTTGCTGGGATTGCAGCGCCTCTACGGGGATGATCCTCGACAGTTGTTGGGGCGTCTGGACGATCTTGTGCGGCGCAATCCGTCCCTGCGCCATCCGGGAGCCCTGGGGCCTGATGTTTTGGAGGTTTTAGACCGATGAACGAGTCCGCAGATTCTCAGCAGCAGGTTACGCCCAGGGTCAGCCTGGAGCTGGCCGGGCAAGTCTTCACGGATTTTATCCGGGTTGAAATCAGCCGAGCCCTCAATCAAACGAGCGGATCCTTTCGCCTTGACCTCCACGATGGACAACGAGCGAAGGCCCTCACCTCCTCCGCCCAGGCCAAAGCGGTTTATGATCTTGGGGTTGGACATCCTGTTACCCTTAAGATTGACAAAGAGCCGGTCCTGATCGGTTTCGTCGATGCCCTCTCCACAAGGGCCTCCGCCGCTAGCTTCGAGGTCTCTATCGTGGGACGCGACGCGGTGGGCGACCTCATCGACTGCGCCGCCGCGCCGAATGGCCCTTACGAATACTTGGGCCTCACCGCCTTGGACATCGCGCGCCAGGTGGCGGCCCCCTTCAAAATCGAAGTCTCCGCCATCGGCGACGTCGGCCCCGCCTTCGAGCGCTTCGCCTTCGAGGTCGAGAGCACCGCCTTTGAAGTGATCGAAAAAGCCTGTCACGCACGCGCTCTCCTCGCCCTCTCGGACGGCGTGGGCGGCTTGGTCCTGACGCGAGGCGGCTCCGACTCCGCCCCTGGAATCTTGGAGTTGGGCGTTAATCTCATCGAAGTTGACGCGACCGAGGACTTCTCTCAACGATTCTCCGACTACACCGCCAAGGGGCAGGCCGAGAAGAAAAACGGAAAATCCCTCTCGGCTTCCAGCAAGGATCCCAGCGTGCGGCGCTATCGTCCCAAGGTGATCGCGTCCCGCACGGAACCTACCGGACCCACCATCGCTGATCAGGCCACCTGGGCCAATCGCATCGCTCAGGGTCAATCGCTTAAGTATTCGGTGACCGTCCAAGATTGGCGCGGCCCCAAGGGCGGGCTGTGGAAACCCAATCAACTGGCGACGGTGCGGGATCGCACCTTGGCCCTGGACGCCGATTTGCTTATCGAGCAAGTGGCCTATCGCTTCGATCTCAATGGGACCACCACCGCGCTGACCCTGGTCGGCCCCCAGGCCTACGACTTGTTGCCCGAGGAAGAGCATCGAAAGAAGAAAAAAACCAAGAAACCCGAGGGTCCCCTTGATGGGGAGGCCTTTCCGCTATGAGTCTCGCCTCTTCCCTCCGCGGCTTGGTGGTCCGCGCCGTCGCCCGGATCAGCGGCGATGGCGAGGCCGCACAACAAGCGCAACTTTCCGGTCACGCGGGGCAAACCCGCCAAGCTGTCGAGATCCTTCATCCTTACGGATTCACCGGCCACGCCCCGGCGGGCGGGGTGACCTTGCTGATTCACCCCAACGGCGACCAATCCGATCCGGTGGCCTTGCCGCCCTCGCACGCGGGTTCGCGGCGGCAGAATTTAATCGCAGGTCAAGTCTGCGTTTACGACGCGTTTAAAACCGAGATCCTGCTCGGCAATGACGGAACGATCACCATCAAGGCCGCCACCAAGATTCGGTTGGAGACTCCCCTCTTAGAAGTGACCGGCGAGATCAAGGATCGCGCCGAACAAGGTGGGGTCAGCATGTCGGAGATGCGCCAAGTCTTCGACGGCCACACCCACCCCGAAAACGACGAGCGCAGTCGCACCGATCCCCCCACCCTCAACATGGGAGGTCATTAACCATGAGCGATCTGGCCCTAGCCTTCGACGCCGAGCGGATGATCTGCGATCTGGTTTTCACCAACGGCGACTTGCTGCTGGACGAAAGTTCCCTCCCCGCTCTGCTGGTCTCCCTGGGGAGCGATTCCCGCGCCAAACCCGACGATCCCCTTCCCGATGCCTTGCTGGGCGCCGCTCCCGACGACACCCTGCCGCCTGATCGGCGCGGTTGGGTCGGTGATGCCCTGGCGGAGGACAACCAGCGCATCGGCTGCCGGTTGTGGCTACTTTCGCGGGAAAAAACCACCGATCAAGTCCGGCGTCGGGCGATCACCTATGCCCGCGAAGGCCTCGCCTGGGCAAAGGGTCGGTCGGTCTCGGTCGAGGCGGGATGGATCGGCAATCGCTTGATGTTGCGCGCCAGCCTCGGCGCGGCGCGGGTAGAAATGAGGATCGGTCATGCCGTTTAAGCTTCCCACCCCCGACGATCTGGCAGCCACCTTCAGCGGAGCGATGGAGACCAACCTCCCCGGCGCAGAGGTGCGCTCGGCTGCTTCGGTGTTAGGAACCCTTGCCCGTGCCCTGGCCTTGGCGATTTACCCCCTGCACCTGTTCGCTCAATGGTTGTCGCGTCAACTGTTTCCCGATACCGCCGAATCCGAAAATTTAGAACGTCATGCCTCCCTGTGGGGTATTTCGCGCAGCCCGGCGGCGGTCGCGCGGGGGAGCCTTTCGTGTCACGGCCTTCCCGGCACGCGCCTGCCCGCAGGAACCGAGCTGACCCTCGGCGGGCAACGGGTCGTCACCGAGAGCGCTGTTCTTCTCGACTTGTCTGGCTCCGCCTCCGTCCCGGTCCGAGCGCTGGTTGCGGGGACGGCGGGCAATCAGCCACCGGGAGCGCCCGCACAACCTCTTTCGCCCCTTCTCGGTCTCGACACCCTCCTTACCGAGACGGGTCTCAGTGGCGGTACCGAACTGGAGGCCGAGGAGGAATGGCGGGACCGCCTCCTTGATCGCATCCAACAGCCGCCTCATGGAGGATCCGCCGCCGATTACACCGCTTGGGCACGCCAAGTCCCTGGCGTGGCTCAGGTGGCGGTCCATCCCGAGGAATTCGGCCCCGGCACCGTCGGCGTCTGTTTCAGCGTTTTTGGCGCGAGTCCGCTCCCCAGTTCCGAGCAGGTGAGTCGTGTCGCGGCCCATCTCCAGACTGTCCGACCGGTGACCGCGCGAGTCTCGGTCCAGGGCGTGACCCCCGTCGAAATCCCCCTTCACCTCGCGCTCTTCCCCGACTCCCCGCGCCTGCGCCGAGACGTCGAGGCCGCCATCCTGCTCTTTTTTGCTACCGCACCCATCGGCGAGCCCCTGTTCCGCTCCCAGCTCTCCGAGGCAATCAGTCAGGTCTCTGGCGAAACCGCGCACCGCCTGCTTGCCCCGGCCGAGGACATCAGCATCCCCTGCGCCCACCTGCCGATCCCCGGCCCGATTCTGTTCGAGGACCCCACGCCATGAGACGGACCCTTTTGGACTACGCCGCCGAGTTGCGGTCCCTCCTGCCGCAAGGGTTCGCCTGGACGCGCGACCCCGACAGCATCCTCGGCCGCCTGCTCTTATCCCTGGCCAGTGCCCCCGCCGCCGCCGAATCTCTCCTCTGGGATCTTCTGGCCGAATCGGATCCGCGCACCGCCACCGCTCTTCTCTCCGATTGGGAGCGCGTGCTCGGCCTGCCCGATGCCTGCCTCTCGCGGGAGGGCATGACCCTGTCCGAACGCCGCGACGCCGCCGCCACCCGACTGGTCATGACGGGCGGAGCCAGTCGGGCCTACTTCGCTCACTTGGCGCGGACGCTTCTCCAGCAAGAGGTGGTGATCGAAGAATTCCGCCCCTTTCGCGCCGGGCGCAGCCGCGCCGCCGATGCTCTGACGAATGACGCCTGGACGTTTGTTTGGCGGGCTCGCGCCGCCTGCCTCCCGGCCCCCATCCGCTTCCGCGCCGGGCGCTCGCAGAGTGGCAATCCCTTGGTCCGGCATCGGATGTCTTCGTTGGAATGCCTGTTTCGGCGGCTCAAACCGGCCCACACCCACGTTCTTTTTCTCTTCGGCAGCGAGGCTTAAACCCCATGCAGCGCATCGTTCACTTTACCGCCGTCACTGATCTGTTCGGTCCCGGCAAAACCGGCTTCACCGAGGGTACCCCCGGCGTTGACGACGCGACCGTCGTCACCGGCGACTGGCTCAACAGCATCCAGGAGGAACTGTGTGAGGCGATCACCGGCGCTGGCCTGGTGCTGGATCTGCAAGATCGTCAGCAGCTTCTCAAGGCGATCACGGCGCTTTGCTCCGTTCCCGCCACCACCGAGGCGGCGGGACGCGTCACCCTCGCCACTCTCTTGGAAACCTTGACGGGGCTCAATGACGAGCACGCCGTCACCCCAGCGGGGGTCAAGGCGGCTCTGGAGGCCCGAACCGTTCCCGACGCGACTTACACCACTTCCGGCATCATCGAGCTGGCCACCACCCAGGAGACCCTGGCCGGGACCGATACCACGCGGGCGGTGACCCCCGCCGGAGTGAAAGCAGCGCTC
>JAVBJO010000091.1:0-14690 GCA_031546925.1 Rhodospirillaceae bacterium
CGGGGGTTTTTTGTTGGGGGGTCGGGGGGGCTGGCTGGGGTGTGGGCTTTCGCCCTCGCAAGGGGCGCTGCCCCCTGCACCCCCGCAAGGGTCACGGACCCTTGACCCGTTTTAGGGTTGCCGCGTCTCGACAGGCGCCGCGATGGTGGTCTTTCCCGCCACGGCAAATTCCAGGGTCAGAGGCAGGACCGCCCCTCCGGCAAGGGGACGCCGCACCCCCTCCAGCATGACGTGGAGGCTATCGGCGGACAAGGAAACAGACTTACCAGGCTGCAACTCGACAGCACTCAAGGCTACCATGGTTGGCTTTCCCCCCGCCTCGAAGATGGCGTGCAGGTCGCAGGTCTCGGCCACGTCAGAGGAAATCCCGATCAGATTATCAGTGACGTCCCCGGTATTGGTGAGCGTCATCAGCACCATGGCGCTCTGGGGGGGGAGATCCATAGCCCACACACCGCTGATGCGGATCGGACCGACCACGATATCCTCGGCCAGGGCGGGGAGGCTGTTCAGGATCCCCAAAGCCACGGCAACCATAGCAGACATTATCTTCACGGGTGTTTCTCCTCTCGTGTGGATGAGGGGACTCTGGCACAAGTCCCCCCCAGGGGACAACCTGGATCCAAAACAGCCGTTGAAAAGCGGAATAAACCTCGCCATGCTTGCGCCTCGGAGTTCTTGCGTTTTAACGCGAAAGATGAGACGCCATGAAGGATCAAGAGGATACCGCACCTCCGCCCGCCAACAATCGAGAGGCCCTGCGTCGCGTTGTTCGCGCCTGCAATAAAGCGGCCCTCGCCACCAGTATGGGCGGGGAACGCCTGCCTTACGTCTCGCTGGTGACGGTTGGGTTTGACCATGATTTATCGCCGATTTTGCTGCTCTCTGGCTTGGCAGAGCACACGCGACACGTGATGGGGGATGGACGGGTGGCGCTCCTGCTGGACGGGACCGAGGGGCTTGACAACCCCCAGACCGGCCCCCGCGTGACCTTGATCGGACGGGCCGAGCGGTGCCCTCTGCCACGATGCCGCGAGCGCTTTCTCGCCCGTCACCCCGGCGCGGCGCTCTATGCAGATTTTGCCGATTTCGGCTTCTGGCGCGTATCCTTGCAACGCGCCCAATTCGTCGGCGGATTCGGTCGTGCGGTGTGGTTTGACACCCCGTTTGGTTTGTCCCCAGAGGTTCTGGCGCGGCTGGAGGCGGTCGAAAGCGGCTTCTTGGCGGAGAAAATCAAGATCAACGACTGGCAAGTGGTCGGGCTGGACGCGGACGGTGTGGATGTCATGCGCGATGGTCACTTTCGCCGCTTGCCCTTTCCCGTTCAGGTCACCGACGCCGAGACCCTGCGCCAAGCCCTGGCAGCGCTTCAGGCGTGAACTACCGACATGCTTATCACGCGGGGAATTTCGCCGATGTGCTGAAGCATACGGTGCTCGCTCTTTTGATCGAGGCGCTCAAACGCAAGCCGACCCCGTTCTTCTATCTGGATACCCACGCCGGGCCGGGGCTCTACGATCTTGCCTCGGTCGAGGCGGAAAAAACCGGGGAGTGGAAGGGGGGAATTGGACGGCTCCGTGCCCGAACAGATCCGCTGCCCGCCGCGTTTGCCCCCTACCTGGAAGCCCTTGCTGCCTTCGACCAGGGGGAGGGGCGAGACGTCTATCCGGGCTCTCCCGCTATCGTCGCGGCTCTGGCGCGGCCGACGGATCGAATGGCGTTCTGCGAGCTTCATCCCGAAGACTGCACCCTCCTGCGGCGTTCCTTCGTCGGTGACACGCGCGTGGGCGTACACCATCGAGAGGGCTATGAGGCCTTAAGCGCTCTTTTGCCTCCGCCGGAGCGGCGCGGGCTGGTGCTCATCGATCCTCCGTTTGAGAACAAAGACGAGTTCATCCATCTGCGCCAAGGACTCTCCGCCGCCCTCAAGCGCTGGCCGACGGGGATGTACGCCCTGTGGTACCCCATCAAGGATCACGGCACCGTCGCGCGCTTTCTTGCCGACGTGGCAATGTTGGGGGCGGAAAAACGTTTGGTGGCAGAGCTGTTGCTTGACCATGCGCAAGATTCGTTTCGTCTGCACGGCTGCGGTCTGGTGGTCATCAACCCACCCTGGCAGTTGGACGAAACATTAAAACAGGTCTTGCCCTGGCTCGCCCCCCCAGGAGGAGGATATCGACTGCTCTAAGGGGCGTCGTTTCTTGGTTGGCGGTTGAACTCGTGAGACAGCATTGAACCAAGACGGAATAGCATGATCAATTCAGAAGAGAGCATCCTTGATTGAATTGCAGATTTAATGATCGGAGAGAGCCCGAATCTCATCCCATTTCTCTTTATTTTATGGAGAACGGAATACCTATAAAAGAATAAAAAAATAAAATATGATGTGATATCCGATATGTAGCGTAATTTCAGACTTTTGTCATAGCAATCTATATATTGTATAGATCATGAATTTAAAAATATATCAATACAATTGCTTTGTTAAAAACGCTATTTTACAAGTCAATTGCCAAAATTAATCTGATTTAATTAATATTTACCGCACATACAGGCTGATTTATGGTCGATGGTGCGGCTATTTCTATTGTTATTTTTGTCAAGTCTGGTGAGCGGTGAGTGCAAAGATATCGCACAGAGGAAGGAATGCGACTTTTAATGTCGTATTTCTTTCCCATTCCCCAAATTTTTTACTTGACGCATCGTTCGGGTTAGCGGACTGTGCTCTCGGGTAAAACCTCGCAGGGATCGTCCCTAGGCGAGGGACGGTTCTTGTTTTTTCTCGTGAAACACGGAGTTTTGGGCTATGGCTGATACTACGGTGATGTATTTGACGGCGGCTGAAGTTGCGACTGAGAAAAGCAATATCAGTGGGGCTGCGTATGATTTTGCGGCCAAAGTCACGGTCGGCGATGTTGATAAGTATTGGAATGTGGAAGCGCTCCGTCTTCTGAGTGATGATGAACTGGCAGAAGCGTCAACGGCAGCGCTGGCATCTCTGACCTCGGCGCAGATTTCTGGGCTGCTGGTATCGCAACTTGGAGAGCTGTCCTCGGCGCAGGTCGTGGCCTTGGCCACCGGCGCCGATGTCAAGGCGTTGAGCGCGATCCAGTTGGCGGGACTTGACGCTACCAAAGGATTGTTGGGGCTTACGGCTCAGGTTGCCAACTTGACGACAGCGCAGTTGAAGAATCTGACCTCGGGTCAGGTCGCGGCTCTGGCCGCCACCGTGGCTTCCACTGGGATTGGTGGGTTTACATCGGCGCAGGTTCTGGTGCTGAGCCCGGATCAGATCGCTGGCGCTAATCTGGATAAATTTGCTAGTGCGGCGGAACTTGGCAAGCTTTCGACAGCCCAGATTGCTGCCTTTGCCCCCGCGCAGATGACCGGCTTCAAAGCGAGCCTGCTCACCCCGGCGCAGCTCAAAGTGTTGCAGACGGACGAAGTCGCTGCTTTGACCAAGGATCAGATTAAAGCTATCGTTGACGCGAAGAAGCTCTCAAACCTCAGCACGGCGCAGATCAGTGCGATTGGCCTAAATAGTGCAGCCACGGATGTGACGGGGGCGATCAGCGCTCTGTCGTTTGGCGCACTCACGGCCGTTCAGGTCGCAGGTCTGACCGCCGCTCAGGTGGCTCAGTTGGGTGGCACCGATACCCTTGATGCCGCCAAGATCAAGGCTCTGTCCACGAGCTTCAATGGCGATGCTGCTAGTGGTGGTATTGATGGGCTGACGTTTGCGCAGATCCAGGGCATCAAGGACACCGTTATCGCGAGCCTGTCCTCTGCCCAGATCGCTGATCTCTCGGCTGATGATGGTGCTGATGTCGGTGGGGCGTCGGCTTCGAGCCAGATTGATGCCTTGAAGGTTGGTCAGATCGCTAAGATCGATGTTAAGGCGATGGTTGGTTTCACCAAAAACCAGATCGCCGATATGAATTCGGCTCAGGTCAAAGACTTCACTGCGAAGCAGCTCGCAGCGTTGAGCGCGGGCGCCGTGCAGGGTCTTGTCTCGGATGCGCTGAATGGCCTGTCCAGCGGTCAGATTGGGGCTTTCACCTCGACCCAGATCGCGGCTCTCACCTCGGTCCAGATCGAAGACCTCACAAAAGCCACCCTCACGGCGATCACCGCCAAGCAGATCGCTGCCGTCGGAGCCGACTTCATCAAGGGTTTGGGTAACGGCACGGTGGCTGCCGATACGGATCTCGTCGATGCTTTGAGCACGGCTCAGATCAAGGCTCTCAGCACCACGGCTGCTCGTGCATTCAGCGTGGAGCAGATCGCGGATCTGGATGCGACGCAGGTCAAGGGTTTCACCTCGATGCAGATTGCCGCGCTGACGGCTGCGGCCGCCGGCGGCTTCTTCGCCGGTGTTGGCACACAAACCATTTCTGCCCTCAACGCAGACGCCCTCAAGGGCCTCACCTCCACCCAGGCAATGGAGCTGAATGAGATAGAGGATGGGAAGTGGGTGACGAAGGTCTCCTCGGCCCAGATTTCAGCGTTGTCCGCCGATGTGGTCGCCACCTGGTCTTCGGCCCAGCTCGCCATGCTGACGGCGGATGCGGCGGAGAAGAAGGGCGGGACGGCTCAGATCGATATACTGACCACCACTCAGCTTGCCGCCATTTCGACCCTCGCAATCGCAGGGTTCACGGACGCGCAGATCAAGGATCTGAGCATCGATCAGCTTAAGGCCCTCTCCGGGGCTCAGATCGGGGCGTTGTCGACCAATGGGGCCGATGGTAAGACGAATGTTGATTCCACGCATGCGGATGCTACCGATGATGCGATGGCGTTTAGCACGGATCAGA
Source organism: Rhodospirillaceae bacterium (assembly GCA_031546925.1). GTDB lineage: Bacteria > Pseudomonadota > Alphaproteobacteria > Rhodospirillales > Magnetospirillaceae > Magnetospirillum. Next base: position 4,818 of record JAVBJO010000091.1, read on the forward strand.
TCGCTTCGCTGTCGGTCCTCCAGGTTCGTGGGATGACCACCGCTCAGGTCAGTCTCTTGAAGGCACCGCAGTTGAAGGCGTTGACGGCGATCGAGGTTGCCGGATTGTCGTTGGCTCAGCTTAACGCGATGACGATAGATCAGCTTCGGGCGATTGATGCCGCCGATATGAAGGGGCTGAACTATGGACAGCTTCTGGCTATCGCCGTGCCCACAAACGCGACGGCCGCCACGCCGGATCTGACGCCTACTCTCACGTTTCTGACGCCGGAGCAGATTAAGGCTATTGGTACAACCTTTACCAATCCCTTTGGAGCAGCTGCGACCAAGACGTCGGATCAGCTTCAGACGATGCAGCCCGAGGCGATCAGCGCGCTTCAGCTTAAGAGTCTGGGGGCCAAGGTGGTTCATCTGACCACGACCCAGATCGCTCATCTGTCGGCGGAGCAGATTGCTGTTCTGGATGCTTCCAAGTTCACCCTGGATCAAATGGAAGCGTTGACCACCGACTCGATTAAGAATCTGACGGCGGCTCAGGTTGCGAAGTTGACCACCCAGCAACTCGCCGTTCTGTCCACCACCCAGGTGGCAGCCTTTGAGGCGATGGATGTCGCCGCTCTGACGGTGGCTCAGGTCAAGGCGCTGAGCATTGCTCAGACCACGGCGCTGGAAAGTAATCAAATCAAGGCGATGACACCCGCTCAGATCGCGGCTCTCTCCGCGCCTCAGATCGCTACGTTCTCTAACAACGAGGTTGCAGCGTTGACTGCCGCCCAGATTGGGAAAGTGACTACGGCTCAGATCAAGGCCTTGGGCGGCAAGATTGACAAGTTGGACACCTCAGCTCTGTCGGCAACCCAGCTTGCGGTTATTACTGGCGCTCAATTGGACGATATGTCTGATACTGCCTTGACGAAGATGACAGTAACGCAGATCAAGGCGCTCTCTGCGGCACAGCTTAACGGCATGTCTGAGGCGAAGCTTCAAGTCCTCCTGGGTGATGCAACCGAAGTCAAGTCCTTGTCGGCAGCGACGATCAAGGGACTGACTGCAAGCACCATTGGGGACATGGGTTCAACCGCCCTTAGGGCGTTTACCGCGACTCAGATTGCAGCGCTGGGAAATGAGCAGAAGCAGGCGTTCTACACCGGGCTCTCTGGCAGTTGATAACCTGATCCCATTTAACTGAAAAAGGGCCAGGCCGATTCGTCGGTCTGGCCCTTTTTTTTGGGGCGGCCTCTTGGGGCTCCCGCCCCAAACCCCGGCTGGGATTATCATCCCAGACCCTTCTTTCTTTTTATCGATGAAAGGAAAAGGGGGTCGGGGGCATCGCCCCGGCCGGGGGTTGGGGCGGGAGCCCCAAGATAACACCCCGACCCATTCTCCTATCTCTACGAATGTATAAACCTCAATGTCTTATGACAATTGGACAAAATGAAAGGAGCATGAGGGATTTTGTTATAGAACTTCTGCGTTTTGCTTCTTTTTTTACTCGAAGCATCATTTGGATCAGAGGCTGGTACACCTGGATAGACCTCGTTGGGATTGCATCCTGACGGGGTAATGGTGTTGCTTTCTCTTATGAACGCGGAGTTTGAGATATGGCTGTGTATTTAACAGAGGATGACGTTGATAATCTTAATCTTGCGAGCGTTACATCGTTTGCGAACACAATAACTGTGGGCGAGGTTGCGAAGAGTTGGAGTGTGGAATCCATTGGTTTCTTGGGAGAAGACTTGGCAGAAATCTCCGATGAAGCCTTGGGGACTCTGACACCGCAGCAGATTGCTGGATTGCAGGTGTCACAGCTTCAGGCTTTGAGTGCCGAGCAGATCGCCCTCGTGGTGAACAACGCGGATAAACTCAAGGCGTTAAGCGCCGTTCAGTTGGCGGGATTGGCCTCCGACGAGGGATTGCAGGGTCTGACGGCGCAAGCGGCGCAGTTGACGACGGCGCAGTTAAAGAACCTGGACTCCGAGCAGGTCGCGGCTCTGGCGGCCACCGTTGCTTCCACTGGGGTTGGTGGGCTGACTTCGGCGCAGGTTCTGGCGTTGGCTCCGGTTCAGATCACCGGGGCGAACCTGGACAAGCTCAATACGGCCGCGAGCAAGGGCAGGCTGTCGACGGCGCAGATTGTCGCCCTGATCCCTACGCAAATGGTGGGATTCAAGGTGGCGGAGCTGACGGCGGCTCAGTTGAAGGTCTTGCAGACAGACGATATCGCCGTTTTGACCAAGACTCAGATGGATGAAGTGGTTGCCGCGAATAAGCTTTCCAGCCTGAGTTCGGCACAGATTAGCGCCATTAATCTCAACGATAACGCGGGAGCATCCACGGGGGCGATTAGTGCCCTGGCGGCGGGAGGGGTTGCGAAACTCTCGGCGGCTCAGATCGCGGGTCTGACTGCGGATCAAGTCGGTCAGTTGGGCGATACCTTCTTCTCCGCCCTGGATGCCGCCAGGATCAAGGCTCTGTCCACCAGTTTTGGGGGGGATGACGATGCAGGGGCGATTGATGGGCTGACGGTTGCGCAGATCCAGTCCATCAAGGATCCGGTCATGGGGGGCTTGACCTCCGCCCAGATCGCCGATCTTTCCCTGGTGGGGCCTGGTGGGGCGGACAGTGGACAGATTGACGCCTTGAAGGCGAGCCAGATCGGCAAGATTTCCATCGCCGCGCTGGCGGGTTTCAGCAGCGAGCAGATTGCCGATATGAGCACGGAGCAGGTCAATGGTTTCTCTAAGGCGCAACTGGCGAAGCTCAGCTCGGACGCGGTGCGAGGTCTTACCACCGCAGCGCTGAACAGCCTTGATTCGTCTGAGATTGGTGTGTTCACCTCGGCTCAGATCGGGGCGCTCTCGATTGCGCAGGTTCAGGGGTTGAGCCAGGCCAGTCTCCGAGCCATCACCACGCGACAGATCGCGGGCGCGGGGGCTCTCTTTGTCGATGGGTTGACCACGCAGGGCGGGCCGGGCACCGGGACTCCCGCCGGAGATGATAATGGTTTGATCGATGCTTTGTCCTCGGGGCAGATCAAGGCCATGAGCACAACCGCGATCCAGGCTTTTTCCGCAGGGCAGATCGCGGATCTGGGAACTGCCCAGGTTAAGGGCTTCACCTCGGCGCAGATCGCCGTGTTGGATAGCGTTGCTCTTGCTGGCATCACCTCGGCCAGCCTGGCCGCTCTGAACGCCGATGCACTGAAGGGGCTCACCAGTGCCCAGGCCTCGGCTTTGACGGGGGAAGGCGATGAATGGGTGCAGGCACTGACCTCGGGACAAGTTGCAGCTCTGTCCGCCGACGTCGTCGCCACTTGGAGCGCCGCCCAATTGGCCCTGCTGACGGCAAAAAATACCCCGGAGAAGAAGGGAGTCGCCACGGCGCAGATTGACCAACTGACCACCGCTCAGCTTGCCGCGATCTCGACCACCGCGATCAGAGGATTCACCGACAGGCAGATCAAGGATCTCAGTATCGCTCAGTTGAAGGGGCTCTCTGGGGCTCAGATCGGCGCGCTGGCAACCAACGGAGTGGATGGCGCAACAGGCTCTGCCGCGACAAGTTCCGATGATGCGGTGGCGTTCAGCACGGATCAGATTGCTTCGTTGTCCGCGCTCCAGATCCGCGGGATGACGACCAATCAGGTGCAACTCTTGAGCTCGGGACAATTGGCGGCATTGACGGCGACTCAGGTGGCCGGATTGTCGTTGGAGCAGCTTGAGGCGTTCTCGACGAGCCAGCTTCAGGCTCTTGGGGCCGATATCAAGGCCTTGAATTATGGGCAGCTTCTGGCGATTTCCGTGCCCACAAACGCGACGGCCGCCACGCCGGATCTGACGCCTACTCTGACCAGGGTTCTGACCAGTGCTCAGATTGCCGCCGTGAAAGCGACCTTCGACAACCCCTTTGGCGCACCCGCCAGCGTGGCAGAGACGGCTCGCATCGAAAATCTCACCCCAGAGGCGATTACCACGCTCCAGATCAAGGGCTTGGGGGCCAAGGTGGTTCATCTGACCACGGCCCAGGTCGCTCATTTGTCGGCAGAGCAGATTGCTCTTCTGGACGCTTCCAAGCTGACCCTGGATCAAGTGCAAGCCTTGACCACGGACTCCATTGCAAACCTGACGTCGGCTCAGGTGGCGAAGCTGACCACCACGCAGCTCTCTGTTCTGTCCACGGGGCAGGTGCAAGCCTTTGAGGCTCCTGATGTTGGTGCCATGACGGCGGTCCAGCTCAAGGCCCTGAGCCTCGATCAAACCGAGGCTTTGACCAGCACACAGATCGGTGCCTTGACCAGTAAGCAGATTGCGGCTCTCTCTGCACCGCAAATTGCCACCTTCAATGACGCCGAGGTTGCGTCCCTGAGTTCCACCCAGGTGAAGGGGTTGACCACGGCTCAGATTCGCGCCTTGGGGAACAGCTTTGATAGTTTGGGGACGGATGTGGCCGCTCTGTCGGCGGCTCAGCTTACCTCTGTGACCGGCGTTCAATTGGCCGGAACGGGAGGCGCCGGCGGTGGAGGGCTCAGTGTAGAGGCCTTAACCAGCATGACCGCCGCCCAGATTAAGGCCCTTTCGGCGGGGCAGATCAATGCGGTGGCCCTCGGGTTCAATGGGACCAATAGGATCAGGGCGCTTCTGGGCGATACAGCCGAAGTCAAATCCTTGACCGTCGCTACTATTAAGGGACTGACGACGAGTGTCCTTGGTTCCCTGGAGAAGCCAACGCTTCAGGCCTTCACCGCAGCCCAGGTGGCCGCAATGAATGATGAGCAGAAGAAGGCTTATTATACGATTGTTGGCTGATAACCCTCTGAGGTGTGCCTAAGAAAAGGCCAGACCGAATCATCGGTCTGGCCTTTTGTTTTGGGAGGGCTCTTTGGGGAGCACAAAGAGAGTGGATAGAAGGCCTTAATTCTGGTAAAATATATCATTTATCGGGGGATGGTTAATAAGGCTATGGTACACCTTAAAGGGCTACCTCGGGTTCGATCCGGAGCTCTGGTCGCGGGCGTTTTCCTGCTCTCTCTCGTGATGAGTGTATTTATCTGCTTCGTCCTGGAGCAGCGTCGGTATCATCTTGAGCGCATGCAGGTGTCCGAATTTGGTGCGACGCATACCGAAGTCATTGCCCAATCCCTGGAACGGATTCTTTCTCTCTCTTACGCCGTGACGGCCTTGGTGCGGCAGGCGGATGGGATGATTCCCAACTTCCAGGAAACAGTGACGGAACTGTTGCCCTTCTATCCCGGAACCGTCGCCGTTGGACTAAGCCCCGGCGGGGTTGTCGAGGATATTTTCCCCCGCGACCATCGAATGCACTTGATCGGAGCCCGGGTGGTCGATGAGCCCCGCTATGGCTGGGTCGCAAAAATCGCGCAGCAAACGGGGAAGCTTCAAATCGCCGCTCCCATTACCCTGCTGCGCGATAAAAAAGTCGGCGCAGTGGGGGTGATGCCCATCTTCCTTGATGACAAGGATGGAAAACCAGTTTTCTGGGGATTTGTCACCGTCAGTCTTCACTTTTCTACCCTGTTGGAGAAAGCGGGGTTCTCCAAAATCGTCGATAAAGGATACGTCTATGAGCTTTGGCGAAATAACGAGGGAGGCGAGGGAAGACAGATCATCGCGCAAAGTACCTCAAACCCCCTGATCGATCCCGTCGAGCGAACCGTTCTGGTTTCCGGAGCCGAATTTACGTTGAGCATCGCCCCTCGGGACGGGTGGAGTCTGCCGCCAGAGTTCTTTATCAATCTCCTCATGGGGGGGATTTTGAGCACTCTTCTGGCTTATCTGGTGAAGGTTCTACTCGATCTGGAGCAGAATCGGAAAAAATTAGAGCATTCGGCCTTCTTCGATCCTCTGACCAACCTGCCCAACCGACGTCTGTTCGGTGATCGCCTTGCCGAAGCTCTGGTGGACGCCAGGCAACGGAAGCGATCCCTAGCCATTTGCTACCTCGATTTGGATCGCTTCAAGCCCGTCAACGATGATCTGGGGCACGAGGCAGGGGATTTCGTTCTGGTCCAAGTCGCAAGGCGCATGGAAGCCTGCCTCCGGAAAGGGGATTCCGTCTCTCGCGTCGGGGGGGACGAGTTCATTATTATTCTCGCCGATATCGAAAATTTTGACGTCTGTCAGACGGTGCTCAAACGCGTGATTGAGGAAATCGCAGCCCCCATAACCTTCCAAGGCCATCGTCTCCAGGTTTCCGCCAGCTTCGGGGTCGCCGTTTACCCCAGGGACGGGATGGATGCCGATGGGTTGGTCGTTTATGCCGATATGGCCATGTACGAGAGTAAGGTACGCAACCGTCATGGTCTTGCACACTTAACTGGGGGAGACGGAGGGGCAACTGGGGGAGACGGGGGGCAGCGCCCCCTCGTAACGTCTCCTATAGGATGAATTTGGCGAGATCGCCTTTTTTCGCCAAAGTTCCCACGCGCTCATTGACCAGGGCAGCATCCACCTCGGTGCGCGTGCCGGAGGGCTGGTCGGGTGCGTTGAAACTAATCTCCTCCAGCAGACGTTCCATCACGGTCTGTAGTCGCCGTGCCCCAATATTCTCCACCGAGCGATTGATCTCCGCCGCAAGATCGGCGATGGCGCCGATGGCGTCCTCGGTGAAGCTGAGGTCAATATCCTCGGTCTTCAACAGAGCGATGTATTGGATGATGAGGCTCGCCTCTGGTTCGGTGAGGATGCGCACGAAATCGTCCCGACTGAGGGCGCTCAATTCCACGCGAATCGGCAAGCGGCCTTGCAGCTCTGGTAAAAGGTCGCTCGGTTTGGCCAGGTGGAAGGCCCCCGAGGCGATGAACAGCACATGATCCGTCTTCACGTTGCCGTATTTGGTGGCAACCGTGGTGCCCTCGATCAGGGGAAGGAGGTCGCGCTGCACCCCCTCGCGGGAGACATCGCCGGAGACGTGGTGTTCGCTGGAGCGGGCGCAGATTTTGTCGATTTCGTCCAGGAAGACGATGCCATTGTTTTCCACTGCCCAGATGGCATCCTTGATCACGGCGTCCTGGTCGAGCAGCTTGTCGGATTCCTCGGAGATCAAGGTGAGGCGGGCCTCACTCACCGTCATGCGGCGCGGCTTAGTGCGGTTGCCGCCCAGCGCCTTGCCCAACATATCCGATAGGTTCAGCATCCCCATCTGCGCCCCCGGCATGCCGGGAATATCAAAGGTGGGCAGGTTGCCCGCACCGGTTTCCGGCACTTGCAGTTCCACCTCTTTTTCGTCGAGGGTTCCTTCCCGCAGCATCTTGCGGAACTTTTGGCGGGTGTCGGGGCTGGCGGTCTCGCCCACCAGGGCATCGAGCAAACGCTCCTCCGCAGCGAGGTCGGCCTTGGCGGCCACTTGACGGCGTAGGCGCTCACGGGTCATGCCGATGCTGATTTCCACCAGATCGCGGATGATTTGCTCCACATCGCGCCCGACGTAGCCCACCTCGGTGAACTTGGTGGCCTCGACCTTGAGGAAGGGGGCTTGGGCCAGACGCGCCAAGCGCCGAGCAATCTCCGTTTTGCCGACGCCGGTGGGGCCGATCATCAGGATGTTCTTGGGGAGCACTTCCTCGCGTAGGGCCTCGGGCAGTTGTTGGCGGCGCCAACGGTTGCGCAGCGCAATGGCGACGGCACGCTTGGCGTCGTTCTGGCCGACGATGTAGCGGTCAAGCTCGGAGACGATCTCCCGGGGGGAAAAGGATGTCATGGGGTCAAAGAGTCTCCACCACGAGGTTGCTGTTTGTGTAAACACAGATATCGGCGGCGATGGCCATAGCCTTACGCGCAATGGCCTCGGCGTCGAGGCCTTCGATGTCGATCAAGGCGCGGGCCGCAGACAGGGCGTAGTTTCCTCCCGAGCCGATGGCGATCAAGCCATCTTCCGGCTCCAGGACGTCGCCTTGACCGGTGAGAACCAGGGAGACCTCCTTATCTGCCACCGCCATCATCGCCTCCAGCCGCCGCAGATAGCGATCCGTCCGCCAGTCCTTGGCCAGCTCGACGCAGGCTCGGGTGAGTTGGCCTGGGTGTTTTTCCAGTTTGCCCTCTAGACGCTCCAACAGCGTGAAGGCGTCAGCGGTGGCACCGGCGAAACCCACCAGGATACCCTCGCCGATGCGCCGGACCTTGCGAGCGTTGGACTTGATCACCGTCTGGCCGAGGGTGACTTGACCATCCCCCGCGATCACCACGCGGCCGTTCTTGCGCACGGACAGAATCGTGGTGCCATGCCAGGAGGGAGGAGAATCGGACATGAGAACTCCTTGACTTTACCGAAGGCCGATAATAGCAGAGGGAAACAATGGGGCAATGCTCCTTATCAAGGATCTTCGGGACATGCTGTTTTCCGCCCTCGACCGACTGAGTCACCTCCACCCCACCGCGATCGACCTTTCCCTGGAGCGGGTAGAGGCGTTACTGGCGAAGCTCGGCAACCCCGAGGAGCGGTTGCCGCCGGTGATTCACGTGGCGGGGACCAATGGGAAGGGCTCGACGGTGGCGTTTCTCCGCGCGTTATTCGAGGCCAGGGGGAAGACGGTGCACGTTTACACCTCCCCACATTTGGTGCGCTTTGCCGAGCGCATCCGCGTCGCCGGGCACCTGTTGGATGATGCCCTCCTGGAGGCCCTGCTGGAAGAGGTCGAGGATAAAAACGCCGGCGCCCCCATCACCTTCTTCGAGGCCACCACGGCAGCCGCTTTCCTGGCCTTTTCCCGCACGCCTGCAGACATCACGCTTTTGGAAACCGGGCTGGGGGGGAGGTTGGATGCGACCAATGTGGTAGAGACTCCTCTGGCGACGGTGATTACGCCGGTGGATATGGATCACGAGCGCTTCCTCGGCGAGACCTTAGCCGAGATTGCTCATGAAAAAGCCGGCATCATCAAACCGGGTGTTCCCTGTTTCAGCGCCGCACAGAAACCCGAGGCGCTCGCGGTGCTGAGGCAAAAAGCCGCAGAGCACCAGGCTCCCCTTCTGGTGGAAGGACGGGATTTCAGTGTTACCATCGGCGAGGACCGCGCCTTGATCTACCGGGATGGTGCGGGGAGGCCGCTCCCCCCCTTGCCCTCTCCCGGCCTGGGGGGAGACTTCCAATACCATAACGCAGCCTTGGCCTTGGCGACGGTGCTCCAGCTTCAGGGGGAAGGAGAGGAGGAGGGGGCTCTGGCCCGAGGACTTCGAGAGGTTCAATGGCCGGGGCGGCTCCAACGCCTTAAGACAGGGCCGCTGGTCGAATGCCTGCCCCAGGGGTGGGAGCTTTGGATCGATGGGGGACATAATCCTCATGCGGGGGGGGCTCTTGGCGCTCATGCTCAACGCGTGTGGCGCGACAAGCCGCTCTACGCCGTGGTGGGAATGCTCGAAGGTAAGGATATGGAGGGGTATTTACGCGGCGTAGCCGGATCCTTCGCGGCCCTTCGCGCGGTTTGCCTGCCTGGAGGACCGTCGTCCTTTCTCGGCGCGGACCTGGTGGCGGAAACGGCTCGGGGACAGGGCGTGAGCGACAGCAAGGCCGCCGCCTCGTTGGAGGAGGCCGTGCAGGGCTTCCTGTCCCGGGAGGTGGGGCGTATCCTGGTGTGTGGTTCGCTCTACTTGGTGGGGGCGGTTTTGCGGGAGAATACCTGAGAGGGGGTCAAGGGTCCCTGACCCTGAGCTAAGGGTGTCGGGGGCAGCGCCCCTGACCAGGGCGCAAGCCCATCCAGCCTCCCCACCCCGACCCCCCAACAAAAAACCCCCGATTGTTTCGGGGGTTTTTTGTTGGGGGGTCGGGGTGGTTGGCTGGGTATGGGCTTACGCCCTGGTCAGGGGCGCCGCCCCCGACACCCCCGCAAGGGTCACAGACCCTTGACCCCTAAGAAGAGAGG
>JAVBJO010000006.1:0-6601 GCA_031546925.1 Rhodospirillaceae bacterium
AAACAATCGGGGGTTTTTGGTTGGGGGGTCGGGGGGGGGGGGGGGGCTGGGCATGGGCATGGGCTTACGCCCTGGTCAGGGGCGCTGCCCCCGACACCTCCGCAAGGGGCGAAAGCCCCTTGACCCCGCTTAGGCAGCCGCTCTTCCCTGCATGGTCTTCCACGCAAAACGCTTCGCCTGTTTCCCCAACCATCCTTGCGGGTTCAGCCCCACGGCCTTCATGACCATATTGACGGCTCGCTCGGTATGAACCGGCTGGTACAGGGCGTAGGCTCGCGCCCCATATTCACGATTACAACGGGTCCGCTCATAGGCCATATCGGCGGGTTCATTCGCAGCGTGGTAGGCGAAGGCCAATTCATCGTCATCACTTTCCCGGACTCGCCCCACGGCGACCAGGAGTCTTTTCCACAAGGAAACGTTTTCTTTCTTAATAGTTGTTTTCATATACTCATAAAACAACTTATAGTGCCGAAACTCATCCCCAGCGATCCGATGACAGAGGGCTCTGAGGACGGGTTCCTGGGTTGCATCGCGGAGGGCGGAATAGAACGAGCTGGTTCCGGTTTCAACGATACAGCGGGCGAGGAGTTCTCCGGTAAGGGAACCTCGGACGGATGTCTGCACGTCCATGGGCACCTGGTATCCGGTCACGAAGCGCTGAAAGCGTTCTTTGAAGTTGAAGGCGGGATCGGCCATTTCGGCGTAGCGTCCGAGGACATCGCCGTGTTGCACTTCCTCGGCCTGCCATTCGATGGCGAGTTCGAGGAAAGCGGGATCGTCGCGAAAAACGTTTTTCAGATAGGTTGTGTAGTCTGCGGCATTGCGCTCGACCATTGCGGCGGCTTTGATGACGTTGAGCATATCGGGGGTGAGTTTATCGGCTTCGAACGAATCCCAAGGGATATCGTCAGGTGTCCAGTTTTGAGTCATTGTCGTTTATCTCCAAGACCGGCGGCGTTGCACACGGTGTCAGCGAGAGGCGTCTTGTTTCGAGGCGACGACCTGAGGCGTCCGCACATGACCCACGACCCATTTGATTCCGTCGATATCGCCGGCGTCGGCTTTCAACTGCTCGACGTCACGGGGAGAGGAGGCGGCACCGAGCAGGAAGACGGTTTCTCCCACCACGCGGACCGTGGTTCCGGTGGGGGTCGTCAGTCCTAGCTCTCGTCGAACCCGTTGCTCCTGGGCGGTATTTTCGGCGAATTGCCCCAGATGGGACTCTTCGGTGAGGAGCAGTTCGTTCAGAACTTGAGAGGTTCCCGACACGGAACCAGCGATGCGCCCGGCACGGCGACGCAGTTCAGGTTTGGTGACCGCACCCATGAGGAGGACGCGCCCGCCCCAAGTCTCGACGGTGATAGAGCGAAAGTCTTGCGCATCAGCTTGAGCAAGTTTCTGCCGAACGGTCGCGGAAATCGTGTCATCGCGTCCGATATCACTCTGGTTTCGCTGCAACAGCAGAGGTGGAGGTCCTGAAGAGCCAGAGGTACACCCTGTTAACAGGACCAACGCTGCGATGGCAACAACGCGCTTTATTCCCTGGTACACCATTCTGGTCAAGATCCTTTATATGTTCTGACGAGGCTTTTATATGCTCTGGCGAGGCTCTTCTTCGTCTTCTTCGGGGAGTCCTCGCTGGACCCGGTAGCGCCGCCACACCCAAAGCCCCAAAACCGTGGAAGCGACAAAGAGAACGACGGAAATGACGGTCCCAATCACCGGCTCCAGGGTCATCCCCCCGCCCAGCAGAGCGAAGATAATGGTCTGCGGGATATAGCCCAACAAGGAGCCGATAAAAAACGGTACCAGGGGAACGCCCGAGACACCCGCAGCAAGATTGGTCAAAACGTTGGAACTCAACGGCGACAAGCGCAAGGCCAAGGCCATCGCCACCGGCGTTCCGGACAAGAAATCGTCAATGCGGCGCAACTTTCCCGGAAACCAGCGCGCCAAGGCCTCGCGTCCCAGAAAGCGTGCCCAACAAAACGTGACCAGCGATCCCAGGAAGGTGGCCAGCAACGCCAATCCCACCCCGACAAAAAGGCCAAACGCATACCCGCTGAAGAAGCTCACGCCCTGCCGAGGCAGCCCGATGGCAATGGCCACGGAGGCAACCACCACGAACAAAATCTCGCCGCTTAGCCCGTGGTTGAGGACCGCGCTGTCGATCCACTCCTTGCCCAGGAGCGAACGAAAATCAAAGAAATTGAGCAGCACGCCAACCAAAACCAAGGCCGCGATCAGCGCCAGCCCCCGGAGCAACACCCGAGGCCGCAACAAGGGATGGCGAGGGGGAGACGACACCTGCTGGTTCACGGCCTTTCCACCACGGGATTGCGGGATCGCCGCATCAGCCACATGACTCCCAGCAGGTCGGGAATCCCCACCAAGCCGCGCCGAAGATTGCTGTAGTTGGAAATGCCCGTCCCGCGCGGACGATGGTTGACCTTGACCGAGACCACCGTCCCCCCAGCCCGCAAGGTCAGGGCGGGAAGATAGCGGTGCATGTGGTCAAATCGGGGTAAATCCAAAAAGAGTGCGCGGGGAAAGACCTTCGATCCACATCCGGTATCGGGGGTCTCGTCCTTCAACAGCGCGGCGCGGATGGCGTTGGCCCAGCGCGAAGCCCAGCGTCGCGACGAAGTATCCTGTCGATGGGCGCGCCACCCTGCGATCAGCAGCCGGGATCGCGAGGCCTCGGGCTCGGCCCGCCAGCGTTCCACCATGCGAGGAATATCGGCGGGGTCGTTCTGTCCGTCCCCATCCAACATGGCGATCAGGGGCGCTTGCGCCAGCTTCACCCCGGTAGCGATGGCCTGGCTCTGCCCACAGGAGGACCGATGCCGCACCGTCCGCAGGCGGGGAAAACGTGCCCGTGCCTCCCCCAACTGCGCCGAGGTGGCGTCGTCGGAGCCATCATCGACGTAAATCACCTCGAATGCGACTACGCCTTCCAGGGCTTGATGAATTTCTTCAAGGAGCGGAAAAATGTTCCCAGCTTCATTCTTAACTGGAACGACAACGGCGACTTCAGGATCCATCTTTTAGGCCAGCCCTTTCCGTCCCATTTCCAGAATCTTCTCGCGCCGCCGCGAGCGGAGCACCCCACCCGGCTCCTCTGCCAATTCGGCAAAAGCCGTTTCCAGGGCGTCCCCCAGGGTTTGAATCATGCCCTCGGGGTCACGATGAGCGCCCCCCAAGGGTTCCTTGATCACGCGGTCTGCCACCCCAAAACGCAGGAGATCCTGCGCCGTCAGCTTCAAGGCCTCGGCCGCATCCTGGGCATTATCCCCGGAGCGCCAAAGAATCGAGGCGCAGCCTTCGGGACTGATCACCGAATAAATCGAATGCTCCAACATCAAAACCGTATTCGCGGCGGCCAAGGCAATGGCGCCGCCGGATCCGCCTTCGCCGATCACTACCGAAATGAAAGGAACCCGGATATCCAAGCAGGTCTCGATGGAGCGGGCAATGGCCTCGGCTTGGCCTCGGGCCTCGGCATCAATGCCGGGATAGGCTCCTGCGGTGTCCACCAAGGTCAGAACCGGCAGACCAAAATGGTCCGCCATTTCCATCAAGCGCCGCGCCTTGCGATAGCCCTCGGGCTTGGCCATGCCGAAATTGTGCCGAAGACGACTTTCGGTATCAAAGCCCTTCTCGTGCCCCAAGATCACCACCGAGGTGCCGCGAAACCGCCCCAATCCCCCGACAATGGCCTTGTCTTCGCCAAACAGACGGTCCCCGGCGAGAGGCGTGAAATCCGAAATCAGCCCCTGGATGTAATCCAGCGCATGGGGTCGATCCGGGTGACGCGCCACCTGGGTCTTCTGCCATGGGGTGAGTTTGGCGTAGGTCGAACGGAGTTGCTTGTCGACTCGGGACTGAAGCCGTCCAATCTCGTCGCCGATATTGATCCCCGAATCCCCGGTGAGAAGGCGGAGATCTTTGATCTTGCCTTCCAGTTCGACGATGGGTTTCTCGAAGTCTAGGATATGCATGGCCGATGTCATACCACAGTTAAGACGGGGTGCAAACGAAATGGCTCAAGGGTCACGCCCCGACGTCTCCCGTGGAATCGCAAATCCCTTGAAGCCCCTCCCATTCCTTGTTGGTCAAGGCAGGGGTGAAGGGGCCGGGGTTGGGAAGGGCTTCGATCTCCCGAATCCGATTGGCGTTATCGGGATGGGTGCTGAGCCACTCGGGAATCATGGACATCATGTCTTCGTTGGGCAGCTTGCGGAAGAAGTCGGTAAAGCCGGCCGAAGCGATGCCCGCCTTGGACAGCAAGCTCACGCCTCCGCGGTCCGCCTCTGCCTCGTCGTCTCGAGAGTAGGCCATGGTCATGGCCAAAGTGGTGGCGGTGCTTCCCACGCCTCCGGCGTCACTGCTGATCAAGGTTGCGAGCGCCCCAACGCCTACGGCTCGGATCATGGCAGAGGTGGTATGGCGTTCAGAAATATGAGTCATTTCGTGCGCCAGAACCCCTGCCACTTCATCGGCGGTGTCTGCGCTTTCGATCAGCCCTGAGAACAACACGATGCTTCCGCCCGGCAAAGCCAAGGCATTGGTCATGCTTTCGTCCACGACGATGACCTTCTCGGGACGCTGTTCGGGGGGGAGGCCTTGGGACAGGCGTGAGACCAGGAGGTTTAAGACCCGCTCTCCCTCCTTATCTCGACAAACGTCCCAATGCTTGATCATCCCCTCCCCGAAGGGGGCTCCCAGTTGACGCTCCACCGAAGTCGGCAGGGCGTGCGCCGCAAGCCGCGCCAGATTGGGGAGAAAATAAATGCCCCCTCCCAGCACGAGGAGAGAGGTCATCAACCAAGCAACGACTTTCCCATGAGATTTGTGCTTATGCCGTCCCTTGATCCGAGGAAGAAGCTCGGCTCCGTCCTCGATCTTCAAGCGCGCACCGGGGTCTTGGACGCAGATCAGACGCACGGTCTTTTCGCCGGGGACGGGATCGTCCAAGCGCAGGTCTTCATCGCGCCACGACGCAATCAGCAACCCTTGCGCATCGCGGATTTGAATGCCGCTTATCCCCAAGGAGACGGAAACCTGACGGGATTGCGCCGTTTTTCCGTCATTGAACTGGCCGTTTAGCGCCATAATTTTCCCCCAAGTAGAAAACTTTAAGCCAGTAGAAAACTTTAAGATGGTGAGAGCGGGTTAAAAACTTCCCCCAGCATCGAAGGCAGACAAGACGCCTTCACCGGTTCCGCTTCCAACCGGCGTAGCGTTCTGGCCAATTTCATGAAAGGCAGGTTCGCCAAGGAGCGTTAAATGCCGAGCCATATACCGCAGGGTCCGAACCATGACCCAAGCGTTCAACAGGCCAAACCCGATCACTTGAAAGAAAATATTCCCCAACACCAAAGCCAGGAAGCTGCCAAACCCGATCTTGAGTTGAGCACGAACTCCCATATAGAAAGTCGACTGTACCAACGCCAACATAAAAGCACGGTAGTACAAGAGAGAGGGGATGACGGCAATAAGGATTGCACCAAAAAGAATCTGTAGGATTATGGCCGTCAGCCTGGCAGCATCAAGGGGATCCATAGCCACGCCGGGCCGCATCTCTCTAAAGATCGTATCCAAGAAATCATGATGAATGGCGACGATGACAACTGCAAAAATAATCTGGGCGAGACTTGACAGCCATACAAAGACAAAAGGCCCATACATCCCATCAGTTGTTGCGTGGCAGTCAAATTTTCTATTCCCAAAAGTCGTATTGTTGATCGTGTAGCTGGCCAATTTAACATCAAAATACGGCTTCATCCATCCAGCGGTAAAGTAATGGCAAAAGCCAGAAAACAAGACCCAGCCGGCATATTTCATCGCTGACCCCCCCAGCCCCCCGCGAATCCCGCGCCACCGGGTGCGCGACAGCAGATACCGTCGGGAGAGATAGGTGCCAGCAGCAATAACAAAGCTAAATAAAATAATCAGGGGGAAGAGAAGAAACACAGCCTCTTCATGACCAGACTGTAAAAGCATTAAGATAGCGGTGTATACAACAGAGCAGGGGAAAAATACAAAGAACACGGCAATAAGGAAGCCACGGAAAAGCTCCCCCCCCGTTCCCGTGTATTCAAAGGGATCTCCCCAGAGAACCATTTGACTCCACAAATACCGCCTGATGATTGTTTTTCCCCAAAATCGAAATAAACTTAACGTTATGATTGAAAGAAAGGTGTTCTTAAGATTTATTACGAGAGTGCGGCCAAAAGATCCGTAATAACGCAGAGCAGAATTCTCTCTAAGATCATATCCGTTCTGTTGTAACTGTTGTACTTCCATCATCCCCCTCCCTCTGAGCCGTTATTTTTGAGAACGGCGCGATAAGATAATACGAGACATCCTCTTATGGCTAGTAAAAAAGGGTTAAGGGTCTCTGACCCTTACGGGGGTGTCGGGGGCAGCGCCCCTGACGAGGGCGTAAGCCCATCCAGCCCCCCACCCCGACCCCCCAACAAAAAACCCCCGAAATAGTCGGGGGTGTTTGTTGGGGGGTCGGGGGGGGGGGCTGGTTTGGGGTACGACCTCGTCCGGTGCGCTGCCCCCGACACCCCCGTAAGGGTCAGAGAGC
>JAVBJO010000138.1:0-3028 GCA_031546925.1 Rhodospirillaceae bacterium
CCCCAACAAAAAACTCCCGAAACAATCGGGAGTTTTTTGTTGGGGGTCGGGGGGGGGAGGGGGCATGGGCTTTCGCCCTCGCAAGGGGCGCTGCCCCCTGCACCCCCGCAAGGGTCACGGACCCTTGACCCATCTCTTCGCGAAGGTCTACCCCGCAACATCCTCGATCGTCAGTTGCACAGAGGTATTTCCCTGCCAGGTATCCG
Organism: Rhodospirillaceae bacterium; assembly: GCA_031546925.1. Taxonomy (GTDB): domain Bacteria; phylum Pseudomonadota; class Alphaproteobacteria; order Rhodospirillales; family Magnetospirillaceae; genus Magnetospirillum. The sequence goes on from JAVBJO010000138.1 coordinate 207, forward strand.
CCCGCAACACCCCAGCAAAGTGGAAGGTCTTCCCCTGCCCCCCCAACAAGGCATCCCCCAATTCGGTTTCCACCGCGCGAAAAGCGATGGCCTTGAGCCGCTGCCCGCCTTTTCCGACGAGAATACAGCGCACATGTCGACTTCCCACCACATCGGCCTTGATCAGTCGTGCCCCGATCACGGCGAAGCGCGGTTCAGCATTCCCGGCACCAAACGGCCCGAGTTGCTTCAAGCTATCGACCAAGTCCACGGAGCAGCCCGCGCAATCCAGTGCACCGTTGAGTTCCAGGGTTGGGATGACCTCCCCATCGATTTGGGCTTGCAGGCGCTCGGCGACGAAGGTGCGAAAGGCGTCCACATTCGAGCGCAGCACGGTAAAGCCCGCCGCCATGGCGTGGCCTCCTCCGGCCTTGAGCAGGCCGGCTTGGCGTGCGGCGATGATAGCGGCCCCCAGGTCGAGCCCAGGCACCGAGCGGCCTGAGCCCTTTCCTTCGTCGCCCTCCAAGGCGATGACGCACGCGGGCCGGTTATAACGTTCCTTTAGTCTTCCGGCGACAATGCCGATCACGCCGGGATGCCAGTCTTCTCCGGCGGCCACCAGCACAGGCGCATCGGTCACGCCTTCCACCTGGGCGATGGCTTCCTGGAGAACGACGGCTTCAATCTCTTGCCGGTCCTTGTTGTAGCTATCCAACCGTCGGGCCATGATCGTAGCCTCGGCGGGATCATCGCCGCAGAGAAGCGCTGTCCCCAAGCCAGCTTCTCCCACGCGGCCTCCAGCATTGACCCGAGGCCCCAGGATGTACCCCAGATGGTAGGCCTCGGGGGCTTCCTTTACGCCTGCCACGTCGGCCAGAGCCGTCAGACCGGGATTCAGCCGTTGCGCCATCACCTTGATTCCCTGCGCCACCAAAGCGCGGTTAACCCCCTGTAGCGGCACCACGTCACAGACCGTCCCCAAGGCCACCAAATCCAACCACTGCATGGGGTTGGGAGCTTTCCGGGGCGCGGTGAACCACCCGGCTTGCCGCAAGGCGCGATTGACGGCCACCACCAGCAGGAAGGTCACCCCCACCGCCGCCAGATGCCCATGAGGACTGTCCTCGTCCAAACGGTTGGGGTTAACCAGGGCGTAATTCGGGGGACTTGTCGTTTCGGCAGCGTGATGATCCACCACGATCACCTCAATTCCGGCCTTGGAAGCGCCGGAGAGGGGGGCAAACGCGGTTGTTCCGCAATCCACGGTGACCACCACCTGGGCTCCCTCGGCCTTCAGCTTCAGCAAAGCGGGGAGGTTGGGGCCGTAGCCCTCGATGATGCGGTCGGGAATGTGGATCAGGGTGGAGCCTCCTACCGCCTGGAGAAACAGGCTCAACAATGCCGAGGAGGTTGCTCCGTCAACGTCATAATCCCCGAAAATTCCGATGGTTTCTCCCGCCTGGACCGCACGGGCGAGACGCTCCGCCGCCTTGTCCATGTCCTTGAGATGACTGGGATCTGGGAGAAGATCGCGCAGGGTGGGAGAGAGAAACTGCTCCGCCTCGTCCAAGCCAATCCCGCGCCCCGCCAGGACGCGGCCCACCACCTCGGGGAGGGCAAAGCGCTGCGACAGTGCCATCGCCAACCGTTCGTCACCATCGGCAACCACCCAGCGACGCCCGGTTAGGGAACGCGATACCTCGATCATGTTTTCTCCTTAGCCGGATTTGGCCAACTTTGCGAAATCATGTTGTGCCATGACTCGCCGCACCGTGCCGCTCAACGACCGCATCACGATCGAGGCCGTCGAGGCCCCGCCTGGGTAAGACCGGACGCCTTGTAAGATAAACCCGTCCGTAATCCCCGTCGCCGCAAACATGACCTCCCCCCGCGCCATCTCCTCAAGAGACCACTTCTGCCGCACGTCCGTGATGCCCAAACGATGCGCCTCTGCCCGTTGGGAATCGTTACGAGGAAGCAATCTTCCTTCCATCTGCCCTCCGAGACACTTCAACCCCGCCGCCGCTAAGACTCCCTCGCCCGCTCCACCCGAACCCATGTAAAGATCAATTCCCGTTTCCGGTAGACCAACCGCAATGGCCCCCGACACATCCCCATCATCAATCAGCACCACCCGAGCCCCTGCCGCATAAACCTGCTTTAAGAGAGCCGCATTCCGCGGACGGTCCAACATACACACCACAACATCCGAAACCAGACAGCCCTTCGCCGCCGCAAATCGAGCCAAATTTTCCGCAGGCTCCCAGTCAAGATTAACCACACCCGCCGGAAAACGGGGACCAATGGCGATCTTGTCCATGTAAACCCCATCGGGAACCGGCAAAAACGAGTTTGCACACCCAACCGCAACCACCGAAAGCGCATTCTGAGTGCCCTTCGCGCAAATCGTCGCGCCCTCAATCGCATTCAGAGAAATATCGATGCGGGGGGGGACGCCTCGGCCAAGACGCTCGCCGGCGCAGAGCAGTTCTCCCGACTCGGGGAGAGGGCCGTTTACGACGAAACCGTTCACATTCAATGCGTTAAGAGCATCTCGGAGGGCAAGAGTCGCGGCGCGATCTGCCGCTTCCCCATCCCCTCGGCCAATCCAGGCAGAGGCGGAAAGAGCTGCCGCTTCGGTGACGCGGACCCATTCGAGGGAGAAGTGGCGGTTGAGGCTCTGCATGGGGCTGATCCGGATTGAAAATCTGTAGGGGTTCAGAGGTCATCGATGAAAAAAAAGGGGGTCCGGGGCAATGGCCCCGGGCGGGGTATGGGGCGGCAGCCCCATGGAGTGGGGGGGGGGGGCCCCCCCACCCCGAGCGAGGGCGGCCCCCCGGCGC
>JAVBJO010000152.1:0-25258 GCA_031546925.1 Rhodospirillaceae bacterium
GGGGGGGGGCGGGCCCCCCCGCCTCGCCGCGCCCCCCCCACCCCCCCCCCCCCCCCCCCCCCCACCAAAACACCCCCCCCCCCCCCGGGCGTGTTTTTTTTTTGCGCCGCCGGGGGGGGGTGGGGTTCTTTGGCTTGCGCCATCGTCAGGGGCGTTGCCCCCGACACCCCCACAAGGGCGAAAGCCCTTGACCCAGTTAGGCTGCCTTCGCCAGGTTCCGAAACGCAGAGAACCGAGCATTCAAGGGCTCAAAAGCGGCAGAGAACAAGGACTGGCTCAGCTCGGAGAACTTCCGGGTATCGACCACGGCCTGCTCGATGCTCTCGCGGATCAGCCGGTTCTGGACTTCGGCGAACTCGGCGGGGGTCTTGACGGCGAGCAGACGACGGAACGCCGCATCGGCCTTCTCCACCGACTTCGCCACATAAGCCTGAGACTCGCGGGAGAGTTGTTCCCAGCCCTTGATGGCTGCGGTATTGCTCTTGACGACGGCTTCGGCGGTTTCCTTGCCAGCGGCTGCCAGGTTCTCAAAATTTTCGATCTTCATGCTCGTTCTCCTCGTTAGGGGGGATTGTGTGCTAGGGTTGTTTGTGCGCTGCAACATAATCAGCATCATACGCATTTTTTTACCCCCTGCAAGCATTTTTTTGCAGTGCAGCATTTTTAGGTCGTACTAAGAATACCTGGTATTCCCCCTGCTATTTTGGATTATCCTGCGATATGTCGATAGATTCGTGGTAGGGCGACGGTTAATTGCGCAAGATGATGAACAATAGCGTAACCTCCACGACCAAAGAGGTGAGGGAAATATGCTTGGGCTTTTTTATCGATGGTGATGCCGAAGACGGCAATTCCTTTTGACCTTGTCTCTTGGACGGCCTTGCGCGTATCTTCGACGCCGTATCGCCCTTCGTAATGGTCGATATCATTCGGCTTGCCATCGGTGATCACCAGGAGGAGACGATGCCGATTCGGCCTAAGCTCCAATTCGCTGGTACTATGGCGAATGGCGGCCCCGATTCGCGTGTAATAGCCCGGCTTGACGGCCCCGATTCGGCGAATGATGGTTGGGGTGAAGGGCTCGTCGAAAGTTTTCAGGCGGTCGACTCGCACCTGGGAGCGCTTGCGTGAGGTAAACGTCTGGATGGAGAAGCTATCGCCGCAAGCGGCCAAGGCGTGGGAGAATACCGCCAGCGCTTCTTTCTCCACATCAAGCACCCGCCGGTTTTCGAGCCACGAATCGGTGGACAGAGAGGCGTCCACCAGCACCGAAACCGCCAAGTCCCGCTCCATAGGCCGACGCTGGGTATAGACTTGATCCGAGCAGTACCCCGACGCGAGGAAGTCACAACGGGCACGGACTACCGCCTCGGTATCCAGCTCCGAGCCATCCAACTGGCCGCGCAGGATTTTGGCCTTGGTGCGGAGGGCCTCGAACTGGCGTTTGATCTGGCGGATGCGCCGGTGGGTCGCTTGATCGGGAATCCAGGTTTCACCTTCCTCGTCCATGGTCCGCAGCATCACCACGCAGTGATCGGGATGATAGGCCGTACGGCGATAATCCCACTCTGGATAGAGGAACTCCCCCAGCAGGCGGGACGGATCGGCGGCCTCGGGTGGGAGATCGAGGTCGAACTTCAGCTTGGTCGCGGCTTTCTTATCGTGCTGGGCGATGGTGATGGTGTCCATCTCGTCAGCCGCTTTCTTGGCGTCCTGCTCGTCCGGGTCGTCGGCCCCGCGATTGACATTCACCATCTCGGCGATGGACATGACCTTCTCGAACCGATTGAGGATCAAGGGATCCTTGCGATCGGCATTGTCTTTGCGCTGACGCTCGGCGTGGCGTCGCTTCTCCTCGTCCTTTTCCTCGGGCTTCTTGTCGGGATCGGAGAGCGATGGATCGTCCACCTCGGGACGCGCTTGCGGAGGACGATCGAGCGCCTCGCCCCACAGGGGAACCGGCAGAAACGGATGATACGACAGCGGTGCCCGAGCTTCGGGCGGAGGAGCCTCCCCCCGGCCAACGGCGGCATAGGGGTTGTCGGCGGAGCAAGGAGGGCCACCCAACAGGGTCAGCACGATCTCCTCGACCCAGGCTTCGTCTTTTTCCGTGAGGGAACGCTTGGGCCGCTGGGCCAGCAGCGTTGCCGCTAATCCCGCATGACGCTCTCGCAGACCGGGAAAGGCCGCCAGAACCCGCTGGGTGGCCCGAGCCGACGCCATCAAGAACAACAGGTCCGCCCGCAGGAGATCCGTACTGCGCTCCAGCGGCTCCAACAGGGTGAAGAAGGCCGCGAGCCAGAAATAAAGATCACGATTGGAGGCGCTCTCGGAAAAGTGATCCAGGGTATCAGGCAGGGAGAGGGAAACCTCGTCGCGACAGGCGACGGGGAAGCGTTCCTCGTCCATGCCGATGCGTTGCTTCCAACTCAGCCGATGCCCAGAGCGCCGCGCCGTTCCGGCGGTGATGGTGATGCCCCGGTCGCCGCCAATGCCGCGAAAGAAGACCGATAATTGGTTGCGCACCGAATCGAGACTCACCGCTGCCTCGGGAAAATGAGGCCACGAGGATCGCTCCCCAACGAAACGGTGCCAGATTCGACCGACACGCTCTTCGAGTTCCAGATAATCAAGGAGCGACATGAAAAAACCTCGTTCTTCGGGACCGGTGAGCATAAGGGCAATCAAGGGAACGTTGATTTGACGCGGGTCAACGATGGGGCGTAGCTTCCGTCAGCAGCGACAGGTAGCTCCAGGCCACCGAGGCCGCCGCCAGCGCCGTGACCTCCGCCACATCATAAGCGGGGCACACCTCCACCACATCCATACCCACCCAGTGGAGTCCTCGCAGACGCTTCAGAATCCCCATCACTTGCCAGGTGGCCAAACCGCCCACCTCGGGCGTTCCCGTCCCCGGAGCAAACGCCGGATCCAAGGCATCGATATCGAAGGAGAGGTACACAGGCCCGGCGCCAATCACCTCACGAATGCGTTGTGCGACCTTGGCGGGGGTGGAGAGATGAACGTCCTCGGCCCCTACGACGGTGACGCCTTTTCCCGGAGCCCAATCGTGGATTTCCCGTTGGACGGGACTGCGGATGCCCACTTGGATCATCCGTTCGGGGTCCACCAAGCCCTCCTCCAGGGCGTGATAGAAGACCGAGCCATGCGCCAAGCGTTGCCCGAAATTGTCCGGCCAGGTATCCACGTGCGCATCGAAATGCACCAGTCCCACCGACCGCCCCTGTCGCTTGGCCAAGGCGCGAAGCAACGGCAAGCTGATAGTGTGGTCTCCCCCCAAGGTAATCAGGTGGGGGATCGCGCTGGCTTGGCGCTCGATGGACACCAGCGAGGCGGGAATATCGCCCAAGGCAATGGCGAAGTTACCCACATCGGCGATGTTCATGGCCGAGGGATCCGTCCAGGTGGCGGGATTATCCCCATCCACCAGCATCCGGCTCGCGGCACGGATGGCCTGAGGCGCGAATCGTGCCCCCGGACGATTGGTGGTCCCGAGATCAAAGGGAACTCCGGCGACGCAAAACTGCGCAGAGGCGGGATCGCGCTCGGAAACCCCAAGAAACGAGGAGGGAAGGGCAAAGGTTGGCGTGATAGCCATAAGAAACTCCGTTGCACAAGGTCGATTTATCATACAGCAGATTGATACCTTAGAAGCGATGTGTTTACCAAAGCGAGCAAAATTCAACCATAATGTTACTCATCGTCTATAGACGTATCCCGTTCCGCCGTGTTGTTTCATAGGTATGGATATTCAATGTCGCCTTGGCTTGAACGTGCAACGCTTGCGCCGCCGGAAGGGATGGTCGCAGGAGGCGCTCGCGTTCGAAAGCGGTCTTCACCGCACCTATATTAGCGGTATCGAGCGGGGGGTGCGCAACCCCACCATCAGCATCCTCGCGCAGCTGGCGCAGAGTTTAGGCGTGTTGGCGAGCGAACTGCTCGCCGAGTTCCCCAAAGGAGCATAAACGCCTCGCGCTTTCAGTCGTCCAGGCTTTCAGTCGTCCAGGGTCGAGATATAGGCCCACAAATTATTCCATTCCTCGGGGGTTTTCCCGCGCATTAACTCTTCGGTGTCCTCGTGCTTGCGGCGGTCCGTCAGGAAGAGGGTAATCTGTTCCTTCAGGTAGCGCATATGCTGTTGGGCCAAAGGGGGTTTTTTGACGCGACCTTGTCCCTCGCGCCCGTGGCATTCCATGCAATTAGCGTCGTAGATCTTTTTTCCGGCTTCGGCGTCTCCGGGCTCGCGCGGGATCTGAACCGCTTGCTTGGCGAGCTTCAGCCGCTCATAGGCGTCCATGACCACATCGTCCGACGGAGGATGTTTGGGTGGCTTGATCGTCGCCAGATAGTGCGCCACATCCAACACATCCGAGTCGGGCAGCTCGCGGTCATTGGCATAGGGGATCATCGGGATATTCTCGCGCTCCCGGCTCTTGAAGGCGCGGAGCTGCTCAATCAGGTAATCGGGATTCATTCCGGAGATGCGCGGGTAAACACCCCCTCCACCGCCGCCGCCAAACTCTCCGTGACAGGCGGCACAGGTGCGCATGATGTCTTTGGCGTTTTCGGGATCGAAAGTCCAAGTCTTGCCATTGGGCAACTGCACAGGAGCAGGCGAGGGACCAGAGGGGGTCTGGGCCAGCGCCGGTTCCACCACTCCCAACCCAACAAGGGCCACCACCCCCCACAACCATGCACGCATCGTCTCTCCTTGATTCATTTTGAGGCTTGGCCTTGATTCACTTTGAGGCTCGGACCGAAGGCTACCGGGAAAAAGCGAGAAGCAGCCTTGAGGAGCGTCAAGTTTATGAGGGTTCGGCAAAAATGTCACACTTAAAAAGTATGTGTGCAAATTGACTTCTAAATCAATAGCTTTCGATTTAATCTTCAGTCCTGACATGCGGGGGGAATCCGCTTTTTATCCAAGGTTTTCCCTGTCGCAGTTCCGCCCGAGCGGTATGAGGGATATGGTGTCACCGTTTTTAAGATCTTTCGCCGTGATGACTGTGGTGTTGGCCGTGCTTTTTGCGGCCTCTGCGGCGGTGGCTCGGCCATCGGCGACGGGGATGAGGGTCGGCAACCACGATAAAGGCGTTACCCGTCTGGTGATTGATCTGTCCGAATCCATCCGCTTTACCACGGGCCTATATGCCGACCCCTACCGTGTGGTCATCAACACGCCGGGGATGGCGTGGGGGGCGGGCTCGCTCCAGCCCTCGGGCGTGGTGCAGAGCCTGCGCTATAACGAAGACGGTTTCGGTGGGCGCTTGGTGTTGAGCCTGAAAGAACCCGCGACCATTAAATCCTCTTTCCTGTTGGCACCTCGGGAAGGGGCGGGATGGCGTTTCGTCGTCGATCTTCAGCCGGTAAGCCGAGCCACATTCCTCCAGGCCGTAACGCGGCTTAAGACCGATGAGACGCCTGCGGCGGCTCCTGCAACGCCGGTTTTGGCCCCCCCTCCTCCCCCTCCGCCGACTCTTCCAGTCCCTGCGAAGGTCGAGACTGCACCGGCTCCCCCTTCTGCTGGGGTGGAGATTGCGACCAAGGTTGCGCCGCCGTCTCCTCAGCTTCCGATCGCGTCTCCCCCACTCCAGATAAAGGCGGCGCGACGCGGTGCAGAGGGGCCGGTGTTGTCTTCTCCCATGCCGCCGCCGTTGGAGGTTGCGGCGACGCTTCCCGCGCCGTCTCCGTCGCGCAAGACGCCGAACAAGCCCATCGTGGTCATCGATCCGGGGCATGGCGGGGTTGACCCTGGGGCTACCGGCGTTTCGGGGATCTACGAGAAGTATCTGACTCTGGCCATGGCGCGAGAGTTGAAAGAGGCTTTGGAGAAGAACGGCCGCTACACGGTGTATCTAACCCGAGACCGTGACGTTTTCATCCGTCTGCGGGATCGGATCGCAATCTCGCGGCAATACAATGCGGATCTCTTCATCTCCGTCCATGCGGATTCGGTGGACGATCCTCAGCTTAAGGGCTTTTCCGTTTATACCTTGTCGAAGACGTCCTCGGATGCCGAGGCGCAGGCTCTGGCCGATAAGGAAAACAAAGCCGATCTGATCTCCGGGATTGATCTCAGCGACAAAACCGCCGAGGTTGCGAATATTCTCATTGATCTAACCCAGCGCGAGACCATGAATCGCTCCGCCGGGTTTGCCGGAACCGTCGTCGAGGAAATTGGACGTGAAACCAGTTACTTGTCCAACGCGCACCGCTTTGCTGGCTTTGCCGTGTTGAAGGCGCCCGATGTTCCGTCCATCCTGGTGGAGATGGGCTATCTCTCCAATGAAGCCGAGGAACGGCAATTGCGTCTGCCGGAATATCGCGCCAAGGTCGCCAAGGGTCTCGTTCGCGCCGTGGATCGCTTCTTCCTGCGCGAGCAGCGCGCCCGTGGCAACTGAGGCCCAGCTCCGAGAAGCCCAACTTCGAGAGGGAGGAGCGCTTCTGCGAAACGGTGGTTTGGTGGCCTTCCCGACCGAAACCGTCTATGGCTTGGGCGCAGATGCCAGCAACGATCGCGCGGTGGCTCGCATCTTCGAGGCCAAGGGACGGCCAACCTTTAATCCCCTCATCATCCACATCGCTGACCCTGAACAGGCGGAGTCCCTGGTGCGACTGGATTCCCGAGCCAGAGCCCTCATGGCGCGATTCTGGCCGGGACCGCTGACCTTGGTGTTGCCTCGTGCTCCTGGATGCTCCGTCTCGTTATTGGCCTCCGCTGGGCTGGATACCCTGGCGGTGCGGCTTCCGGCCCATCCTCTGGCGGTGGCCCTGATTCAGGTGGCAGAGCGGCCTTTGGCGGCTCCCTCCGCCAATCGGTCCGGAGCCGTCAGTCCCACCCTCGCCGCCCATGTTCGGGAGAGCCTGGGGGACCGAGTTGACATGATCCTCGACGGGGGAGCTTGCCGAGTGGGGCTGGAATCCACGGTTCTCGACCTGTCCGGACCGCAGGCCGCCTTGCTCCGTCCTGGTGGAGTCACGGCGGAAGCGTTGGAACAGATTCTGGGAGAGACGCTCATTGGCGCCTCTTTTGACGCGGGGCCGGTGCGCAGTCCTGGGATGCTCCTCAGCCACTACGCTCCGTCGGTGCCTGTGCGCTTGAATGCTACTGGGGCACAACCTGGAGAGGTCTTGCTCGGCTTCGGAACACAAGGCGGAGATGAGAATCTTTCTCCTTCTGGAGATTTGCAAGAGGCTGCTGCCATGCTTTTCGCTCAACTACGGGCGTTGGATCGTCCTGGAATTACGGGAATCGCCGTGTGTCCCATTCCTGAGCAGGGCTTAGGGGTAGCGATCAACGACCGGTTACGCCGTGCGGCGGCACCACGATGAAAGAAAAGGGGGATGTTCCAAACGGTATAACACCTCAGATTCTCAATTGCGTCCCCATCTCCACCACGCGATCCGGCGGCAAGCCAAAAAACTCCGTCGCGGGAAGGGAGGTGTCTTGAAGGACGATGAACAAGCGCTCGCGCCAGCGGGAGAGATCTGGCTCTGGCGAGGCGATCAGGTTCTCCCGCGAGAGGAAGAACGAGGTATCCATCATCCCGTGATCCTCCTCGATCAACCGTGCAGCAAGGAGGGCTTGGGGGACATGAGGCACCTCCATGAAGCCGGAGAAGATCTCCATCTGATAGACGTTGTGCCCCAAGTCCTGGACGCGGAACCGTTCTTCGAGAGGGACGCGAGGGATTTCGGCAGTCTCGACGGTGACGATGATGTTGCGTCCATGGAGCACGCGGTTGTGCTTGAGGTTGTGCAGCAACGCCCGAGGAACCATCCCTTTGCGCCCCGAGAGAAACACAGCGGTTCCGGGGATGCGAGAGAAGCCTCGTTCCGATAGGCTTGTGACGAACTCCTCCAGGGGGATGGCGTTGGCGTGGAGGCGATTGAACAAGGCGGCTCGCCCCATGCGCCAGGTGGACAAAATGGCCAGGATGAGGCCGGCAAGCAGCAAGGGGAACCATCCTCCGGCGGGGATTTTAAGGGAATTGGCGGCGAAGAAGGCCAGGTCCACCACCAGCAGCAGCGCGAATACGACGACGGCGAAGGCGCGGTTCCATCCCCAGAGAGTCCAGGCCACGAAGCAGGCGAGGATGCTGTCGAGCATCATCCCCCCCGTGACGGCGATTCCATAGGCAGCGGCCATGTTGGCGGAAGAGCCAAAGCCCAATACCGTGACCACCACCAGGACCATCAACAGCCAATTGATTCGCGGCACATAGACTTGTCCGGCCTCGCTCTCCGAGGTGTGCTGAATAAGCATGCGCGGCAGATATCCCAACCGGACGGCCTGGCGGGTGAGGGAGAAGGCTCCCGAAATAACCGCCTGGCTGGCGATGACGGTGGCGCAGGTGGCGAGAATCACCAGGGGGAGCAAGGCCCACTCGGGAGCCAGCAGGTAGAAGGGATTGCGCAGGGCCTCGGGCTGACGCAGCAGCAGGGCGCCTTGGCCGAAGTAGTTCAGGATCAGCCCGGGGAGGACCAAGCCAAACCAGGCCAAGCGGATGGGGATGCGTCCAAAATGGCCCATATCGGCGTAAAGAGCCTCGGCTCCGGTGACGGCGAGGACCACCGCGCCCAAGGCCAGGAAGGATTGCCACTGGTATGTCTGGAAGAAAGAGATCGCATAGCCCGGCGACAACGCCCACAACACCGAGGGCGTTTCCAGGATCGAGGCAATCCCCAGCCCCCCCAACACGGTAAACCACACGCAGATGATGGGACCGAAGAGGCGCCCGACTTTTCCCGTCCCGACCCGCTGGGCGACAAACAGCCCAATCAGAATGGTAATCGCGATGGGAACAACGAAGCGATCCACTCTTGGGGTAACCACATGCAACCCCTCGACCGCCGAGAGAACCGAAATCGCGGGCGTGATCACGCCATCGCCATAGAATAAGGCGGCCCCGCACATGGCCAGGATCACGGTGAGACGTTCTCGGGGGCTGCCGGGGGAAAAGACCTCGCCCAACCCGCGCGAGGCCAAGGTGGCCAAGGCGAGAACGCCGCCTTCGCCGCGATTGTCGGCCCGCATGATCAGGCAGACGTACTTTAAGGCGACAACCACAATCAAGGCCCAAACGATCAGCGATAAAACCCCAAGGATGGTGTCGGGTTCCAAATGGAGACCACCCGTTTCGCCAAAGGCTTCTCGTAAGGTGTAGAGCGGCGATGTTCCGATATCGCCAAACACAATGCCCAGCGCCGCCAACGTGAGCCCGGGAAGAGCATGCCGAGGTGATTTTGTGTCGGGAATCGTCTCTTTGTGTGCCATGCCCTGCCTGTTCTTGCCGTCAGACGCGAGAGTCCCCGACAGATGGGAAGCTTTCAGGCTTCTCACCACGGTCTTCTCCCGAATCCCCAGACGGCCAAGATCTCCAGAGGGCCAAGATCTCCAGAGGGAAAGCCCTGACTATTGTCGCATGGGGGTGGGAGAGGGCCGGCTCCATATACCAATCCCCATGCCTGCCCCCACGCGGAGAGACCACAATGGACCATGATTCAATCGCGGTGGATTGGAATGCCAACACGATCTTCGTTCTTTCTCGGCAATTGGTTCGGGAAATTCTCGAATGGACCTATCCGACAACACGCTATGCTCCAAATAAAAAACTTCTCGATGACTATAATATATCGGCACTTGATATGGGCTATATGATGGGAATCATCGAAACTCGCCTGGATAAGGAGCTTGGTATTTGGATCAACTTGCGTCAAAGGTTGGACATTTCAACTTTCATCGAAAGTGATGTGTCTAGTCTGACCTCTGCGTTGCATCACCTTCTTCTGGATCACTTCCAGATAGAGATCAAAGGAAAGAAGAGTTTGGGTCAGATCTAGATATACGCCGAGTCCGCGCAAGATTTTAATTTTGCGCCGAGTCCGCGCAAGATAAGGGTCGACAGCCCACCACTAAAGAGTTACCTCAAAGTAAGTATATGGATCTACCACTAAAGATGCTGATATTTCTTCCGCTCGTTCACCTTCTCTTAAGCGAAATCCGACAGTATGCCTCTACGACGCAGGGCACAGAGCAACACAGTCCTGCACATACAGTACCTGTTACACACGAAGGAAACCTAATGGCTGTCAATCCCCTTTCTTCTGCTGTTACCAACACCGACATGAAATGGGCTTTTCCGAACCTGGAAAACCCGACCATCATCGACTTGTCAAAGACCGGCGGACAGAATTGGTGGCAATTTGCTCCTAATCAAGATGTCATCTTCATTGGTTCCACCACGACCCGGACGCTCGATAAGCTCCAGACCGATGGGGGCCGCAATATCGTCGTCCTGGGCGGTGATTTCCAGCCCGGTACCGATAGCAAAAGCGCAGCACTCCAGTTCCTGAACCTGAATGGCTCGGTTCACGTGGAAGGCGTCCACATCGACAGTAAGAATGCCTCTCAGGATGGCATCGCCGTTGGTGGCGCTGGCAGCAAGCAGCCCACGGTCACCGTGCAAAATACCCTGATCGAAAACATCCATGGCACCAAGGACGGCATTCACGCCGACGTGTTCCAGACCCATGGCGCCGTAGGCGACATGCGCTTCTACAACGTCAGTGGCAGCACCTCCTACCAGGGCTTCTTTATCGCTCCGCAGTACTCTCCCGGCCACAAGTCGGCGGATTTCGAGAACGTCAATATCAAGTACACTGGCGGCGCGGGTAACACCTATCAATACTGGTTCGTGGATGGCAGCAACCAGACCCCCTATCCCGTTACCCTGAAAAACGTGTACGCCACCGAACGGAGTGGACAGCACGCGGAAGACTCCAGCGTTTGGCCCAAGAGCGGCATGGGCGACATGAGCGCGGTGCGCGTCGGAAACCAGATCACCTGGCCGAAGATGCCTTATAAGGGCGCGATCACCGTCGGTTCCCCGACCAAGGATTTCGCCACCACGGATAAGACCGGGCTGAACTTCTCGGTTGATGCTCCTGGCGTGCACTCGGGCACCATTGGGCACGGCACCGTTGCCCCGCCGACACCGGTGGAGCCCACGCCGACGCCGGTCGACCCCACCCCAACGCCGGTGGATCCCACGCCGACACCGACGCCGGTCGATCCCACCCCAACGCCGGTGGATCCAGGGTTTACCCTTCCGGTCTCGGGTGCTGCGACCAAGTGGATTAACGTTTCCAATGCCACGTCTTGGACCCAGGGCACCAATGGGAACGACCAGATGGCCGGCGTTCAGGGCAAGGCCGATACCGGCGGCATGGCCGGTGGAAAGGGTGATGATACCTACATCGTCGATAACGCCGGTGATAAGGTCGTCGAAAAGGGTGGCGAAGGCGTGGACACCGTTCTGTCCTACAGTGGAAGCTACAAGCTTTCGGCCAATGTGGAGAACCTGACCCTCGGCGGGACCGGCCATCTCAACGGCACCGGCAACGATAGTAACAACATCCTGACCGGCAACGACGGGAACAACGTCCTTCAGGGCGGTGGCGGGGATGACCTGCTGCTGGGTGGCAAAGGCAACGATACCCTCGACGGGGGCACCGGAGCCGACACCATGAAGGGTGGGTCAGGCGCCGACACCTACATCGTCGATAACGCCAAGGATCAAGTGGTCGAGCTGTCCAACGAAGGGGTGGATCTGGTCAAGTCGTCCATCAGCTACAAGCTGGGCGCCTTTGTCGAGAACATCCAATTGACGGGAAGTTCCAACATCAACGCCACGGGTAACGACTACCATAACGTCATGACCGGCAACAGCGGCAACAACCGCATGGAAGGCATGGCGGGCAACGACACCCTGACGGGTGGCGGCGGAAAGGACACCTTCGTCCTCAACGCGGCCGGAGAGGGCGTGGATGTCATCAAGGACTTCAAGATCGGCACGGATAGCCTCGACGTCCGTGGGCTCTTGAAAGCCATGGGGTCAACCTCGAGCGACGCCGTCAAGGATCACCTCCTTGAAGTCGTCCAGAACGGCAAGAATGCCGAGGTTATAGCACACGCCCCCGGCCACGACCCAGTCAAGGTCGCGGTGGTTGAAAACGTCAACGCCTTAGACTTGGCCAAGACGTCCGACTACTGGTCGTAAGCCCCCCCGGGCTGAAGACAAAATAGAAGCCACGCCCCTCTCCCCGAGAGGGGCGCGGCCTTTTTTATTCAGTCCACAGCAGCAGCATTCTCGTAAGCAGCCCCCAAGGCCTTGGCCAAATCCAGGACGCGCTTGCGCACCTGCGGATCGGAGATCCGATAGTACGCCCGCACGAGTTCCAGGGTCTCCCGCTTGGTCATGGGGTCGCTTTCCACAGCCGAAGGCTCTTCCACCAGCCCCGACATCAGTCGTGGGGAAAGGGCTTCCACCTGCTCTGACATATCGTCAAAGAAGAAGCTCACTGGAATATCGAGCACGCGGGACAAGTCGAACAGACGAGAAGCTCCGATGCGATTAGCACCTCGCTCATACTTCTGTACTTGCTGGAAAGTCAGCCCCAGAGCCTCTCCAAGTCTTTCCTGGCTCATGCCCAACAACGTCCGGCGCAGGCGCACACGGGCACCGACATGGACATCGATGGGGTTTGGTTTTCCCGCAGGGGTACGGCCTCGATTGGAGTGACGCCGAGGGAGAATTTCGGGATTAACAACGCTAGATGTCATGGAAGGTCCTGCAAAAAAGTTTCCTTATATAGCCACTCTCTTGGGGTATCGTAAAGCAACTTCTTGGTGTGAGTGTGTGCAGCAATTCTGAAACCAAGGGCGATCTGCAAGATGTTAAAACCGCCTTTTCCGTGTTTATATTGCAATATCCACTCCTCTATCGGGAGAAAAGATTGTCTTTTGTTCTGATTTTGAAATTTTAAGTTTCAAATCCTTACAAAGCAGCGCTTCTGAAGGGCGGCAATTTTATCAAAATGAAATGCTAATTTCAGGCTTCAAAAAAAAATTTATGAAAAAAAGCAGGGCCAAAATCATTCCGAGGGCCCTACCATTTCCTCTCCCATAGAGGTACTCCTCTTTTGGTGGCGACATCCCTCTCCCGTTTTTGGCAAACTACCTCTGTCGGGCAAACTACGGAGGTACCTTCCCCAATGGTCCAATTTATCGGGTTCTCTTTAGCGGAAGAAAAAGAAATCAAACATCTCGTTGCACGTTTTGCCACTATTGGGTTCAATCTTGATAATTTGACAACGGTAGAGCGTTCCCAGGATATGTCCTACAACGGCAGGGTACTCCCCACTCAAGATTCTGGGGCGTTGTCCATGACGGTTCAACTGACCTCCCTCAGTCCCTTCACGGTGGCCCACGAATTGGCCCATGTTTCGGATATTTCGACGCGTCGCCAGGAGAGCCTGGATCACCTCTCCCTCGCCATGCCTTCCCATTGGCATCTCTCCTACCGGATGTTCAGCGAGTACTACGCCAACCGGGTTGCCTGCGAGCATGCCGAGGAGAATCACGTTTTCGAGGCTTTTCTCTGCGACGTTACCGGCTTGAGAGTCGCCGTGCGCCAAGAGGATTGGGCATCGGTATTGATCAACTATGCTCTTCTGTTAGGAATCATGGACGGAATGGGGCGTCCCGACTGCGAACCTTTGAAGCTCTTGCCTGCCGAGACGATCCTGCCAGAAACTGTCCTGGCCGGGATAAAGAAATTCCGTGCCGAGGCGGAAGAATTCTTCCAGGGGTATCAACGCGAAGCAGCGTAGGAGAGAAAGGAAAGGGGGGTCGGGGGGGGATGGGCTGGCTGGCTTGCGCCGGGGCTGCCGCCCCAATCCCCGCTTAGGACGCGATGCCCCGGACCCCCTTTCCTTTCATCAAGGCTCAAGACGCGGCTTTTTCGTAACTTACTCCTGTCAAATACAATCCCTCCGCTGGCGCTGTCGCACCCCCGGCCTCTCTTTTGCGGGCCTGAAGGGCTTGCCGCACCTGATCGGGGGTCCATTTTCCCTCCCCCACCAGCTTCAGGGTTCCCACCATATTGCGCACCTGGTGGTGCAGAAAGGAGCGCGCTGCGGCGACGACCTGAATTTCCTCGCCCACGCGGGTGATTTCCAAGCGATCCAGAGTTTTCATGGGGGATTTGGCTTGGCACCCCTTGGCGCGAAAGGTGGTGAAGTCGTGATGCCCCAGCAATTCCCGCGCCGCGGCCTGCATCGCGTCAGCATCGAGGACCACGGGAGCCGCGACCCACCAGGTCTTACCCCGTTCCAGCACCGGAGGAGCCCGGCGATTGGTGATGCGATAAAGATATTGTCGCCCCGTAGCGGAGAAACGCGCATGAAATCGCTCATGAACGCGCTCGGCGGTGACCACAGATACCGGGTGGGGTTTCAGGTGGAAGTTCAGCGCGTCCCGGACGGTCTCATTGGAATACTCGGACAGGGTATCGAAATGGGCCACCTGCCCCAGAGCGTGGACGCCGGCATCGGTTCGCCCCGCCGCCATGACGGCGGAGGGCGACAGACAGAACCGGGCGAGGGCACTTTCCAGCACCCCCTGCACCGATCGTTTCTGCTCCTGACGCTGCCAGCCGACGAAGGGGCCTCCGTCGTATTCGATCAGCAGTTTATATCGCGGCATGAAAAAATCAGGTTCTCCGTTTCAGTTCCTCGCGGGCACGCCCTGCCGCCAAGTATCTCCCGAACAACTCGGCGAAAGCCGCAGAGGAGAGTTTACGGAAGGCCGGTACCGTGATGCGGATCTTCCTCTCCTTCTTCAGGTGTTTTACCCGTCTATCGCCCGACAACGTTGGAGGCGTGCAAGACTCGCTCAAGGTCAAGAGGAGCGTGAGGGTGCTGCTATAATTCGTCGTGAGTTCGGTAACGCCATAATCTTCGATGGCCGTCCAAGGAATTTCCACGGCGGGAGCCCCGACAAGGATCCCCTTGGTGTTCAAAGTTAAAACTGGCTTTCCTCGCCTAATCTGGATTATGACCAGCCAGGTCAAAAAGAAAAGGCCAATGAGGAAGAACCCAAGGATCACGTACTCTGAGCCACGAGGATGTGTGATCATCGTCTGAAAATCGATCTGATTTTCCACAGCCATCCCATCTCCCAGTCCAAGAAGACTAAGTTTGCCGAGCGTACTGGCCGTTGCCGCCACGGCGATGAACAGGAAGAATCCTCCCATCAGCAGCAGCAAAAAGCGCGTCCACCATCCGCCTTCATGAAGGGCGCGTGTTTCGGCACCGGCGGCTTCCATCGCGCGCAAGGTCCGAACTTCTTCTTCTTGGTTTTCCCGAGCCTTCTGAGCAAACTCGGTTTCCAGGGTTTGAGTGATGCTGGTGCGCAGGGGAAGGGCCTCGCCGCCCTCGCTTTCGGTTTCTGGCTGCGATCCGGCCTCAAGCCCGAGCTTGCACAACAGCCCGCTGTCATGACGCGTGCAAGCGCTCTCCAACAGCTCGGCGGTGGGAGCGATACTCAGAGCCTCCATACGCTGACGCAAGGAGGGATGGCTGTCGGTGGGGTGAGTCTGGGTCTGCTCTAGGTGTTCGGCGGGGTCATTGAAGCCATGTTCCCGCACCCGTTGACGCAGGGCTTCCAGGGTGCTGGTGCCCTCGGTCTCGCGTCCACCGCGCTCCCAATACGCTCGCAGGACACCGTTGACGTGGGGCTCCAGAACGGAAATTCGCAGTAAGGACGAGACAATATCGCGCCCACTGGCCACGGAGGCGCCCATGGCGTCGGCGGCGAACTCGCGAATACGGCTCCAATGTTGCACGGCATGATCAAACGAGGAGAGGAAATATTCTCCCAACATCAGGGTCGGCTTAGAGGTGACCAAGTCAAATATATTCTCATTCCCCTCGGAAATCGTATCCACCGCCCGTAAATTGTGAACGGCGGACGCATAGATAGGCGAGAAGCGCAAACTGTATTCGGTATCCTCTCCGGTGAAGTGTCCTAATTCGTGGCCGATCACGGCTGCGGTTTCTTCTTCCGTCATGAAGGCCATGTAAGGCAGCGGGAGATACATCATGCGCCCCGGAGGCAACGTCTCGCCATTCGCCAGAACCACCTGGTTTTCAGTCACGAAGAAGCACTGATCCAGGCCGACAACGATGCGATCGGGCATGGTTGCCTTGGCTTTTTTCGCCACTTGGCGAACAAACCGCCACAGCTCGGGGGCATCCGCCTCGCTGATGCTGCGCCCAAGCAAGTGCAGGGGGGAACGTTCGAATGCTGCTCGGGACGACTTGATGACATCCCACACCAATTTGAAGGCATAGAAAATCAGGATGAGCACGGCAAGAGCTGCGGCGATCAGCAGTTTCGCGCCCTTTTTCGCTGCCAAAATATCGGGAAGATAATGCAAGGTTTCGTAGATAATGGCGCAGGCTAACCCCGTAATGACAGAAAACCCCAGCAGAGCCAGCAGCCAAGGGAGAAGTTTCTGTCCCCTCTGGAAACTTTTCAGCAGATCCGCGCGCGAGCGCCGCGCCCTTCGCCCCATGCTTTGAATCGAAAGCAGGCCAAAACACCCCACCAGGGCCGAGGTCAGGCCCAAGCCCATGGTTGCAAAGGGAAGAAGATGCGGATTGAGGAAGGAGAAACTGGCTGCGTCGGCCAGGTCTTGCTCAAACATGGAGATCGCAAGGCTGACCGAATATTTTTTCCCCGTCTCGTCCTCCACGGTGGCCAGGGGATTCTTGGCCTTTAAATCCCGCAGGGATTGAATTGTTTGGACGATTTCAATCTGTCGCTGGGACAGACTGCCGACACTCGTCTCTTCCCGGGAGAACTCCCAGAAGCCGAGGGCTGCAATTAAAAGAGGAAGAAGGACGACAAAGCTAATAAGACTCAGAGTGTATTTTGTTCGCCCGGCTGACACCATAATAGGTTCCCCCCACCTTCAGAATATGATGGAGGGGGAATATACAGGTATTGAATACGGCAGTTAAACCCTTTTTTGTCAGGCGTGCCCGACGTCCCCGGAGAGTGCCCCAAAGTTAATCCCCAGACTTTGTATGGAGGCTTCCCACTTTCCACTTAAGGGGTGGTCGAAGACAAAGGTGGCGTTGGCGGGGGCATTGAGCCAAACGTTCTCGCGGATCTCGAAGTCGAGTTGTCCCGGACCCCAGCCCGCGTAGCCCAAGGCGAGCAGAGACTTGCGCGGACCACTTCCATCGGCGATGACCTTCAACACATCGACGGTTGCGCTCAGCATCACGCCCTCGCTGACGAACATCGAAGTTGGATGAGTATAGTCGCCCGAATGGAGGACGAACCCCCGCGAGGACTCCACAGGGCCGCCGAAATGGATCGGAACATCCAGAGCGCCGGGGGTCAGGGCAATGTCCAACTGGGCAAGCAAATCGGAAAAATTCAAGCCATCGAAGCGGCGGTTGACGATGATGCCCATGGCCCCATCGGCATTATGGGCGCAGAGGTAGACCACCGCTCGCGTAAACCGAGGATCCTTCATCCCCGGCATGGCGATCAGCAGTTGGCCCGACAGATACCCTTGAGTTTTTTGCACGCTCATGCCACACACATATGCCGGACGTGGAAGGAAAGCAACCCCGGACTCTGCCTCGACAAAGGGGGCTCTGTAAAGGGGCTCCACGGTGGGGCTTTTGCTTGGGTTTTCTCGCCGGTTTCTCTGGACTAAAGTTTTTCTCCCATGTCGCATTCCGTCAAGATGGTTTCTGTGCTGCTGACGCTCTTGCCCCTCGGGCTCGGCGGATGTGGATTTCGCCCCATGTATCTGCCGGCCGAGGCTCCCGCTCAAGCGACCTCCAACACGGAAGCTTCCGTACAGGATAACGACCTTGCCGCCGTGCGCGTGCTGGGGATTGTGGATCGCAGTGGGCAGCAACTGCGCAATGATCTGGTGAGTTTGTTCTCTCCCGCCGGGGAACCCAGCGCGCCCAAGTACAATCTTGGGGTAAATTTGCGGGAAACCGTCCGAGGGTTGGCCGAAAGTCAGGATGGGAAAGCAACCATCGGACAAATGGTCGTGACGGCGAACTACACTTTATTTGACGCAACCAACGGGCGTGTTCTCACCCGGTCTTCGCGCGATTCCGTCGTCAGCTTCCGTTACTTTGGGCCACGCTACGGCAGCGTCAGCGTCGAGCGCGATACGCGGCAACGGGCCTTGACCGAGGTTTCCTTGGGCATCCGCAACGACTTGGCGGTGTGGTTCGCGACCCGTCAGACGGCGACTCCGGCGCTTGAGGTTCCGGCACCCGCGCCGGAACCGTAATGCGCCTCACGTTATGAAAATTCCCGCCGCTCGAGTCGAAGGATTCGCCAAGGCGCCCGATCCCAAGGCGCGGGCCGTTTTGGTCTTTGGCCCTGACGGTGGATTGGTGCGAGAGCGGATCGAGCGCTTGGTGCGCTCGGTGGTCAGCGATCCCAAGGATCCCTTCCGTGTCGCCGCCCTGACCTTCGCCGCCCTAAAAGCCGACCCCACGCGTTTGGCCGATGAGGCCGCCGCCATCGCCCTGACCGGAGGCCGTCGCGTGGTGGTGATCCGCGACGCCGCAGACGGATTGACCAGTCTGTTCCAAACCTTCCTCAGCGCTCCCAAGGGCGATGCGCTACTGGTGGTCGAGGCGGGTGAACTCTCCGCCCGCTCCAGCCTACGCCGTTTGTTTGAAACCGCTGACAACGCGGCGGCTCTTGCGTGTTATGCCGACGAGGGGCATGGACTCCAGCATGTCATTCAGGAAGAACTGAAGAGTCGAGGACTGACGGCGCGCCCCGATGCGCTCTCGTTTCTCGTGGATCATTTGGGAGCGGATCGGCGGTTAACTCGCTCGGAGATCCAGAAGCTCGCGCTGTACATGCTGAATCCTGGGGGGGAACCGGTCTCGCAAGTCCGGCTGGAAGACGCCGTGGCCTGTGTGGGAGATACCTCGGCCCTTTCCATGGATGCCCTCGCCAACGCGGTGGCCGACGGAGACCATGCCAACGTCCAGAATATCCTGGATCGCTTGTTCGGGGAGGGAACCCACGCGGTGGGTATTCTGCGGATGGTGGCGCGGCATTTTCTCCGGCTACACCTGGTGGCGGGAGCCCTCGCAAAAGGTAAGTCCAAGGATCAGGCGATGCTCCTGCTGAAGCCTCCGGTGATTTACCGGGCGGCGGATGCCTTTCGCCGTCAACTCGGGCTGTGGCCGGTGGAGCGTTTGGGCGAGGCCATCAGTATCCTCACCGAGGCGGAAGGCGACTGCAAAACCACCGGAATGCCAACCCAGGAAATCTGCGCCCGAGCCTTGCTCCGCTTAGCGGGAGCGGCCTCGCGCCGAGGCGCACGCTAAGCGGGAGGAAGAGCCTCTTGCACAAAAGTCACACACCAACGGTCTTATGCCCAATCCCACGGAATCACTCTGTTTCCCTCCCCTCAAGAGCGCTACGTTAAAGAGGTGGAGAAACACCGGCTGAGAAGTCACTCAGATGATGTGGAAAACTCTTATTGCTTTGGGATGCTGTGCCTTTCTCGCCGTGCCGAATGGGGCCAAGGGCGGGTCGGTGGAGTCGCCTCATAAAGCTAAGACAGAGAGTTCCCCTCGGCTCGTTTCCGGTGGTGCCAGCCTTGCCCGTCTGCCCTTCTCCGGAATGAGCGGAGAGGCCGATCCAGCGCTTGCCATTGGTCATTTCTCCGCAGGGACTCTCCCTTCGGCCACGTCGGAGCGTGGATTTGGCGCTTATGCGGGCTATTCCATCGGCAAGCTGTATATTTCCTCCGCCCTCCAGGGGGATAATGCCATCTCGGCGGCGGAACTCTCTGCGGCCTATGTCGGGCAGGTTTTCGGGATCAAGGGTACCACGGCGCTCCATGTGGGCTATGAGTGGGAAGGACTGGGGGTTTTCAGTCCCAACCCAACCCAGGCCGCTATCACCGCCGATCCTGGACGGCCTGCGGGGGATCTCTCCCTGGGCTTATCCTTTACTCACGATCTTTCTTCCGACTTCACCCTCGGGGGATTCGCCATGGCAACCCGAGGCATAGAGTCTTCCGGAGAGGACGAGCCGGCCGTTCGCGTTGGGGCTGGAGTCGGCTACCGCTTTTGAGGGTCGCCTCGACGAAAGTGAATGTTTTACTCATCAAATGAAATGCCTGCTTGCCCATTCGTGGTAGACTGTTGCATCCTCCCCCCAAGCGTAGGCCGGGTCGAGGTCGGAACAGGTGAGCAGATGACCAGTAAGGTATTCAGAAAAGTAACATTCGCCTTCATCGGTGTCAGCGTTTTGGCGCTGTCCGCGTGCAGTGAGTCCGAAGCGGTTTATCCAACCCGAGACCGCTACTCCACCGCTCCCCGTACGGGCAATGAAAAACGGGAAACCATCTTCGGACCCGAGGGGCTGTTCGGTAACCATCGCAAGGACGAAGGCGGCGGAAGCATCGGGGTGAATTCCTTCCTGTGGCGGGCCTCCCTCGATACCGTGGGATTCATGCCCTTCGCCGGAACGCCCGATCCCTTCGGGGGGACGATCGTTACCGATTGGTACACTCCGCCGGAAACGCCAAGCGAGCGCTTCAAAATCAACGTCCTGATCATTGATCGAGCGTTGCGCGCCGATGGCGTCAAGGTTACCGTCTTCAAGCAAGTCCGGAACAAGGGGGGACAGTGGGTCGAGTCGTCTATTGATCCCAGAACCGCCGCCGAGCTGGAGAATACAATTTTGACCCGGGCGAGACAGTTGCGTATCGTCTCGACCGAATAAACGGGTCAAGGACCTTCGGCCCTTGACCCCTTTCTCGAAGGAACATCATGGACCGCTATAGCGTCGAAACCACCGAATCCAAATGGCGCAAGGTCTGGGAAGATCGCCAGATTTTCACCGCCAACGAGGCTTCCTCTCGTCCGAAGTATTACGTCCTAGAGATGTTCCCCTACCCCTCGGGTCGCATCCACATGGGGCATGTGCGCAACTACACGTTGGGCGACGTGGTGGCACGGCACAAGCGCGCCAAGGGCTACGAGGTTCTGCATCCCATGGGTTGGGACGCCTTTGGTCTTCCGGCGGAGAACGCGGCCATCGAGCGCGGGGTTCACCCAGCGATCTGGACTCGCGAGAACATTGCCGCCATGCGCGAGCAATTGAAGTCCATGGGTTTATCCTACGACTGGTCCCGCGAGATTGCCACCTGCGAGCCGGAATATTACCGCCACGAGCAGCGAATGTTTCTGGATTTCCTCAAAGCGGGTTTGGTGTACCGCAAGGAATCGTGGGTCAACTGGGATCCGACGGAAAACACGGTTCTGGCGAACGAGCAGGTGATTGACGGGCGCGGCTGGCGGTCTGGCGCATTGGTGGAGAAGCGTCTTCTGTCGCAATGGTTCCTCAAGATCACCCATTTTGCCGAGGATCTGCTGGAGTCTTTGAAGACTCTGGAGCGTTGGCCGGATCGGGTTCGCCTGATGCAGGAGAACTGGATCGGCCGTTCCGAGGGGGCCCATCTGAGCTGGGCGCTGCAAGGCCGCAGCGACCGTCTTGAGGTCTTCACCACCCGCCCCGACACGTTGTTCGGAGCGGCCTTCGTGGCCATTTCCCCCAACCATCCGCTCGCGGCGGAACTGGCGGCAACCTCCCCGGCGCTCACCGCGTTTATCGCCGAATGCAACCGCATGGGCACCTCCGAGGTGGCGATGGAGACCGCGGAGAAAAAAGGCGTCGATACGGGTCTGCGCGCGATCCATCCGTTTGACTCCTCGCTTCAAGTTCCCGTTTACGTGGCGAATTTCGTGCTGATGGATTATGGCTCGGGAGCGGTGTTCGGCTGTCCGGCACACGATCAGCGCGATCTGGATTTTGCGCGAACGTATAGTTTGCCGGTGGTGCCGGTGGTTCTGCCTCCCGACACGGACCCTACCAGCTTCACCATCGGGACCGAGGCTTACGTTGGTCCCGGCACACTGTTTAACTCCCGTTTCATGGATGGCATGACGGTAGAGGTCGCCAAGGCGGAGGCCATTGCTCGCATCGAGCGCGAGGGCCAAGGCGGCAAAACCGTCAATTGGCGGTTGCGGGATTGGGGCGTATCGCGGCAACGCTATTGGGGTTGTCCGATTCCCATTATCCACTGCGACTCCTGTGGCGCGGTTCCGGTCCCCGCGAGCGACCTCCCCGTGCGTCTGCCCGAAGATGTCTCGTTCGACAAGCCCGGCAATCCGTTAGCGCACCATCCCACCTGGAAGCACACGACGTGCCCCACCTGCGGTAAGCCCGCTCAACGTGAGACCGATACGTTTGACACCTTCTTCGAGTCGTCCTGGTATTTCGCTCGCTATTGCTCTCCTCAACGTGAGGACTGCGCCTTTGATCGTGCGGCGGCGGATCATTGGCTCTCGGTGGACCAGTACATCGGCGGGATCGAACACGCGGTCTTGCATCTTTTGTACTCGCGCTTTTTCACCCGCGCCTTGAAGGCTTGTGGCTACCTCAGCGTCAAGGAACCGTTCGCTGGCCTCCTGACTCAAGGGATGGTCTGCCACGAGACCTACAAGGACGAAGCCGGTGCTTGGCTCTACCCCGATGAGGTCAATAAGGAATCTCCAGACCAGGCCGTCCACGTCACCACCGGAGCGAAAGTCCGGGTTGGCCGCTCGGAGAAGATGTCAAAATCGAAGCGAAACGTGGTGGATCCGGCCAAGATCATCGCCACTTATGGGGCGGATACCGCTCGTCTGTTCATGCTGTCGGACTCTCCCCCGGAGCGGGATCTGGAATGGACCGATGCGGGGGTGGACGGGGCTTGGCGCTATCTCAACCGCCTGTGGCGTCTGGTGAGCGGGATGGCAGAGACTCTTCCCGCCATCGGCACGCCCATGCCTCCCTTGGGGCCGGAAGCCGAGCGTCTGCGTCGTCTGGTCCACAAGACCATCGCCACCGTGGACGAAGATCTTGAGCGCTTCCACTTCAACAAAGCGGTGGCCCGCACGCGGGAGCTGACCAATGCCCTAGGCGACGCCAAACCCGAAGGCACCGACATGCTCTGGGTGCTGCGCGAGGGCCTGGAAGCGGCGGCGGTGCTAATCGGCCCCATGATGCCGCACTTGGCGGAGGAACTGTGGAGCCTGCTTGGTCGGACGGATCTGGTGGCGCAAACCCCTTGGCCCATCCCCCAGGCGGATCTGTTGACGGAGGATACGGTTACGGTGGCGGTGCAGATGAACGGCAAGCTCCGGGCGACGGTTTCGCTTCCGGTGGACGCCGACTCTGCTTTGGCCGAGAAAACCGCGCTGGAACATCCCAGCGTTGTCTCCGCCATGGCGGGGAAACCGGCGCGGAAGGTCATCGTCGTCCCCAACCGCATCATCAACATCGTGATTTAGAGGACTCATGCTCCGGATTGATGGTCTTGTTTTCCGCTACGGCGGGCGGGTTATTCTCAACCAGGCGGATGCCCACGTTGCCGCCGGAGGGCGCGTGGGCTTGGTGGGGCGGAACGGCGCGGGGAAATCCACCCTGTTCAAGCTCATCCTGGGAGAGCTTCATACCGACGGCGGAAACCTGCACACGCGCGTCCGTGCTCGGGTGGGCTGCGTCGCCCAGGAAGCCCCCGAGGGCGAGCAGACCTTGCTGGACTGCGTGCTGGCCGCCGATCTGGAGCGCACCCAACTTCTGGCGGAGGCTGAGGCCTGTCACGACCCGCACCATTTGGGGGAAATCCACGAGCGGTTGAACGCCATTGATGCTCATTCGGCTCCCTCTCGCGCGGCCTCGATTTTGGCGGGTCTCGGCTTCGATCCCGAGGCGCAAGCCCGCTCGGTTTCCTCCTTCTCCGGCGGCTGGAGGATGCGAGTGGCCTTGGCGGCGGCGTTGTTTTCCCTGCCGGATCTTTTGTTGCTGGACGAGCCGACCAACCACTTGGACTTGGAAGCCACCTTGTGGCTTCAGTCGTTCTTGGCGTCCTACCCCGGTACCTTGATCGTCATCAGCCATGACCGCGAGCTGCTCAACGAGGTCTGTAACCGCATCCTGCACTTGGATAACGGGAAGCTTGAGGCCTACGGCGGCAACTACGATGCCTTCGTGCGCGTGCGGCGCGAGAAGATCGATCTGGCCGCTAAGGCCCGCACCAAGCAGGTGGAGGAACGCAAACGCATCCAATCCTTCATCGATCGCTTCCGCGCCAAGGCGACCAAGGCCGCCCAGGCCCAAAGTCGTATCAAGATGCTGGAGCGGATGGAGCCTCTGACCGAGGTCATCGAGGAGCGTTCGATTTCGTTTGATTTCCCTCAGCCCGAAGCCCTGTCTCCGCCCATCGTGGTGGTGGAGAACGCGACAGCAGGGTACGGCGACACCACGGTCTTGCGCGGGCTTAATCTGCGCATCGACATGGATGATCGCATCGCCTTGTTGGGCGCCAATGGCAACGGGAAATCCACTCTGGCCAAGATCTTGTCGGGAAAATTGCAGCCCCTGACGGGAGAGACCCGATCCTCCTCACGCCTGCGCATCGGCTACTTCGCCCAGCACCAGAGCGAGGAACTGACAGCCGACCGCACCGCTTATGACCACATGGCCGAGGTGATGCGCCCGGCCCCCGAGGCCAAAGTCCGCGCCCAGTTGGGCCGCTTTGGTTTTGCTCAAGATCGGGCGGATGTTCCGGCAGGGAATCTCTCGGGTGGAGAGAAAGCCCGTCTGCTGTTCGCGCTCATGAGCCGGGATGCGCCTCACCTTATCATCCTTGACGAGCCCACCAACCACCTGGACATTGAAGCGCGCGAGTCGTTGGTTTCGGCGCTCAACGCCTATGAGGGCGCGGTGGTGCTGGTCAGTCACGACCCCCATCTCATCGAGCTGACGGCGGATCGGCTGTGGCTCGTCGCTGACGGTCGCGTCTGCGACTTCGATGGGGACTTGAACGACTATCGGAAATTGCTCCTCGATAAAGCGCGCGAGGGCCGCAAGTCTGGCGGTGGAACCGGCGCGGGCAACAGTAGGAAGGACGAACGTCGCGCGGCAGCGGCGACACGGGTGCAGCTTGCTCCTCTCCGGCGCAAGGTGGTGGAAGCGGAGAAAACCCTCGAAAAACTTACTGCCGAAAAGCGAGAGATTGAGCGAAAATTGGCCGATCCTATCCTTTATCAGGCTGGATCAGGGGCGGATCAGGTGGTGAGCTTGCGCCGCCGTGCCGGAGAGTTGGACAAAGCCATCATCGAGACCGAGGAACAGTGGCTCTTGGCCCAGGAAGAGATGGAAATGGCAGCGTCTACGGAGTGATACCGCTTGGCACGCCTCTGATTGATGAAAGGAAAGGGGGTCCGGGGCAATGGCCCCGGGCGGGGCAGGGGGCGGCAGCCCCGGCGC
>JAVBJO010000036.1:0-12832 GCA_031546925.1 Rhodospirillaceae bacterium
GGGCCATTGCCCCGGACCCCCTTTTCTTTCATCAATGGGAGAGAGGACAAACCGGCATCAAAGCGCCAGCGCCCCCACAATCACCAGACCACTCAAAATCGCCTGAAACCGCCCCGTCATCCCCAAAATCTGGTTGAGATCCCTGCCCTCGTTTCCACGCCCAAAGGCACGAACCAAACGGATCGCCTCGGGCACAGCCAACACCGCGACCCACCCCCCCCCCGGCACCACCGGTGGGACCAGGAGCAGGAACGGCACCAGCATCATCCCCCCATAGGCGATTTTTGCCCCCCGCTCCCCCAGGTGCATGGCGAGAGTTCTCCGCCCGACACGATAGTCGATGTCTTGGTCCCGAACATTATTAATCAGCATGATGCCGCAGGTGGGCAATCCGACAGCAATCCCCAGCGGCCAGATATAGGCGGGCAGCGTATGGGTTTGCATCCAAACGGTCCCCCCGACGGCAGCCACCCCCAGAAACAGCAGGACGACGAGTTCACTCCAGGGCGTAAACTCGACCGGCTTGGAGCCGCCAGAGTAAGCCCACCCAACCAACAAGGAGAGCCCTCCCAGCACGAGAATCGGCCACCCTCCGACCCAGGCCAGGACCGCACCGAGTACCACGAGAGCCGCGAATACGCAGAGAGCGGCACGACGGACAGTTTCGACCTTCACCCACCCTTGGGTGAGAACCCGCAGCGGCGCTCCCGGCATAATCGGGTCATTTCCGCGTTCTTGATCATAAACATCGTTCCATAGGTTGGTCCCCGCCAGAAGCAAGACCGCTCCCAACAGGCATCCCAACCAGAGCCAGAAGTGGAACACCCCATGGTGAGCCCATGACATCGCTCCCCCGACGGCGACGGGCATGGCGGCGACGGTCAAGGACTCGGCTCGAACGGTCATGAGCCACAACCGCAGACCGCGTGGCGGCTCCGTCCCAGAGAGAGACGCGGGTTCTGGCTCCATGATCGTCTCTCACGGTCCTCTAGACGGCGAAGGCCGTTGCGAGATCCGCAACGGTGGTGAGGGTATCCTCGTCGCGCCGGGCGGTATAGGGCGCGCGTTGTCCCTTATAAACCACTCCGATGCTCAGCCCATCATCGATCATCAGCCCCCGAGCCGCAGCGGCGGGATCAGTAAAAGCAGGTTCGGTTAGGGCATGAACGGTGGTTTTCCACTCCCGCTGTTCCTCACGATAGGTCACACAGGGGCTCATGACGGTAACAAGGGAGAAGCCGGGATGACGAATGGCTTCGGCGAGGATCTCGGCGGTTCCATTGGGATCTCCCGAGAAGGCGCGTGCGACAAAGTTGGCCCCAGCGGCCACGGCGATGGCCAGAGGGTTAAAGGGCGTCATGCCCGTCCCTCCCGGAGGTGCCATGGCCGAGGCATCCCAATCCGCCTCGGTGGTTGGGCTGGGTTGCCCCTTGGTCATGCCATAGACGCGGTTATCCATGATCAGACAAGTGATATCCACGTTGCGACGACACGCATGGATGAAGTGGTTGCCACCGATGGAAAAGCCATCGCCATCGCCACCAGCCACCAGCACGGTGAGATCGGGCCGCGCGAGCTTCAACCCCGCCCCCACCACGAGAGCACGGCCATGGATGGAATGGAACCCATAGGTATTGGTATAGGCCGGAATTCGAGACGAACACCCAATGCCTGATACCACCGAAGTCAAGTGCGGCTGGGCCTTTACGGCGGCAAAGGCCTTGGTGATGGCGGTGAGCACGGCGTAATCGCCGCATCCGGGACACCACACGGGTTTGACGGCGGATTTGAAGTCATTAGCGGAGTAGGTCGTGCTGGAACAAAGGCTCGTCATGGCTTCACGGACTCATCTCGATAAGGTGCTGAAGGATTTCCCCCGGACGGATGGGCAAAGGCCCGGCGCGGTTAAGCTTTCTGGTAGGAGGAAGATCGTACTCGGCGCGGAGGTATTTATGGAATTGCCCCAAATGAGACAACTCCACCACCAACACCTGTTTCACGCCCGCCAGCGCCTGCTCCATGTGCCGAGGCCGCGCCGGATAGAGCAGCCGAGGCGCAATAATCTTGGCGTGAATCCCCTGCAAGGCCGCCCGAGCCGCCGCCTCTCGCGCGGCACCAGTGCAAGAACCCCAACACAGAATAGCAATTTCGGCCGGAGCCTTGCTGCCATAAATTTCCGCCCACCACGGCCCGTAGTCATAACCGACCAGTTTACGCAACCGTTTATCCAACTGCGCCGCATGGTCACTGGCCTGGGATGAAGGCGTTCCGGATTCGGTATGCTCCAGCCCGTCGGCAGTGTACTGGCCTCCGGGCGTTCCGGGAATGGCCATGGGCGAAACCCCCGACGGCGTCACGGCATAGCGGTTATAGCTCCCCTCTTCGTCCGGGGTGCGCGCGGTCAAACGGCCTCCGGCGAAAGCCAGATCGGGAGGCGTATCAATAATCCCTCGGGTCTGCCCCAAGGCCTGATCCGACAGCACCAAGCAAGGCGTCTGGAGCGTCTCCGCCAGATGCACCGCCCACTGCGACGAGAGCAAACAATCCCCAATGGAATTCGGAGCCACCACCAAATGGGGCGCATCCCCATGCATCCCATAGAGGGCAATGTTCAAATCCGACTGTTCTGATTTGGTGGGAATTCCAGTAGAAGGCCCCCCTCGTTGAACATCGACCACCACCACCGGGGTCTCGGAGGCCGTGGCCAACCCCAGCGCCTCCACCATCAGCGACAAGCCCGGTCCAGAGGTCGCCGTTGCCGAGGGCGTTCCCCCATAAGACGCCCCCACGCACATGGCGATGGAGGCCAATTCATCTTCGGCTTGAACGAAAACACCCCCCAGCTTGGGCAAACTCCCCGATAGCCACTCCAGGATCTCCGTCGCCGGTGTGATCGGATAGGCGGCACAGAAGCGCACGCCGCCCCGCACCAAGCCCAATCCCGCTGCCTCGTTGCCGGTCAGCGCCCAGCGCCGCCCCGGTGCAGCGGCTTTCGCGGTCTCCAGAGGGGAAAGCGTCACATCCTCGGGCCAACGAATGGCTTCGGCACCAGCGGTCAAGGCCGCCACCGAGGCATCATAAGCGCCCGCATGTTTTTTCTTCAGAGACTTCCCCAGGACCGCAATCACCGGCTCAAGGGAGAGTCCAATCATTCGACACACCGCCCCCAGAGCCACCATATTGGCGCGTCCTCCGGGAATGGTCTTGGCCAGCTCTTTCATGGGGAGGGTGATAATCCGTGCCCCCGACTTGGCCATGGCCTCGGGCACCTCTCCCTGAGTCGGGTCGGTCACGATCACGCTGTTGGGGGACAAGGGCAATTCGGCGGCAAACCGCTGGATATTTTGCCAATCAATGGCCAGCAGAATTGCTGTGGTATCATCGACCGAAACGAGGGGAGCCGAGCTGACTCGAACCATCGCCGCAGCCTCTCCGCCTCGGATCTGCGGGCCGGAAGAGCGCCCGAACAGAGCGTAATATCCGGCCTCTGCAACGGCATCCAGCAACATATTCGCGGCCGTCATCACCCCGGACCCCCCGCTGCCACACAAAGCAACGGAAACCGAGTGTGCTGAAGTCATCGTCATCTTCTGTTCTTTCCCCTGAGGCACTTAAAACGTCGGGGCTATCCTACGGTGCAACTCGGGTAAACGCACGCGCGATTTCTGGGGGGATGGCAAAAAATGTGCTGAAAGGGGAAAGGCCCTGCTGGGAGGTTTTTTTGGAAGATAAAGATGGGATCCACCTCCTTCCCCACCATGAGCAATCTGCGATCGTCAGAAATATCGATCGATATTGTCCGATCTTGCCTTCTATGAGTTCTGCATATAGCTTCAGGGGTGATACAAGATGCGGGGGTAAGGATGTATCGTTCGATTGCGATGGTGGGAGTGTTGTGCATTACGCTTGGGGGATGCGTGAACACCAACATGAACGATATCGCCAAGGAGATTGGGAAGCCCTCGCAAGAAACCCTGGAAGCCCGGACACTTCAGATCCGCCGCTTCGATACGGTCAACGAACACAAGCTTCTGGACGCCAGTTCACAAGTCCTCCAAGATCTCGGATTCATCATCAGCGAATCTCAGCCCAGCGTTGGGGTTTTGGTCGGATCCAAGGAGCGCAGTGCCGAGGAAGCCGGTGAAGTCGCTACGGGAGTTGCCGTGTCGGTTCTTGGTGCCCTGCTGGGGGCTTATATCCCCCCGACCTGGAGCACAAGCCAATCCATTCACGCCACCATGACCACTTTCCCGATTAAAAATGCCCAGCAAACAGACGTGCGCCTCCTGCTGGAGCGGCACATCACCAATAATCATGGGCTCTTATCAGGTATCGAATCGGTCAAGGATCCCGAGATTTATCAGGGTTTTTTCGAGAAGCTGTCCAATGCTGTTTTCTTGGAGGCTCACGGGATATGAGACATTGCGCTGCCCTGCTCGGGATGCTCTTCTTGCTTGCGGGCTGCACGGCGCAGCCCAGGCCCGAGGCGATCACCCTCAGCACCAAGAGCCCCATCGAATTGCGCGCCATCCAGGCACGAGCCTTCGACACGACCGACCGCAATCGGACCCTGCGGACCGTTATCGCCGCCTTGCAGGATTTGGGGTACATGATTGATAAGGTCGAGCCCACCACGGGAACGATCACCGCCAATAAACGCGGGGGCGTATTGCGACTCTCAGCGGTTGTCACGCCTCGCAACGCGACCCAGGTGATGATCCGGGCGAACGCTCAAATTTTTGCAGCGAAGCATGGGACTCAGGTCGACGATCCCGAGTTTTATCAGAAACTCTTCTTCGAGCCCGTCTCGAAGGCTCTATTCCTGAATGCGCTACAAGTAAACGATCCGTAAGGGAGAAACATCCATGGCCCTAAAGCATATTTTTGCCCTCGTTTGTGTCGGAATGGCCCTTACCGGCTGTCAGCGCGCCAGCGAGCACATGGCTGACGTGCGTCAAGCACAAGACGGCGATAAACTCACCATGGGCAAGGTGCAGCGTGAAATTCGCGTCGGCATGTCCAGCGCCCAGGTGGCCGAGGTCTTGGGCTCGCCCAACATGGTCACCACCGACGATAAACGCCGCGAAAGCTGGGTATACGATAAAGTCTCCACCGAATCCGTGTTCTCTACCAGTAGTGGCGGCGTCAACGCCCTCCTCCTGGGAAGCACTACCGTTGGAAACGGTGTTCTGAGCGGCCTAGGAGGACCAAATTATCAAAGCGCCACGGGAGCGCGGAGCACGACGCAGAGAACGCTGACCATCATCATCAAGTATGACGAGGCCGGAAAGGTTCGTGACTTCTCCTACCGTTCAAGCAGTTTCTAACTATGCTTCTGACTCGCCTTCTTTCGCCCTTGGCATTGCTGGCTTGCCTTGGCGGCTGTGGGCCGAATACGGCGCAGCGACAGATCGATGCCCTCAGTCTGCCCTCGGCGGATCTGGGGCAGAGGCAGAGACAAACGCGGCATTTTGCGACCTCTGACGAAGCCTTGGTCCTGTCCTCCGCCATCGGCGTTTTGCAAGATCTTGGTTTCATCATCGAGGAAAGCGCCTCAGGCGTGGGAATGCTCGTGGCGGCGAAGGACCGAGACGCCACCGAGGCGCAACAAGTCGCCGGACAGATGTTCGCCGCAGCGTTGGCCTCGGCTCTCACCGGCGTCAACCAGCGGGCAGAGTGGGATCACAATCAGAAAATCCGCATCGCACTCATTACGAAGAAGTCCAATGAAAAGACGGGACTCATCGTCAGAGCAACCTTTCAGCGGGTGGTGATCAGTTCCTTGGGACGCGTCTCGAAGGTCGAAACACTGGATGATCCCCTTCTCTATCAAGAATTCTTCGAAAAACTTTCACAATCCCTCTTCTTGGAGGCAAATCAAATATGACCCTGTTCCAACTGAGCATTATTTTAGGGCTTGGAATTACAGTTGCGGCATGCCAGGCAGATTCCCGACAGCAAATCCTGGCGATGGATTCCAGTCAGGTTGCCATACGATCCATTCAGACCCGTGCTTTTGATACGACGGACAAGAATTTGACCGTGCGCAATATCATCGCAACCATGCAGGATCTCGGCTTCGTTGTGGATAAGGTCGATGAAGTTCTCGGAACCGTCAGCGGAACCAAGCTGTCCGGGAGCGCTACCCGGATGACAGTGACCGCTCGCCCTCGGGGGCAGAAACAAATGGCCGTCCGCGCCTCAGCCCAGCAAGGGTTGCAGGCGATCAGTAATGCAGAGGCCTATCAGCAGTTCTTCGCTGCTCTGGAAAAATCTATGTTTCTGAGCGCGAACCAGATTGATTGAAGATATGGGGCTCCTGCCCCATACCCCGCCCGGGGCCATCGCCCCGGACCCCCCTTTCTTTCATCGCAGGGGGGCGTTCCAAACGGTATTATTTCTTGAGCTTCAAATTAACGCTCCAGCGTCATCCCAGTTGCGTTGAACAGTGCTGGAATGCTGTGAAATTCTGGCATCAAGGCAGACGGGATCCCCTCTTCCTGAATGAAAATCTGGATTGGCGCTTGAATGTGAGTCGAAAATTTAAGAGCCCCGCCTTCTTTCATGAAAAGGGAGACTTTTTCGGAAATATCCTTTGCCATCGCTTGACTCAGCCCAAGCTTCATGATCTCCCTTGGTCCCTCTTTCTTTATTTTTGTGGAAAGCCCAGACAAGATTTCGTCCGTGGTTTTTGCCATGCCTATTTTTTTTGCAATCACGGGGACGGAACGTGTTCTCATACCAAGGTCATAAATCTCCAGTTGGAAATCATCAAGAGCCACACCAGCGAACATTCTCGCGACCTCTATCATTCCGTTCACGGTGGTAGAGGAATCAGAAGAGGGGTCTTTCAGCACCGTCCAAAGCTGCACAAGAGCTTCCGCAACCTGATGATCAACTTTACTTACAGTGGACCCCACACGAATAGAGTACATATCGTTCGATTTGAAATTAATATCGGCGAAAATTTTACCCGTGGAAGGGTTAATATTGGCCTCTGCCGCAATATTAAGAATAATATGATGATACCCCATCTCGAATAAGTTAGCTAAATTTTCTTTATTCCTTTTCATATTTCCATTTTTCTCATTCTCCAAGGCCTCAACCATTGCAAATAGAGGAAAGTCAAGGTCGGTTATTGTTAATTTTCCTCTGATCGGGATCGTCTTGAAGATCTCGACATCGGAGATAGAAAGTTCACCGATCATGATAGGGGCTGTGGCGGGAGGCTCAAAAAATTCTAGCAAAGGAAAAGCAAGACTTTTCGCCTTGATAAAGGAGAAAAAAGTCGAATCGCGACTCAGGTCAGAGACGGATATTTCATCAATGGTGATAAGCGTGCCGATCTGTTCTATTCCTGGCTTAAGAAGTGTAATACTGAAATTGCTCAAGGAGGCTGGGCCAAAGGCCTGCAATGGTTTTCTAGGGGTAGAGATCGGGGTATAAGAAAAATCAAAGGATACAGTCGTGCTGGTTGCCGTGAGTCGCTCATCAACGATGTTCTTAAACGATCTTACCGGCCCAGATGGGTCAATCCCATGGGTAATGAGGTAGATAAATCCATGAGGTAAGACCCTTACACCCTTGATATCCACATGAGCACTTTGAAAAATATTGCCCGTTTTCTCGATCTTTGAAAGCGTCACGTCGGTGAGCGTCATGAGCTGGTTCGCCGGGGCATTGGGATCAAAAATCTCGACGCTGGCAATGGTCACAGGAGCGGAAGGGTCCGTCGGCAGAGCGATGGTGCCATAGCGAACCGCCTCGGCGACGATCCCCTTTGAGGCAAGAACCGCATTAAAATTTTTCTTCAATGCCTCGGGGGTATCACCCCAGACCATATTGATCGGCGGAGTGGGCTTTTCCCAGGCTGGCAGGGCGTAACGCTGCCGAATCAGGGATACAACATCTTCGGCCTCGGCGCACTTTGCTTGCTGGCAGACGGTGATGTGGCTGGCGGAGAGCCGTCCCGATAGAGGCTGGCCGGGCACCAGGGTGTCCGCCAGAATCGTCCCACGCGCAACATACCACTGCCCCGCTTTGACCGCTGGCATATCTGCGGCCAGATTCATGACAAGGCGCAACGGCTCTACCGCGACCGCGACCGTGCCCCCTGGTACGCCATCCGCCGTAGCCTGGAGAAGAAGCACGGCCTTGACCGGCTTCCCAGAGGTCAAACTGTCGTTCAGAACCGCTGGAAGAGGCGTGAGGGCCTGGCCCTTCCCCATATAGGCGATTCTCTCATCAGATGTTTTTTCCAGCAAGTTCCAGTAGTCGGTTTCGGCAGCTTCATTCTGGAGGGCAATCTTGCGGGTTGCTTGGGCGATGAGATAGAGCATCTCCGGGTCGTCGTGGTCCAGGAGATCCTTTTCCTGCGGCGGCTGAGCCTCGACCTTGGCGGATTCTGCGACGGGCGGAACGGCGGCGGGTGGAACGGCTTCGGCTAGAGCGACCTCGCTTGAAAGAAGCAGGACTAAAGCCGTCGTTGAAAACTTTCGGGAGAGAGAAGACATGATGGCATCGTCTCGCATGGAAAAAGAGTGAGAACGGATGAAGCGAACCTCACGATTTTCCCCCGCGATGTTCGCGCCCCCGCCGAAAGGAATGGCTGTTGTTATGACGTATTGTCAAGCGTGAATTATCCGTATTTCTATCGATATTTCTATCGATCCGTTAAAAACGCTCTGTTACCGCGAGGTTTGGCACCGCGAGGTTTGGGAGCGTCTTTCCGGAGGAACCAAGTGTTGTTTTCCACTCCCAATCAAATCGGCGCGCCCCATTCGCTTCAAAGCCTCGCGGAGGACCGCCCAATTCTCTGGATCGTGGTAGCGCAGGAAAGCTTTATGCAGTCGTCGTTGCCGCAGGCCTCCCACCACGGAGACCACCTCCCCCCCCTGCCGTCGGATCGGCTGCAAGGGGTTGCGCTCGGAATGGTGCATGGCGGTGGCGAGGGACATAGGGGATGGTAGGAAGGTCTGCACCTGGTCCAGCCTGAACCCATTGCGCTTCAACCAGAGCGCTAGGTTCAACATGTCGAGGTCCGTCGTGCCCGGATGCGCGGCGATGAAATAGGGAATCAGATAAAGCTGCTTGCCCGCCTGCCGCGCGGCTGCTTCGAACATCTCGCGAAAGCGATCATAGGCGGCCATCCCCGGCTTCATCATTTTACCAAGCGGCCCGGCCTCCGTGTGTTCGGGGGCGATTTTCAAGGTTCCCCCCACGTGGTGAGCGGTCAACTCTCGCACATAGGCCGGGTTGCGCACCGCCAGATCATAGCGCACACCAGAGGCAATGCTGATCCGCTTCACGCCAGGGATGGCACGGGCTTTACGGTATAGTGATACCAGTGGATCGTGGTTGGTTTCCAAGGTCTTGCAGATATCGGGAAAGACGCACGACAAACGACGACATTTTCTTTGGATATCGGGGTCTTTGCAGTTTAAGCGCCACATATTGGCGGTCGGCCCGCCCAAGTCCGAGATCGTCCCGGTGAAATCCTTCATGGTATCGCGGATGTGGGCAATCTCGCGCAGGACGGACTCCTCGGAGCGGCTTTGAATGATGCGGCCTTCGTGCTCGGTGATGGAGCAGAAGCTGCATCCTCCAAAGCACCCGCGCAGGATGGAGATGGAAAAGCGGATCATCTCCCAAGCAGGAATGCGTCGTTTCCCATAGGATGGATGAGGCGCTCGGGCATAGGGCAGTTCGTAAACCCGGTCCAGTTCCTGGGTGCTGAGAGGGAGTGGTGGCGGCGCGATCCACACATCCCGATCCCCATGCCGCTGGATCAAAGGCCGCGCATTGTTGGGGTTTGATTCCAGGTGCAGAATCCGCGAGGCATGGGCGTAGAGCGTGGGATCGTCGCGCACGTGCTCGAAGCTGGGCAGACGCACCGCCACCGCCCGATCCGTGGTTGGACGCGCCAGAGGAGTCGCGTCGTCAAGGGCGCTCCAATCCAGGATTTCCCAGTCCTCATCCAGCGAAGCGTTCCGAATGACGGAGGTTCCCCGGATGTTGGTCAGGGCACGAGGCGACTCTCCGGCCCGGAGCCGCTGGGCAATCTCCGTCAGAGCACGCTCGGCGTTCCCATAGAGCAGGATGTCAGCCTTGGCGTCCACCAGCACGGAGCGGCGCACCTTCTCCGACCAGTAATCGAAATGCGCCACGCGCCGCAGCGAGGCCTCGATTCCTCCCAGAACGATGGGAACGCCACCGAAGGCCTCGCGGCACCGCTGGGCATAGACCAGCACGGCCCGATCTGGCCGACGCCCTGCCTCGCCGTCAGGGGTATAGGCATCATCGGTGCGAATCCGCCGCTCCGAGGTGTAGCGGTTCACCATGGAATCCATGTTGCCCGCCGTGACCCCCCAGAACAGGGTTGGGCGGCCAAGGACACGAAACGCCTCCACATCTTGCCAGTCGGGCTGGGCGATGATTCCCACGCGCAAGCCTTCTGCTTCCAAAAACCGTCCGACGATGGCCATGCCGAAGCTGGGGTGATCCACGTAAGCGTCGCCGGTCACGAGAATCACATCGCACGCTTCCCAGCCGAGACGATCCATCTCGGCGCGGGACATGGGGAGAAAAGGGGCTGGAATCAGCGGGGACTCCCCTCGATGTTTCCCCCATCCACCGTCAAGGTGCAGGCTGTGGTTTTGCTGGCCTTGGCCAGGAAGACGAAGCCATCGGCGACATCCTCGGGAAGAACTTCTTGTCCGAGAAGGTTCCCGGCCATGTAGTCGTCTCGCGAGACGCCTCTGGCCCTGGCGCGCAGGGTAATCATCTCATTGGTCAAGAGACCTGTGCGAATCCGATCCGCGTTGATGGCGTTGGAACGAATGCCCTCTCGGCCATAATCCAGGGCATACTGCTTCATCAAGAACAAAGCCGCCGCTTTGGGCAGGCCATAGGGTCCAAAGGCCTTGCCAGGGTTAAGCGCCTGCTTGGAGGTATTGAACAGCAAGCATCCCCCGGTACCTTGGGCACGCAGGATACGAACGGCGTTCTGGGCCACGGTTTGATGGGCGAAGAAGTTCAACTCGAAACTTTGGCGCAACTGCTCTGGATCGACCTCGCCGATGCTCCCCTGCCAAGCGGCACCGGCATTGGAAACGACGATATCCATCCCCCCAAAGGCGAGACACACCTGTTGAAAAGCGGCGAGAACGCTCTTGGGATCGGTGACGTCGCAGGCAAGTCCCAGGGCGGTTCCTCCGATCGCTTTCGCCGTCGCGGCGGCGGCCTCGGCGTTGATGTCGAGCACCGCGACCTCGCACCCTTCCCGGGCAAAGGCCAGAGCAGTGGCACGCCCGATGCCCCCCCCCCCGCCGGTAACCACCGCCACTTGGCGCGCCAGAGGTTTCTCCATCCCGGAGCCCAGTTTCGCCTGCTCCAGTGACCAATATTCGCAATCGAACATGTCGGCTTCGGAAACGGGCTGGAAGGTGCCAATGGCCTCAGCGTCAGTGATGCACGCGATGGTGTTGACGGCGATATCCGCAACCGCCATCGCTGCTTTCTTCGACGACCCCACGCCAAACAGCCCATATCCGGGGGCCAGGATCACCGTTGGGAAGGGATCAAGCTCGGTCTTGGCGTGCTGAACCCGCTCGTTGTTGCGCGCGAAATAGGTGTGATAGTGCTCCACATAGGCAAGCAAGCTCGCCTTGACCCGAGGCAGCCAGGCCTCGACTTCGCCGACCTCGACGGGGGGCAGGACGAGCGGCCAATTCTTGGTGCGAATGGTGTGATCCGGCGTCACGACACCAATTTGGCTATAGCGCCCCACATCCTGCCCATCCACATAAGTGCGGATCGCCTCTGAGGTACGAAAATCGAGAACGCACCGCTTCCATGCCCCGGATTGGAGCGGGCTTGCCAACTGCCCGCGCAGAATGGGGGCGAAGCCCTCCACTGCGGCGAGGCGCAACGGGAGATCGCTCCGCTTGGCGAAGGAGGGCTTGCGATTGACCTGCAAGCGCTCCTCAGCCAGGGTCACCAGATCGATCATCCGCTCATAGGCTTGCTTGGCGGTATCGCCAAAGCTGAAAATCCCGTGTTTTTCCAGGATCAATCCCTCTACCTCGGGATTGCGCGCGAAGACTTCGGCTGCGGCCTTCGCCAAGGCAAATCCGGGCATGACATAGGGAACAATCCCCACCCGCTCCCCGTAAAGCTCGCGACATAGCGCTGCTCCATTGGGCTGATCGCTCAAGGACAGGACTGCAATGGCATGGGTATGATCGACAAACTTGTGTGGTAAGAAGGCGTGGAGCAGCGTTTCCACCGATGGCGTAGGGGCCGTGGAATCGAGCAAGGCTCCTCGCTGAAAATTGACCATGGCCTCGTCGGACAAGGATTCAAGCCGACGCAAGGCCAGCAATGGTGCCAAACGAACGGCGGGAAGACCGGCGGCCTCGATATGGGCCATGTCCCACCCGGAACCCTTGATGTGGAGCACGGCCAGATCCTCACCGAAAAGATCGGTGGTCATGGTCTTCAAGGAGACGTTGCCGCCCCCATGCAGGACCAGGCGCGGATCCCCCCCCAGCAACCGAGAGGAATAGATCCGCAAGGCCAATTCCCGGCTTATCCCGTTCTCGACGAGAACGGACACCCTGGACTCCGCCTCCCAATCCGACCAGAGAGATTTCATGACTTCCCTTCCCAAAAACTTGGCTGATTTCTATCAGATCAAGGCCTTGGCGACGAGAGTCTATTTCATCGGATCAGGAAGCCCCCTGATACCGTTTGGAACGCCTCTTTTGCGATGAAAAAAAAGGGGGTCCGGGGCAATGGCTCCGGGCGGGGTTTGGGGCGGCAGCCCCGGCGC
>JAVBJO010000087.1:0-50464 GCA_031546925.1 Rhodospirillaceae bacterium
GTCAAACAATTCCACTATGAAAATCATGCTCAACTGGAACAGCACCTTGAAAAGTTCGTCATGGCTTATAATTTCGCCCGCAGACTCAAGACCCTCAAGGGCCTGACCCCTTATGAATACATCTGCAAATCATGGACCACCGAGCCCGAACGATTCAGGCTCGATCCACACCATCAAATGCCGGGACTAAACACCTAGCGTCTTGAAGCGTGGGCTCGGGCGGAAGTCTTGGCGACTCCAGAGCCAAATCCGTCAGGCGAGTTCCTCGTCTGGAAGCCTTGATGAGACGTGGCATTTTCTAAAAAAGTCAAATAAGCTCCGAATTTGGCGGGTCTATGAGCCAGTCCAGCGGCGAATTGGGACCTGGGTTTTGGGTGTCCATAGGGATATTCCCTGCCAAAGATTACTCGAAAAATAGGCATAGAAGAAAAAGCATTTATTATCGACCATTGGGATGGATTTTTCCTTGGTCATGGAAGAACAGATCCATACTGATAAAGACCCGTCTTTTCTTATCAAACACGTCAACAGTAATATTAGGCATTACCTTGACAATTTCCGATAGTGAGCCAAGGTTGTTTCAAAATTAGAGGGGATTTCTGGTCTCTATTTGCATAGTATTATTAATAATTTTTTAGTTTGCCGTATACAGTCCCTTTATCGACGGGGAGATATAGAAAAACATCATGACTGAATGTGTTTTCCGACCCTGGCTAAACCACTGGAAACTAATTCCAGACGGCACACCAGTCATAACCCATACGTCACAGCTCCTTCCAGTTAGAACGGTAACAAATGGCATGAAGGCCATGCTCAAAATTACAGATGATAAGCATGAGAAAACCGGCAATGCGCTTATGGTCTGGTGGGGAGGGAATGGCGCTGCACAGGTTATTGCCCATGAGAAGGAGGCGATTGTTTTGGAGTACGCAACAGGCTCCGAATCTCTGTCCGCTATGTCCAGGGAAGGTCGGGATGTTGAGGCCTGTCGTCTTATGTGTATTACAGCAAGCCAGCTTCATACATCTCGAAAACGGCCTTTGCCGCAGCTTACGCCTCTTAAGGACTGGTTTCGTGCACTAAAACCAGCAGCCAGAGAATATGGAGGTATCCTGACTCACTGTGTCGAAATCTCGGAACACCTGCTGTCCACTCCACGTGATGTGGTCACATTACATGGTGACTTACATCATGATAATGTTCTTGATTTTGGGGCATCAGGCTGGCTAGCAATTGATCCAAAAGGGGTGAAAGGTGAGAGAGGATTTGACTATGCCAACATCTTCACAAATCCCGATCTTGCTCATCCGGTTCCCAGGGTGTCCGTTGTGCCGGAAATATTTAAACAACGACTAAAGACCGTTACCGAGGTGGCTGGTCTGGACAGAGAGCGCCTTCTCATGTGGATAATTGCATGGTGTGGACTCTCAACAGCATGGTCACTTGAAAGCAAGGATAGAATATCCATTACATTGGAAATAGCAAAGATGGCAATTGATGAACTAGACCAGTGATTTTAAAATTTATTCTAACCTTTGCAACTTAAATTTCACCTTAACGTACAATGCGAATACACCATGCAAACCATGGATTAGCGAGACAGAATGGTTCAGGCTCGATCCACCTCTTTGATCGCCCAATGGTTCCTCGAAAACGAGGAGCGATGGAGCCCCGGTTCCTCACGGTTCTTATGGATCATACTGTTTTGCAGCACAGGCACGTCAGCGTCGAAGCTGATTTCCAGAGACACTTTCTCCTTGACGATACGTGCCCGGTTGATCTGGCCGACATACGCCGTTTCGTCGTTCATACCCTCTTCACAGAACAAGCAAGGCAGAGAAGTGAGGCGATCAAGTAGAGGCTTGCCGTCACTATCCCGGAACTGCTCAGCGATGTGGTCCTCGGTATATTCAAACATTCGCTCCATCGGAACGGTGACCTTGAGCGACGGCCAATCGACGTTGAACATTAAAAGGTTGAACATCAGCGACTCCCATCTGCGGGTTTACTTTCCCCGCTTCTTGCGGTGATGTCCATGAATCATGAATTCGAGAACCCTGGAAGGGGTTACCCTCTTGCTAGTTTTCAAGACTATGGCCTTTCAGCAGCTCGGCCAACCCACCATATTCAGTGATATACCAAGAACCCGCTAAACGAGGAGGCGCTGCGATGACACGCCTGCGCCCCCTTCAGTCCTCTCTCTATTTTTCCAATGCCACCCGCCGGTCTTCTACGACTTTTTCGGCAGCTCGCCCGATAAGCTCCTGCAAGTGATCAAACTTCCACGAGAATGTTCCGACTCCCATGGTCAAGGATCTCAGCTCAACGATGAGATCCCCCATTTCCGCCTGCGGCAGATAGGCCGAGACGGCATCCCAACCTTTCCATCCTTCCTTGGCGTCGTACCCGAGGATCTGCCCTCTCCGCCCTGAAATGATCCTCT
Source organism: Rhodospirillaceae bacterium (assembly GCA_031546925.1). Taxonomy (GTDB): domain Bacteria; phylum Pseudomonadota; class Alphaproteobacteria; order Rhodospirillales; family Magnetospirillaceae; genus Magnetospirillum. Next base: position 2,444 of record JAVBJO010000087.1, read on the forward strand.
GCGCCTTAGAGGTGTATTCCACAGGCACGGAAACAGCCACGAGAAGAACGGGTTCAAGAAGGACAGGCTCGCATTTAGGCACACCTTCGCTCATGGCGATTCGTGCCGCAGTTTTAAAGGCCATGTCGGAGCTATCCACGTCATGGTAGCTCCCGTGGGTCAGGGTCACAGCGATATCGACCAGAGGGAATCCCAGAGGACCGCGCGAGAGGAACTCCACCACGCCTTCCTCGACAGCGGGAATGTACTGCCGAGGGATGACTCCCCCGACGATTTTATCTTCAAAGACAAATCCGCTTCCTCTGGGTTGCGGGCGGATATCGATGAAAACGTCACCAAACTGGCCATGCCCGCCGGATTGTTTTTTGTGGCGGCCATGGATAGAGACGGTTTTCTTGATGGTCTCCTTATAAGGAACCGTAGGCTTGTGCGTTATGACGCCCAGCCCGAAACGATTTTTCAAACGCTCCAGGGCCACTTGCAGGTGGATTTCCCCCTGCCCCCACAGGGTAAGCTCGCTGAATTCGGCGTTTTTTTCCAGATGATAGGAGGCATCTTCCTCCACGAGTTTGGTCAGGGCACCGCTGAGTTTAACATCGTCCCCCTTCTTCTCGGCGTTGAGTGCGAGCCCGAACAAGGGTTCCATCTGGGGGGACGTTGGCACAGAGCGCTCGCCCCCTCCCAGGATCTGCCCAGTCATGACGTGATCGAGCCGTCCAAACGCGGCTACCTCTCCCACGCCGACCTTAGCGGCTTTGGCGAGATTTCCCGGCATCGGAAGGTAGAGTCCCGACAACCTTCCCCCCTCCAAGGCCTGATTATCACTAAATTCGCCACGCAAAACGCGGACATAGCTGAGTTTCCCCGTATGAGATGCATGCAGGGTCTTAAACACCCGAGCCACTGGCGCTCCGGCTATTCCCACGCCCAACCGCGCAGCGGTGATGGTGGGAGACGGCACTTCGTGACGCAGGGCTTTCCACAACCGGGTAATCCCTTCGTTGTTTTCGGCCGAGCCGAAGAACACCGGGACAATAAGATCCTCAGCGAGATCCTTAGCGAGGTCGTCATAAACCTCTTTGCTGCTAGGACGCACGTCTTCGAGCAACTCCTCCATCAGATGGTCGTCGAAATCGGCGAGTTGTTCCAGAAGGCTTTGGCGCGCGGCGGCCTCTTCCTCTGTTACGGTGTCGGGGATCTTGACGAGATCGGAGTTTTGTCCTGGGTGGTACTTATAGGCCCTCTCACTGACCAGATCAACGAATCCGACGATATTCTCCCCTTCGCGGATAGGAATTTCGCGCAGGACCAAGGGGCGATCAGATACCGCTTGAAGAGCCTCCAAGGTCTCCTTCATGCGTGCGCCCGAGCTATCCACCTTATTGATAAACAGCAGGTGGGGAATCTTGTGTTCATCGAGGAACTTCAACAGCGGAGCTACCATCACAGCTCGGGCGGGGTCCGGCTCGCACACCACCACGGCAGCATCCACCGCCATCAAGGTGCTATAACTGTCTTGTTGGAACTCCACCGAGCCGGGACAATCAATCAGCGTCCACTTTTCTGCCAGATACTCGGCCACGACGGGCGTGGGTTCGACACTCATCAAGCGGTGACGCGCCTCGGCGCTTGCGTCGCCCACGGTTGAGCCATCCTTTACCTTGCCTTGACGAGCGATCGTTTCGGATCGAAAGAGCATGGCTTCCAGAAGGGTGGTCTTTCCGCTGCTAAAAGGGCCCACCAGAGCAACGGCGCGCGGATGGGGAGAAATTTTCCCGGTCATCAGAACCCTCCGAAAGTTCGGTCTCAAACGTTGGCCGCTATGCTTCCATGTGGCGTGTCCCTCGGCAATAGAAAAGCGAGGGGAAAGAGGCTTCCTTCTGATTTCTTTTCCCTCTGGCTCGAGGCGTGTTCGCAAAAAGGCAACAAAAATCGAACAAATTCAGGAAAAGCCCACAGAGCAATCGCTTCGGGTTGACTCTCGCCTTGATTGAGGAGCATACATTATCCCATCAAATGATCCCCTTCTAAGTTCGAGGCCTTCTCAGCCCTCCTACTTTCGAGTCGCCGTGAGAGGAACTCCAAATGTTCGCTCGTTTCGTGTACTGTGCTGCTGTTGCCACCTTCCCTCTTCTGTCCTCGACGGCCTATGCCGAGGAGAGGATTGTCAATGTTTATAATTGGTCAGAATATATCTCTAAGGGAGTTCTTGAAAAATTTACCCAGGAAACAGGCATCAAAGTAAAATATGAGACTTATGATGCAAATGAAGTGCTGGATGCGGTACTTTCCACGGGACTCTCTGGTCATGATGTTGTCTTTCCTTCTGCCTCTCCATTTTTTGCTCAGCAAGTCAGGGGGGCTCTTTTTCAAAGCCTCGACCGGAGCAAGATCCCCAATGCGACGAACCTCGACAGCGGGGTGATGGCTGAGTTAGCAAAAGTTGATCCCGGCAACAAATTCGGTGTGCCCTATTTGGCGGCGGCCACCGGTATCGGTTATAACATTGATAAAATTAAGCAATACGCTCCGGATGTCCCACTTGATTCCTGGCGTATGATGTTTGACCCGGCGATGGTGGCCAAGCTGGTTCCTTGTGGTGTCTCGATTCTCGATACACCGACGGAATCGGTACCGATTGTCCAGCTGCTCCAGGGACAGGACCCTCGCCTACAAAGTGTGGAAGCTTTGGAAAAAGCAATGGAAACACTAAGAGAGTTGCGATCATCCATACGCTACATCGATTCTCAGAAATACAAGGACAATTTGACAAAAGGCGAGATTTGTATGGCTTTAGGCTACATTGGTGAGCTGGTACAAATACGTTCAAACGGAGAAAAAATGCAGCCAAAACAAAATATTGCTGTTTTTATTCCTAAGGAGGGAGCCATTGTGAACATTGATGTCATGGCAATTCCCTTTGATGCACCTCATCCTGATGAAGCTCACACTTTCATCAATTTTATCCTGCGGCCCGACATCATTGCCGAGATCACCAATGAAATCGGTTTCCCCAACGCGGTTATGGCCTCCTTGGAGAGCGTTGATCCAAGCATCCGCAACGATCCAGCGATCTATCCTCCGCCGGCGGTTCGGGCAAAAATGTTTTCTCCGCCTCCCCCGGCCAAGCGCGACTATGACCGGCTCCGTTCGCGCGCTTGGGCCAAGTTCAAGGCTCTACAAGATTAGGGAATGTTGTTTCGCTTCTTCCGTCATCCAGGGTCTCATACAGGGGGGTACATATGAAAATTCGCATCGGGCACCGCTTCGCCGCAGGTTTTTCCGCCGTTGTCGCCTTGACGCTCCTCATTGGGGTCGTGGCGATCCGAAGCAGCGATACGCTCTCGGATATGACAACGCAGTTGTATAATCATCCGTTTATCATCACCAATAGACTGAGCGAGGCAAGGTCGGATTTGCGCTCTATCAACCTCGCCATGAGGGATGTTTTACTATCCAGCGACCAGCCAACCCTGAATAAAGCCATTGCTGATGTGGAAATCAACGAGGAAAATTTCTACGAAGCCTTAGAGTTGGCTGAAAAGCACGTGGTGGGCGATAAAACCAGCGTTAGCGAAATTCGGGCGGAATATGATACTTGGAAGCCAGCTCGGAACGAGGTTATCCAGTTGGCCAAGGACGGACGTAGGGCGGAGGCCCTCATCGCTTCTAAAACCAAAGGAGCTGGTGTGGTACGAGCCGTAGCCCAAAAACTAGGTGAGCGAATCGAACTGGCCGAAAGAGAAGCCGAAGGCTTCATGGAAAACAGCGTCGCGAGTGCAAAACGAGTCAACCTCATTTTGGTAATAAGCCTGTTTTTCTGCGTCCTGCTCAGTGCCGTGATCGCTTGGTTTAGCGCCAAAGCCATCGTGACTCCCCTCTCCGCACTGCGCAACATGATGATTCAGTTGGCCGGAGGACGCAAAGATCTGGATGTCCCCTCCCTGGAGCGAGTCGACGAAATCGGAGAAATGGCCCAAACTGTCCAAGTCTTCAAGGACAACGCCATCCACTCCGATCAGATGGCCGCTGAGCAAGATGCCCAACGTGCCGCTCGCGAAGTCCGCTCCCAAACGATCGAGAAACTCACAGGAAGATTCGACCAAGGGGTTTCCAACCTGCTGGGAATCATCACCAGTGCATCCCATGACCTGGAAATCACCGCTCAGTCCATGTCCTCTTCCGCCGAGCATGTGACCAGCCAGGCCACTTCCGTCGCCTCCTCCAGTGAGGAAGCCACCGTCAGTATCCAAACCGTCGCCGCCGCCGCCGAGGAACTTTCCAGCTCCATCAGCGAAATCGGTCGTCAAGTGGCACAATCCAGTCATATCTCGCAGTTGGCGTCCGAGGATGCCAATCGGACCAACGCAACCGTTAAGGGCTTGGCGGAAAGCTCGGCCAAGATCGGAACCGTGGTGAGCCTGATCAACGATATCGCCAGCCAGACCAACCTGCTCGCGCTCAACGCCACCATCGAAGCGGCTCGCGCAGGAGAGGCCGGGAAAGGCTTCGCCGTTGTTGCCAACGAGGTCAAGGCGCTGGCCAACCAGACCACCAAGGCCACCGAGGAAATCGGCATTCAAATCGGTGCCGTACAAAGTGCAACCTCTGAGGCGGTGACCGCTATCGCAGGAATCGTCTCTCGCATCGACGAGCTGAATCACATTGCTTCCGCGATTGCCCTCTCCGTTGATGCCCAGGCGGCAGCCACGGGGGAAATCGCTCAGAATGTCCAGCAAACCGTGGTGGGTGCTCAGGAAATCTCCAGCACCATCGGCGGAGTCAGCACAGCAGCTGCAGAGACTCGTACCGCCGCCTCCCAGGTGTTGGCTTCGGCCCAGGGAATGTCGAAGGAGGCGGATGAATTGCGGGGGATGGTGGATGATTTCCTGAATGGCGTTCGCACCGCGTAAAAGGGTCAAGGGACAGAGTCCCTTGACCCTTTTAGTGCGGTGCTACCATTGCCAATAAGAGCAGCGCCACAATGTTGATGATCTTAATCATGGGGTTAATGGCAGGACCAGCGGTATCCTTATAGGGATCGCCGACAGTGTCACCGGTCACGGCTGCTTTATGGGCATCCGAACCCTTACCACCATGATGTCCATCTTCGATGTACTTCTTGGCGTTGTCCCAAGCTCCGCCACCCGAGGTCATGGAGATAGCGACAAACAGACCGGTCACGATGGTTCCCAACAGCATAGCCCCCAAAGCCGTAAAGGCCTTGGCCTGATCCGCCGTAAGAAGGACGAGCACGTACAGCACGATGGGTGACACGACGGGCAACATGCTGGGGACGATCATCTCACGGATGGCGGCCTTGGTCAGCATATCCACGGCACGACCATAATCGGGACGTGCGGTGCCTTCCATGATTCCAGTGATTTCCTTGAACTGGCGACGAACTTCGACAACCACTGCGCCTGCGGCCCGACCGACAGCCATCATTCCCATGGCGCCGAACAGGTACGGCAAGAGGCCACCCAGGAACAGACCGACCACCACGTAGGGGTCTTCCAATCTGAATTGAACATTCAGGTGGGGGAAGTAGTGGCGGAGGTCTTCGGTATAAGCGGCGAACAGCACCAACGCGGCCAAACCAGCCGAAGCGATGGCATAGCCTTTGGTGACGGCCTTGGTGGTGTTTCCAACGGCATCGAGAGCATCGGTGATCTTGCGCACTTCCTTGGGAAGTTCGGCCATTTCGGCGATGCCACCGGCGTTATCTGTCACGGGACCATAGGCATCCAGAGCGACGATCATTCCAGCCATAGCCAGCATGGTGGTTGCGGCCACGGAGATGCCGAATAAGCCGGCGATCTTGTAAGCCATGATGATAGCGATACAAATGACCACCACGGGCAGGGCGCAGGCTTCCATGGAAACGGCCAAGCCTTGGATGACATTGGTTCCGTGTCCGGTGGTGGAGGCGCTCGCCACGCTTTTGACTGGGCGATAATCGGTCCCTGTGTAGTATTCGGTGATCCAGACCATCAGTCCGGTCACAGCCAAGCCGATCAACGCACAAGCAAACAGGCTATTGCCAGTGACGACCCGCAGATCTTGGAGGCTGCTTCCCATGGAGAATTGGGCATTGAATCCGCCAAGACCAAATTCGATCACCAGGGCGATGAGCAATGCCGAGAGCAACCCGGTCACGAGCAAGCCCTTATAGAGCGCCCGCATAATCTTGCCAGACTCGTCCAGCTTGACGAAATAAGTCCCTGCGATGGAGCTGAGGATACACACGGCCCCGACCAGGAGGGGAAAATTCATCATCGCCGTGCGAGCCGAGGGCTCCAGGAAGAAGATTGAGCCCAGCAACATGGTCCCAACGACGGTAACGGCGTAGGTCTCGAACAGGTCCGCAGCCATACCGGCGCAATCGCCTACGTTATCACCAACGTTATCGGCAATGACGGCGGGGTTACGAGGATCATCCTCGGGGATTCCGGCCTCGACCTTACCAACGAGATCGGCACCCACATCCGCACCCTTGGTGAAGATACCGCCGCCGAGACGCGCGAAGATGGAGATCAATGACGCACCGAAGGAAAGTGCAACCAGTGACTCGATAATTCTACGCGGATCCACATGACCCATCTTCAGAATGGCGTAGTAGCCAGCCACGCCGATCAGGCCCAGACCGACCACCAGCATGCCAGTGATGGCACCGGACTTGAAGGAGACATCCAAAGCCTGCTGCATTCCATGGGAGCGAGCCGCTTCAGCGGTGCGAACATTGGCACGAACGGAAACGTTCATGCCGATATATCCGGCGGCTCCCGAAAGCACGGCTCCCAACAGGAAACCGAAGGCCTGATAAGGGCCCAACTGGGCGAGTAACAAAATGAAAATGACCACGCCGACACCAGCGATGGCCGTATATTGGCGATTGAGATAGGCGCGAGCGCCCTCTTGTATCGCACTTGCGATTTCTTGCATCCGGGGCGTGCCCGTCGATGTCGCCATGACCGATTTGACGGTTATGGCGCCATAGAGCAGAGCAATCAGCCCGCATACTATGACGAAAAGATCTACCATCTGTTTGAATCCCCCTGCTTTGGCTTATTCGTGGGGTTGGAAAGTCCTCCCGGCTGGGAGGACGCGCCGCAAGGCTGCCAGAAGCTAGAGGTTGATGCAAGAGGCCTTAAACTATTCGAGAACCCGAGAGCACGCCTCCGGCAGGGTGGGATGACGATGGTTGGGGCGATCCTTCACAGTATCGGTCAAAACCTTAGAGCTGCGGTTCCAGGAGGCTAATTCGGCACCACACCCCTCATCGTCGGGATTTAGGGGGGCCTGGGGAACACATCCCTCATCCCCTTCGGTACAGGACAGGCGAACGTGGAAGTGCTCGTCGTGCCCCCACCAGGGGCGCAGCTTGCCCAGCCAGCGGCGATCCCCGGTGGCGGTCCGGCAGGCTTCGACCTTGATGGCGGGATTGACGAAGATTCGATCCACCTCGGGAGACTTTGCCGCCAGTTCTAAAAGCCTAAGATGACGCCCCCCCCACACCGAGCGATTCACCTTCACCCCGTTCACCATGGAAATCGGCTGGGGATTGGCCAGGGCTTGGGGCGCAAGACGAGCTTTCGGGAGAAGAAACCAGATATCTACATCCAGCCCGGTCTGATGGCTGCCATGCCCGAAGAGCATCGGCCCCCCCCTAGGCTGGGACATATCGCCGATCAGAAGCGGTCCGCTCTTCTTCCCCGAGGCGACCTGTCGTGCCAGATTCCTCACGAATGCCACCGTGCGAGGATGGGACCAGGCGCGGTTCCGACTGGGACGGAGAATTTGATAGGCCGACCCACCATCCGGAGGAAGCGCCACCGCCCCCGCCAGACATCCCGCCGCCACCGAGCCAATGGAGTGGGCTCTTCCCTGTGTGGGTTTTTTAGCCGCCCCCCAAATTTGACCGGGCGGTGGAGACCCGGAGTCCTCCCCACCATCTTGGGAATCTGTGGCTTGGGTCTCTGCGGCTTGGGCATACGCGGCAGGAATGGTGGTCACGAGAGCAAGCGCGACCATTCCCAACAGGGATGAGAGACGCATCCGATTGGCCTCCTTGAGGTATGGGGCTTCTTTTTACGGCAAAACGGTTAAGAACTGGTTGGCGTAGGCTAAATATGAACCGCCTTTCCATAGGCGGAGAGGACCGACTCATGCATCATCTCTGATAGAGTTGGGTGCGGGAAAACGGTATTCATGATATCCGCTTCGGTTGTCTCCAAGGTCTTAGCCACGGTATATCCTTGGATCAGTTCGGTGACCTCCGCCCCAATCATGTGTGCCCCCAAGAGTTCCCCCGTCTTTGCATCAAACACAGTCTTGATCATTCCCTCGGTCTCGCCAAGAGCGATGGCTTTTCCGTTGCCGATGAAGGGGAAACGCCCAACCTTAACCTGATACCCGACCGCCTTGGCCTTGGCCTCGGTCAGGCCGACGCTGGCCACCTGAGGATGACAATAGGTGCATCCTGGAATGTTTTGCACCTCCAAGGCGTGGACATGGTTCAACCCCGCCATTTTCTCGACGCACAACACCCCCTCGTGACTGGCCTTATGGGCGAGCCACGGCGGAGCGGTCAAATCGCCAATGGCGTACACCCCCGGCTCATCGGTCTCGCACCAGGGATTGGTGACCACATGCCCGCGCTCCAGACGAACCTTGGTGCCCTCCAGCCCCAAGTTCTCACTGTTGGGCACGATGCCGACGGCGGAAATGACCCGCTCAACTTCGATCTCCTGAACCCCGGCGGAGGTCTCGATTTGCACCGTCACCGTATCCTCGGCCTTCTTCAGGCCGTTGACTCGAGCACCGGTAAGGATGGTCATCCCCTGCTTCTCAAAGGCCTTACGCGCCAAAGCACTGATGTCCTCATCCTCCACCGGGAGCACGCGATCCATCATCTCCACTACGGTAACGTCGGATCCGAGCGCATTGAAAAAGCTCGCGAACTCAATACCGATAGCCCCAGAGCCGATGACCAGTAACCGCTTCGGCATGGTGTCGGGCACGAGGGCCTGCCGGTAGGTCCAAATGAACTTCCCATCCGGCTCCAATCCCGGCAAAACCCGTGCCCGTGCCCCCGTGGCGAGTAGTATCCGGGAGGCCGAAAGGACCACCGTGCCCGACTTCCCCTCAACCATCACCTTTCCCGGCCCGCCGAGCTTGCCCTGTCCCTCGAAAACGGCCACTTTATTCTTCTTCAGGAGCCCCTTCACCCCGCTGTTCAACTGGGCGGAGACCCCGCGCGAGCGGGCCACCACCTTGGCCAGGTCAAACCCGATCCCCTCGGCCGAAAGCCCATAGGCGGCGGCATGGCGCATGGTGCGATACACATCGGCGGAGCGAAGCAGCGCCTTGGTGGGGATACACCCCCAGTTCAGGCAGATACCGCCCAAATGTTCACGCTCCACCACGGCGGTTTTCAGGCCCAGTTGAGCCGCACGAATGGCCGCTACATATCCTCCGGGACCTCCACCGATCACGACGAGTTCAAAAGTGTTTTCCGGCATCGGTTTCTCCATGAAGCTCATTACGAGAGGTCTCCCAGCGGACGCCAGGCCTGTTCCAGATCAAACGCAAGGTCATGATCGGCGACATAACGCCATAGAAAATCATCAAAATTTCCCAAATAGGCCTCTGCGATGAAATCGCTCAAGGCACGAACCTTCGCGGTGTAAAGCGGCATCAAATCAAACCGCCACGTCCCCGAGGCTTGATTCGCAGCGAGGCTTGTCCCCTCGTCCTCTCCGGCGAGGATCCGAGCAAACAGCGCGTTGCCGTGCTCATCTTCGCCCTCGGCGCGCCCCAGGATCAATTCATCCAGCAGGGCATCGAGGTAGGGAAAGGCGGTAAAGGCCATGAGGAACACGGCACCGGGTGGAGCATTCCCAATCTCCGCCGGTGTGGGCATCCCTCGGAACCGCGTGACGAAAAACTGGGTCAGAGGATCATGGGCCTCAAGAGCCTCCCGGTCCCCGGTCCGATAAAGCTGCTGGAGCGTCTCTCCCCAAGAGAGACTCGCCCCAAAGAGGGTCTCTGCTGCCTGGTTCATCCGGCCTTCGCGGATATCAGATTTCAGAGCCTCAAAAGCCGCCTGACTCTTCATGATTACAACAACATCGCCAGGGGATCTTCAACCAGTCCCTTAAAAGCCGCCAGGAACTCAGCCCCGACGGCACCATCCACCGCTCGATGATCCACCGACAGGGTACAGGTCATCATGGTTGCAATAGCCAACGCTCCTCCCTTCACCACGGGCCGCGCTTCCCCGGCTCCCACCGCCAGGATACAGGCCTGAGGCGGATTGATGATGGCGGAAAACTCTCGCACGCCATACATCCCGAGGTTGGAGATGGTAAAGCCTCCCCCCTGGAACTCCTCGGGCTTGAGTTTCCCCTCCCGTGCCTTGGCGGCAAGGGCTTTCATCTCTCCCGAGATTGCCGCGAGTCCCTTTCGATCCGCATGGCGAATGATTGGCGTGATCAGCCCATTGGGGGTTGCGACCGCTACCGAAACGTCTACATCGGTGTAGCGTTTGATCGCCTCATCCCCCCAAGACACGTTTGCTGCGGGAACTTTCCGTAAGGCCAGGGCGACGGCACGGACGATGAAATCATTAACGGAAAGCTTATAGGTATCGCTGCGCCCATTCAGCTCTCCCCTTATCTTAAGGAGAGTATCCAGGGCGCAATCGACACTAAGGTAGAAGTGCGGGATGGTTTGCTTGGCCTCGCTCAAACGCCGAGCAATGACTTTCCGGACGGAGGAATTGGGAATTTCCTCGAAAGCGGGCTCGAAAGCGGCAACAGGCATCGGTGGCTTGGCCACGACGGGGGTCGATGGCACTTCTTTCCGAGGGACTCGCGTCGCCAGGGCTCGCTCCACATCGACTTTGATGATACGCCCATGAGGACCAGAGCCGGCAATGCCCTCCAGCTTGAGCCCGCCATCGGCGGCGATGCGCCGCGCCAGCGGACTGGCAAAAATCCGCGCCCCAACAGCGGGTTGAGCCCCCTCCACCACCACGGGAGCGACAGGAGCTTGTCGCTGCGGCGTCTGCTTTATGGCAGAGGAATCTTCCCCTTCTTCCAGTAAAATAGCGATAGGTTGGTTCACCTTCACGCCGGCTGTTCCACCCTGAACCAGGATTTTGCCCAAGACGCCCTCGTCCACGGCCTCGAACTCCATGGTGGCCTTGTCGGTTTCGATTTCCGCGATGATATCACCGGACTTGACTGCATCGCCCTCGTGCTTCAACCAGCGTGCCAGCGTTCCCTCGCTCATGGTTGGCGACAGCGCGGGCATGAGGATCTCGATAGCCATAACGTCTGACCCTTTACTTCTTGTAGCAGACCTTGCGGACGGCATCGGCGATAGTGGTGGCATCCGGCAGAGCCAGACGCTCCAGATTGGCGGCATAGGGCATGGGGACATCCGCCCCGGTCACCCGCACCAGGGGAGCATCCAGCCAGTCGAAACACTGTTCCATGACCACGGCGGCGATTTCCGCCCCAATCCCGGCGTAAGGCCACCCTTCCTCGACAGCAACGACTCGATTGGTCTTCCTGACCGAGGCGGCGATGCTTTCCACATCCAAGGGACGCAGGCTGCGCAGATTGATCACCTCCGCCCGGATCCCCTCTTTTTCCAAGACTGTGGCCGCTTCGAGGGCTACGCCCACCATCCGGGAATAGGCCACGATGGTGACATCCTCCCCGGCACGTTCGATTTTGGCCTTACCGATGGGAACAACGAAATCGGCAACATCGGGAACATCGAAGGTCTGGCCGTAAAGAATCTCGTTTTCCAGCACAATGACGGGATTGGGATCGCGAATAGCGGCCTTGAGCAACCCCTTGGCGTCTTCCGCCGAATAAGGGGCAACAACCTTCAACCCCGGACAATGGGCGTACCAGGAGGCAAAATCCTGGCTGTGCTGTGCCCCCACCCGCGCGGCGGCCCCGTTAGGCCCCCGGAACACGATGGAGCAGGTCTGCTGCCCTCCCGACATGTACAAAGTCTTGGCGGCGGAGTTGATAATCTGATCGATGGCCTGCATGGAGAAGTTCATGGTCATGAATTCCACCACGGGCTTCAACCCCGCGAATGCGGCTCCGACCGCGAGGCCGGTAAATCCTATCTCGGTGATGGGGGTATCGATGACCCGCTCGGGTCCGAACTCCTCCAGCATGCCTTGGGAGATCTTATAGGCCCCTTGGTACTGAGCGACCTCTTCCCCCATGAGCAGGACCGCTTGATCCCGCCGCATTTCCTCGGCCATGGCGTCACGCAGAGCCTCGCGCACCGTCTGGCGCTTGGTGGCATGGGCAGCAGCCACGGGAGTCGGAGCAGCCACGGCCGACGCGATCTGTTGTCGAGGCGGCGCGTCGAGCACCGCCTTCCTCACCGGAGCCTCCGTTTCCCCCTCCTCCAACAGCACGGCGATGGGGGTGTTGACGGCTACGCCATCGGTCCCTTCGCGCACCAGGATTTTTCCGAGGATCCCTTCCTCGACGGCCTCCAACTCCATGGTGGCCTTGTCGGTTTCGATCTCGGCGAGGACATCGCCGGATTTCACGGCATCGCCCTCATTCTTCAGCCAGCGTGCCAGCTTACCCTCGGTCATTGTCGGCGACAGGGCCGGCATCAAAACTTCGATAGCCATCGTTTTCTCTCTCTATTAACCCTTCAGCCGACCAGAACATCCGTCCACAATTCGCGTGCATCCGGCTCGGGGCTGCTTTGAGCGAACTCTGCGGCGGCACTGACGATGGCTTTGACCTCTCGATCGATCTCCTTGAAACCGGCCTCGTCGATCTCTCCCGCGTCGAGCAGCTTTTGCTTCAAGGTCTCGATGGGATCGTGATGCTCTCGCATCTCGGTCACCTCTTCCTTGGCGCGGTACTTGGCCGGGTCGGACATGGAATGTCCCCGGTAACGATAGGTCTTCATCTCCAGGATATACGGCCCCTCGCCTGAGCGCGCATGAGCCAAGGCCCGCGTGGCCGCAGCATAAACTTCGGTCACATCCATCCCATCCACCGCCTCGCCGGGAATACCATAGGCGACTCCTCGGCGATACAGCTCGGTTCCTGCGGAAGAGCGCTCCACCGAGGTGCCCATGGCGTACCGATTGTTCTCGATCACGTAGACCACCGGCAAACGCCACAACGCAGCCATATTGAGGGACTCATAGACCTGGCCCTGATTGGTGGCTCCGTCTCCCAGGTAGCAATGGCACACGCCATTGTCCTTCTGGTACTTGTGGGCGAACCCCAACCCGGTCCCGAGCGGCACCTGAGCCGCGACGATGCCATGACCGCCGTGGAATCGCTTCTCGCGGCTAAACATGTGCATGGAGCCGCCCTTGCCTTTAGAGTAGCCTCCGGCACGTCCGGTCAGCTCGGCCATGACTCCCTTAGGGTCCATGCCGCAGGCGATCATCTGCCCGTGATCCCGGTACGAGGTGATCACCGAATCCGTTTTCCCGGCGGCGGCCTGCATCCCCACCACCACGGCCTCCTGGCCGATGTAGAGGTGACAAAACCCACCGATCAGCCCCATGCCGTAAAGCTGCCCCGCCTTTTCCTCGAAGCGGCGGATGAGGAGCATTTCACGATACCAGCGACGCAAATCGAGCGCCGTGGGCTCTGCCCGTTCCAAACCTTGACTGGATGCGACCACAGTGTCTCCTCTCGGAATGCCTGTTCTTCTCGACGAGGCTTTAAGCTACCTCGTCTGTCCGCGCATTTGAACCAAAAATATCGATATTGCAATGCGGTAGATACGAATAGGAGTATTCGAGCCCCCGTTCGGAGAGGCCTTAGGTCATAAGACGAGCGAGCACCGCATCCAAGGCTCGGGTGAGCCGATCCAGATCCTGAGCGCGGGAAAGGCGGTGGTCTCCATCCTTGACCAACACGACCTCGACCTGCTCGGAAGCGAGGTTTTCAGCGATACGCAAACTGGTGCGCCAAGGCACGGTCTCATCCCCCTGCCCATGGAGCAGGGTCACCGGACAAGTTAACCCGATGGGCGACCTCAGCAAGAGATGGTTGCGCCCATCCTCGATGAACGTCTTCCGCACCATCCAAGGCCGCTGAGGATCAATGCGGTTTTCCAGCGCCACCCGCCCTGTGGTCATCATCTGCTCGCGCTGTTCGGGAGAAAAATCCGTCCACAGCATGTCCTCGGTAAAATCGGGTGCTGCGGCGATCCCAATCAGGGCGGCGATCCTCTCGGGCCGAGCCAAGGCGGTGCAGAGTGCAATCCACCCCCCTAAACTGGAACCGACGAAAATCTGTGGCCCGGTGGTCAGCTCATCCACCACCGTCACGGCGTCCTCGACCCAGCGGGAGAGGGTGGCCTCTTCCATCTCCCCCGCGCTTTCCCCGTGGCCGAATAAATCGAAGCGAACAAAGGCCAGCCCTCTGTCGCGACAGAAGCTTTCCAGCACGGTGGCCTTGGTTCCGGTCATGTCGGAATGCAGGCCGTGACAGAACACTACGCCGGGAGATGTCGTCTTTTGCCCAAGAAAGCGATGGTATGCGGTGGACGTGCCATCTTTGCGTGGTAATATCTCGGGTTTGGGAGGGTTCTCTCCGTCACCGTTGTTTTCCGTCATCTGAAAGAGATCCATGCAAGAGAACGTTACCGCCATCGTTGCTCCCTCGACCGAGGATCGTCAACATCTTACTCCTCCCATGCGTAAGCCGGCGGTCTTGCAGGTTCTCCCCGCCCTGGTGACGGGCGGCGTGGAGCGTGGGACCATCGAGGTAGCGCACGCCCTGGCAGAGGTGGGCTGGACCTCGGTCGTGGCATCCTCGGGCGGCCCCATGGTCCGCGAGTTGACCCGCGTGGGCGTCGAACACATCGAGCTTCCCCTGGAGAGCAAAAAACCCTGGGTGATGCGCCGCAACATCCGCCTTCTGGAAGACATCATCGTTGACCGGAAAATTGACATCGTCCACGCTCGCTCCCGTGCTCCCGCCTGGAGCGCTTGGGCGGCAGCCAACAACACAGGAGCCCGCTTCATCACCACCTTCCACGGCACCTACAACCTAGGTGGGTTTGGCTTCAAGCAGATTTACAACTCGGTCATGACGCGAGGTGAAAAGGTCATCGCCATCTCCGACTTCATCGCCGAGCATGTCTGTCGCATTTATGGGGTGCCGCCAGAGAAAATCCGGGTGATTCATCGCGGCGTGGACTTGAAGAAGTTCAACCCGGTTCGCGTCTCGCCGGAGCGCATTATCCAGTTGGCCCATAAATGGCGGCTTCCCGATGGCTACCAAGTGATCATGTTGCCGGGCCGCCTCACCCGATGGAAGGGGCAAGAAGTCCTCATCCGTGCCCTGGCCGAGCTGGGACGTCACGACATCCGCTGCCTTCTGGTGGGGTCCGAGCAAGGCCGCACCGCCTATCTGAACGAGTTGAAGGAGCTGGCGCGCAAGCTGGAGGTGGCCGATGTCGTCCACATGGTGGGCGAATGCTCCGACATGGCGGCGGCCTATATGTTAGCGGACGTGGTGGTCTCGCCCTCCACTGACCCCGAGGCGTTTGGCCGGGTGGTGGTCGAGGCACAGGCGATGGGCCGGCCGGTCATTTCCTCGGCCCATGGTGCCCCATGCGAGACCATTCTGCCGGGTCGCACGGGTTGGCTGGCCACTCCAGGAGACCCCAGTGCCCTCGCCGAGGCTCTGCACCGCTTCTTCTCCATGTCAGCGGAGGAGCGCGGCGACATGGCCGCTCTCGCCCAAGAATTCGTGCGGGTGAACTTCAGCAAGGAATCCATGTGCAATCGAACGTTGGATGTGTACCGGGAGGTGCTCGCCGAGCCTCCGCCCCCCCTGGTGGAAGCCGTCTAAGTGAGCGAGCGAATCCTGGTCATCAAGCTGGGGGCCTTGGGCGATTTTGTCCAAGCCTTTGCCCCCTTCGCCGCGATTCGCGCCCATCACCCCCAAGCCTCGATCACGCTTCTAACCACCTCTCCGTTTGTGGCACTGGCCTCGACCAGCCCGTGGTTCGACGCGGTATGGGTCGATGCGCGACCGAAGTTTTGGCAGCTTACCAAGGTCCGGGAACTCCGGCACCGTCTGCGCGAGGGCGATTTTGCTCGGGTTTACGACCTCCAAACCTCTGACCGCTCCTCGTGGTATTTCCGCTTGATGCCGCGCGGCACAGAGTGGTCGGGCATTGCCAAAGGTTGCTCCCACCCCCATACCGACCCACATCGAGACAGGATCCACACCGTGGAGCGACAGGCCGGCCAATTGGCCGAGGCCGGCATCCCTCGCGTTCCCCCGCCCGATCTCTCCTGGGCCGAGGGCGACATCGGAAAATTCGAGCTTGCCGCCGGAGAGGATTTCGCCCTGCTCTGCCCCGGCGGCGCCCCCCATCGCCCCGCCAAACGCTGGCCGGCTCCGGCCTTCGCCGCGACAGCCGCAAGACTACCGGAGCAAGGAATCCGACCGGTGGTCCTCGGAACCCAAAGCGAGAAAGCCGAGAGCGAGACCATTTGCACCCTCTGCCCCACCGCCCTCGACCTCACCACGCGTACCAACTTCCTTGACATCCTGGCCTTAGGGCGGAGAGCGAAGCTCGCGCTCGGCAATGATACGGGTCCAATGCATCTTTTAGCCGCCTCGGGCTGCCCCTCGGCGGTGTTGTTCTCCCATGCCTCCGATCCGGCTTTGTGCGCCCCCCGGGGGCGAGTCGAAATCGTGCGTGCCCCCTCTCTTGTGGAGCTGGAGACAGCACAAGTGTGGGAGATCCTTCGAGGACTAGCCTCTCTCCCTGCCCTTGACCGCGCTCCTTAAGGTTGGCATACTGTACTCCTTCGTGAGGACGGATGCCCGCTCTGGGGCCGTCTTCCACTGACCCAGCCATTTTTGGTGGGTCTCGTCATGTTGCTCAAAGGAGGATATGACATGAGCGTCTATGTTCCCTCGCTTTCCCTTTCGGGTGAAGAGCGCGGTTTGGCGTCCTATCTCCGCGAGATCAGGGCTTTTCCGCTTCTCTCCGCCGAGGAAGAGTACATGTTGGCAAAACGCCTTGCCGACTATGGCGACTCCACCGCAGCACATCGCTTGGTGACCAGTCACCTCCGCTTGGTGGCGAAAATTGCCGTCGGCTATCGCCACTACGGCCTGCCCATCGCCGACCTCGTTTCCGAGGGAAACGTCGGCTTGATGCGTGCCGTTAAGAAATTCGACCCGGAAAAGGGTTTCCGCCTCTCCACTTATGCCATGTGGTGGATCAAGGCCTCGTTGAACGAGTTCGTCCTGAACTCTTGGTCCCTGGTCAAGATCGGTACCGTGGCCGCCCAGAAGAAGGTGTTCTTCAACCTGCGCCGCATCAAGGCACGGCTGCGGTTGCTCGATGCCGGGGAAATGACGCCGGAGAATGTGGCGACCATCGCCAAGGAACTCGACGTCAGCGAAAACGACGTCATCTCCATGAATCGCCGCTTGGGCGGACGGGATTCGTCCCTGAATGTTCCCATGGGCGAAAGCGGCATTGAGGCCATGTCACTCCTGGCCGACGAGACGGATGATCAGGAAACCACCCTCGCCCACCACCAGGAAATGAGCCGAGGACAGACCTTGATTGCCAGTGCTCTAGAAACCCTGACCCAGCGGGAACGAGAGATCTTCACCGAGCGCCGCTTGCGGGACGAACCGGTGACGCTGGAAGAATTAGGACAGCGGTATGGGGTTTCGCGCGAGCGAATCCGTCAGATTGAGGGTAAAGCCTTCGACAAGGTTCGGTCGGTCGTGACGGCTGGGTTTGCGTGATCTGTGCAGGTTATTGTACCAAGTCAAAATAACGTGTAGATTGATCGGCGGTTACTGAAGCAATCATTGGTGTGGCGCTCCTCGACTCAAGGAACACCACATATCGGGGGGACTCATGAAGAAGCTTTTCTGCGCCACCGCTGTCCTGCTGTTCTTGGCTGGCTGTTCAACAACCTCTGGGAGCGACCCAGTTGTTTCTCATAGTGGGTTCGATAATGCAAAGGTCGTCACCATCGATATTCATGGGAACGGCTGTTCGGGGAGAGTTTGTACTGGCCTTGGCGCACAATGGAGCGGAAAAACACCAGATGAAACTATCCTCATCGTCAATGTTTATGGGATTAGTGCGATTACTGGGGCTAAATTCAATATTGATGGAACTGTGTACGATCTAAAAATCAAAGAAACTTTTACAAATTTCACTAGATTTGTGAGCAAGTTCGGCTCCATGCCGACGGAGTCGAGTAAAGGATTTTTGGTTCCAACCGACCTCGTTCGGAAAATTACAGCCTCACAGCATACCTATCTACGAGTCAATACAACATCTGGTTATATTGAGGACACCGTGATTAATGGTCAGACGGACAGCAAGGCGTTTAACGCGCTGAAGAGATTCCTGGCTGAGGTGGATCGTCGCTCATAACCTCCCCGCCACGTATGGTAGAACGCGTGCAGTTCATTCTACTTGGTCTACCGGGTGAGAGCCCCTCGTTGGTCGGTCAGCAAGTCAGGGGGCGGGAGCGTCTCCCGCCATCTGGAGTGTCTCGGGACTCCCCTTATCAAAAGGCCTTATTGGTCTTGTCTGACTTTACCCGGTTACAGTAGCGGTGCGCCAACTGGGCATTCTCCACGCTTGTCGAGCCGCCAACGCTGTAGGGTATCCGATGATCAACTTCAGCGTCATCGAATTCCACGATTTCTTGCTTACAGATCGCGCACATCTTAGAACTACTATAGAGTTTAGATTTTTCTTCCTTTGAGAAAATGCGTCGCTCCTGCGATTGAACATCAATGATTTCCTTCAGGCGATTCTGCCATGTCTCAAACCGATAACGAACCTTTCCCCTATTTCCTGTTGCGGAGGTCACCGAGTCGCGGAACTTTTCATCTGATTGGATCAGATCGATATATGCATCCTTGATCGTGTCAATGCAGGGAACGATCTGCCGTTTTTCGTATTGAGAGAAGCCCCACATAGTTACATCAAACAAGGCTCTATTTATTGTGCGCTCCCAATGACCACCGGCAGGATTTTGTTCAGTTCCAATTGAAAAGCGGCGAAAGGCATTTGTACCGAGGACCGAGTATGAAAGTTCAGAGGATTTCTTAAAAGTTTTTCTGAAGTCTTCTGCTTTGTCTTGAGGTAGATTTTTATTGTCATCCATGAATGTGTTTAGAAAACTTTTCATGTTTTCTGGATATTTAAGATATGTTCTATCGTAGAATGCCAGGAATCTCAGGATCAGCTCACAGTCCTGCATTCGATCCAAGGCATTAGACGTGCCTATGCACTTCTTGAAATTCTCATCTCCCGAAAGTTCTCTAAGGACATCGTTAAATGGTCCCCTATAAACACAATTACGCAATTCTTGAGCATTTAATTTGACTGCACCAGAATTCAACCGCTCAAATATCTCAAACTTGACATCCGGATGTGAATCCGCACTTATTTTAATAACTTGAATGTTGTAAGTCATAAGCTTGCGCTTGGTAGTTTCTTCCAAGTCATCGTATAATTTTCCATTGAGATTTTTCATTAATTTTAGTTTAGTGAGGCGGAATGGTGCACTACTTTTATCTTTTGGAAATATCCCACTTATAAATCCAAAAAGAGAAAGGAGACGCTGTTGGCCATCGATGACGAGTTCTTTCCCATCTCCTTCCTCAGCAGTATAAATCAATGGCAATGGTACATTCATCAACACAGACTCGACAAGTCGTGAAGCCTTTGTTCTATCCCAAACATAGCCTCGTTGAAATGGAGGACGAGGATCGAGTTCTCGGTTCGTGTAGTCGTTATGCATATCTCTAATGCGACGTTGCGAAACGCCAAATAGCATGGGCGCAAAGGAGCCTTCTATATCTATAATGCCTTCACCCTCCCCCTCTTCGTCATCAAACTCTGCAACAGAAGGCGTGGGCGTCTCAATAAAATCACCATCACCTTCACCTTCATCAATATTATGACCGTTCTTCATTTTATTCGTCATGACGCCCACAAATCCTTATTTTAAAAGTCACACTTCAACGTAACGGATCGTACCATATTGAGTGCTGCATGAACAAGAGTTATCATCTATTTTACTCACAGGTAAGGCTGTCCAGTGGTTGTCGGTTCGCATTGGACGATCCACTGATTGTGCCCACTGAGTGATATAATATTGCCCCTCTTTTCGTTTATCGCCCCAGTAACAGCCTCAACACTCCTCCCAACCGATCGTTTTGTTCGGGCCTAATCTCGCTCCCCGCAGCATGCCCGGCATTTTCGATGGTGGTGTGGCGGAAAGCCTCGAACCAGTCGACGATGTAGAAGGCCGAGTAGTTCAGCGGCTGACTGTCCAACTGCGGCACGCCTTGAACAGCGGGAGGCGGGGAAAAAACGGCCTTGCCGGTTTTCGATACTGGACGCTCTTCCAGCGGCACTTGGCTGTACCCCAACCAGTCCACATAGTCCCCGATGATGGTGCAAACCACACGAACCTGGCGGTCAACCAGTCGGCTCCGGGTGGCGGAGCTTTGGAGTTCCGCCTCGGACAGGGCGCTCACCAACCGCTGTTCCAGACCAAACCGCAGGGCTCCGGTGATGAGTTCATCGGTGAGTCCTTGTACGACGGGATCGCTCAACCCGAACAGGCGTTGCAGGGTACTGGTTTGCGCCAGTTGGCGCAGATGGGTGATCCAAGAGCTGATAACCGTCTTGGCAAACTGCACCGCCCGTTCCGAGGTGGCGGGAGCGAAAGCTCCCCCTCGGCCTGAGGAGGACTCGCCCCCTCCGCCCAATAGGTCGTCAAGGCTGATCAAGCCTGCGTCCACCACTTCTGTCGGCGCTGATGACGTTGCTACTACAGCCTCTCCTCCGGCTTCGGTCCGGACGTAGAGGGCTCGGAGCCGGTCTGGGGAGGGGTGCAGCGTGAAAAGAATCTCCCCGAAGGTGGTGGGGATGCGCGACAACCCTGTCACCACCTGGGTGGCAACCTCCTTCTTCCGCGCCACCGCATCGGCGCCTTCGGCGTAATAATACGGCCCCAGACGAACGTTGAGCAGTTCGTTTCGCACCGCTTCCACCTGCTCTCGGATGCGTTCCAGCTTGACGGAGGGACGAGCGACCTCTGCCAACGCCCCCGCCAGCCGCACCATGCCGCCATCATTGGGGGTCATCATGGCGTCCCAGGCCTCGGCGGCGGTACGGACGTGACGGGCCACCGAGGCATCCTCGATGAAAGTCCCGCGCAAGTTCTGCAAATGGCTTTGTTGCTGCGGCAGGATCCCGGCTTCCCGATTATCGGCGTTGGTTTCGATGACGCTTCCCGCCATACCGGGCTTGCGCACCAGGAACAGGTTGTCGAAGGGCTTGCCTTTGGTCCAATCGTGAACCCAAGCGAAATTTTCGAAGCGCTCCAGCAAGGCCATGCGGATCATGCCGCCCCACCCATTGCGCATGAGGTCGATGGTTTCGCCGGGGCGCGGATTGAGACGCATGTCAAACTTGGTCAACGCCCAGAGCAACCCCGGCTTGCGCCGAGCCCGCTCTTCGACGGTCTTGCCTTGGGTGGTCTCGATCCACGAGGTCAGAACATCGCCGACATCATTCACATCGGATTGCTGGTTGCTGGGCGTGCAGAGGACCAGGGCATTCATCTCTTGATCGTCGGTGTAGCGCTCAAACAAGTAGGCGACCTTGCCCCGGAGAACCAACCCAGCCACGGGATCGCGCCCTTCCAGCTTGCTCCTCGCCTCAGAGAGATCCTGCACCTTGAGGCGACCTCGATAGCCGGGGAAATCCAGCAGATCAATCTGCTCCAGCATCTCCGCCCAAGGCTTTTCCGCCAACTCGAAGCGCATTTCCGAGGACAGCGCGGCAAGGATTGAGCGAGGCAAGGCAACGGCCTCTCCTCCGGCCTTGGGCATGACCGCTAGGGTATCGTTGGCGTCCTGCCCCAAACGATCAAGAATATCCACATTCATGATGCTGTCAGACTGGCTGAAAACTCCGTCCTTTTCCTTGACGAGAGCCTCCAGGGGGGCACACACCTCCCGAAGATACCCCAGCCGGTCCAGCGCCTGATTCAGATCCTGAAACACGCGGGTCAGATCGGCAAATCCCCCCCACAACAGGGAAAAGAGCGCAGCCCGGTCCCCCAGCCTGAGTCTTGGAGCCAACGCCACAGCCGTGGCCCAATAATCCCCCATCAGAGGCTCCATGGCCTTGTGGAAGCGCTTGAGGCAGTAATCCATGACATCGATCACGTCATCCTCGGTCAACCCCGGCAGAGGTTGCGGCTGACGCTTGGCCTCCAGGGCGGCAAGGTGATGCCGAATCTTCCCCACATCGGATTCAATGGCCACACGCTGCGAATCAAAATCGAAGAAAAAGATGTTGGCGAATATCTTTATGAGATCTGCTTGAGAAAGCAGTTTAAGACAAACGGGAAACCCCACGGGTGTTTGTTGACGGATCCGCGTGAAGCGCGTGGTGAGCCCCGTCGCCTCTTTTCCACCACCGGGAGGGTTCACATGGCTGACGAAATTCAGCAGCTTGCCCTCCATGCGAGTCTCGACCTCGCCATTGGCTCCGCTGGCCAAGGCCGAGATGAGATACGACTTCCCCGCCTGGGAAAGCCCAAAGAACCCCACCGAGACCGGGCGCTCCGCAGCAGCGGCAAGGCGATTGCAGAACATGCGTCTCCGCCGCAGGTCGTCGATCAGCCCAGAGGCTTCTCGATCCAAGCGTGGAGCGGTTTTGCGGACCTCGCGGATCCAGGTGATCGCCTCTCCGGCGGCAAAGGCGATTTGAGCGCAAGAGGCGGTCAAGGTTTCGGGCGTATCGCTCACGTTCATACTCTCCGGATCTTCAATGGACGACACTGCCCGTATCGAGCCAATAGCTGTTCTCGTTCAGACCAATGGAATTTAGGGTCATCAGGCGGATCCGGAGTTGATTGGCACTGACGCTTCCCCCCTCCCTAGTGCTGACTTCCTTGATTTTGAGGTGATCGTAGCCGTGATGTTTCCGCCGTTCCAGCCGCACCAGCAACACCGAGGACTCCGCACCCTTGTTCAAAGCATCCAAGGCCCGGTTGTTGCCGTCTTTTTCGGTGAATTCCAGCCGGTAGAGCGGACTGGCGGACCAGCGCGGTGCCGCCAATTGCCGAAACCCCAAGGTCATTGGCCCGCGCATTTCGATCACGGTATCAGGATATTCGTACTCGGGATCATCAAGGTTAATGCCTTGGAAATAAACGTCTTGTTCCTTGATGGTCATGTTGCGATCCAACAACCCGATAGTGCGCACCGTCGAGGGGATTTGGAAGGCATTGGACTGGAAAAAGAAGTTGGGCAAGCGCCGCTCGGCGCAGAGCATGCACAGCATGGCCCCAACGGCGGCGGTCGTCTTGGGATCACGGATGCGATGCTCGCTTTGGAAAGGATACCACTCCCCAGTCCTATAGTTGTGGAGCGGCAAAATCCGGTCTGGCGGCAAGGCGAGCAACGCCCGGAACAAGGCCTGGATACCAGGCAGCCGGGACGGCCGCCCCGAGAGCAACAGCCAATCACAGTCATAAAGGTAGACAATCTCGCACAGAGAGCGAATGGTCTTGGAAATATCGATGTGATTGGATACGAACAATCCATGCAGCCGCGCAGTATCCAAGGGCAGACGCAACGCCATGAGATTGAAATCGGGCACGCCGCTCACTTGGCGCACGCACCGCGTCACATAGGCCAACACATCGTCAGAGGGCTGTTCTCCCTCCGGGAACATGTCGCTCAAGGCCATGACCTTGATCTCGGTGCGCTCCAAGGGATCATAGTCCTCGTAATCCTTGAGAATCCGAAGTGCGAGAGGATAGAGCACCTGAAGGGTCAGTTGCTGACGCAAGATTCCTTCCTGCACGTCGGCCACTTCGGCCCCCATCATGCGCGAAGTGATCGGTCCGGGATCCCCGATGCCGTGCTCTCGCAAGGCATTCTCGATCACGGGGAGGACGACCTTGGTGATAACATCCAAAACGATGTCGTCTCCGGCCACTTTGAACCCATCGCGGAAGCACTGGCTGGGCTGAATATAGACGTTGGCCCCTCGTCCTTCGTCCAATCGATAGTCGGTGATGACCAGATCCGTGGTCCCGCCGCCAATGTCGATGGAGGCAACACGCAATCCCCTCGTCTTATCCTGGTCCCCGACGCGTTTGCGGCGTGCGGCCCGGATGAATTCCTCGGGCCTGCCGCCGAAGTGGTTGACGATCTCGCTGTAGAGCCAGACCGTTTGCGCACACGTCGCCTCGTCCCAGCGAATCGCCACCGAGGGCAGCGGCGGCCAGACCTCGGTCTTGTCCTTGAAATCCGGCACGAGATCAAGGGGATGCCACCCCATGGCCTTCCAGACCAAGGCAATAGCCTGCTCCACCCGTTTTTCGAAGATCTCGCGCTCCGGCTTGGGCATGGAGGGCGGGACGGTCAAAATCACCGTGCGTAAATGCCGAGCACAATGGGCCTGTCGCACCCGGCTCCGTTGCCCGACGCTATTCATCTGCATGCAGGCCTGGGCGAGCACCTCCGCCAGCATGAAGGTCATCAGGGAACTGCGGGAGTATCGGGGACTGAACACCGCCAGATCATCAGGGTTCTCATAGAGCGCCTCGCCCGCATCGTTGATCAGGTCGCAGAACGGTGCCGCCACCGCCAGAGGCTCGGTATCGGCCTTGTTGAAGGCGTCATTGAAGCGCCACCCGGCCAGATAGGGCTCGTCGTCCCACAGATAACGCTTGGGGCTGGACAACCCCGTGGAGCCCTCCGTCCCGCGCCGCCGCGAGGCCAAACGCCCCGCCTCTGGCCCGACCCGCGCAATGGTGGGCCACTGGAACCCGCCGCGTCCGCTTTTGTAGGAATGATCCACCTTGCCGAACACGGCTTCGGCGAATTCCACTCGGCTTTCGAAGGGTTCCTCCCAGGTGTGATGCGGGCGTGTCAAATCACGCAGTTGCAGCGGATAACGCACGCTCAAGCCATCGTTTTCCTGGGGATGGTCCTCGATGAGAATCCCCACGGTACGCGAGTTCCCCACATCCAGGACCAAATCCACCGGAATGGCCTTCTTCTGAACGTCATTGGGAAGATTGGGGAGAATCGACACCTGAGGCCGGACCTTCTCGGGCCGCAGGGGATCCCCCAGGGATGCCCCCATCAACCACAGCATATTCAGGTAGTGAGCATGAGGGATCATCATTCCGCACGCTTCGTTGATCTCTTGCCGGCCCCGACGCAAGCGGCGCTCGGCATTTTCGGCGTAAAGCTCATTGACCCAGCCCGTCACCCAAGCCAGTTCGCTAAAACCCACTGTGTCTTGCCCGCGCCACGCCAGCCCGAACTTCGCGCCTCCGGACACATCGGCCAGAATGGGGGCCAGATAGCGGGAATGCAGCGGAATCTCGGGATCCACATTGGTGTCGAAGGCAAAAACCAATCGGTGGGTATGGCCCTCGCTACTCTCCCCCGGAGCCAAGGCAATCAGGCGCGCTCGCGCCCAATTGGTCGG
This sequence comes from Rhodospirillaceae bacterium, assembly GCA_031546925.1. GTDB lineage: Bacteria > Pseudomonadota > Alphaproteobacteria > Rhodospirillales > Magnetospirillaceae > Magnetospirillum. Next base: position 28,010 of record JAVBJO010000087.1, read on the forward strand.
CCCATCAATGAAGCGCGTATTGGCATGGAGACGAAGAAACGGCACCGGCAACCAGACATCCTCGAACAGCCGCAAGGAGTCCCGCACGGGGATAGGCTCGGCCACATTCTTTACGATCGCCCGAGTATCAGGAACGATGTAACTGTCGTTGGCCTCATCGTAGTCCAGACGAACCAGAGTCCCCTGACTGGCAGAACGTAAAAAAGCGCCTTCTCCTAATTTCCGCGGATCGAGGGTTAAGGCGAAATCCACGAACTGGATGCCTGTTCGCATGATAAGAACAATGTCGTCTTCAAACGGAGCTGGTTTCGGGAGCATCCATCGTCTCCAAGTCAGGAATCGTTTATTTTAATTTCGCGCCATCGACAATTGCAATGGAGGCCAAAGCCGTCGCCACCATTTTTTCCTCGCTGCCCTTCTGGCTGAACACGTCTGCGGTCACGACGGAGAGCGTCTTCCCGGCCTTGACCACCTTAGCCCGGCAGAAAATGTGATCTCCCACGGCAGGAGACAGGTAATTCAGCTTGAACTCAGCCGTCAAGGCCACCAGAGGCGGCCGAATCATACTCATGGCCGCGAGGGTCGTGGCGGTATCGACCAAGAAAGCAATGGCTCCGCCATGGATAAACCCACGGTGTTGAAGCACTTCTGGACGTTTCTTGATACCAACGACACACGATCCAGGACTCAATTCCTCAAGCTCCGATCCCATAAAGGTGATGAACCCGGGTTGACCAAATCGGCTCCGAATTTGTGCGGCAACGGCTTCGAACGAAGCATCCATCGTCATTTTTTCTCCTGTTTTCCTTATTTGTGGATTTGAACCTGATAGCCGCTTCCATCTTGGTAGCGGCCCTGACACGCGGCACGGCCATCGGCACCAGGGCGGCACTCAACCCGCGAGGCATGGAACCCCTCCCCATTCGGACAAACCGCTTCGCCGCGTCCCTCAATGACCAAATTCCCTTGGTTCATCATGGCTTCCACCGGTCCGGTGCACGAGGATCCATCGCTACGATGAACGGTGATGGTGCCTTTTCCACCTTTGAAATCGTATTCCACCTCGATGGGCTTACCTGTCTCGCTTTCGATCAGCCCCGTCCGCGAGCGCCAGCGGCCATTGAGAAAATCCGTGGAGCCATTTTTCTCCGAATCCTTAGGAATCAACAACGGGACGACCGGAGGAGTCGTCGCCCGCCCGGCTGTTCCATCAAGAACAACCGGTGGAGGTGGTGGCGTCGTCCTCTCCTTCTCGACCTTCACCGCAGGAGGAGCGTCTCGCGTTGACGATGCGCCACCCTCTATCTTAGGTGGAGCCCCCGGAGGCGTAACAACCGCACCAGGAGAATGCTCCCCGCCGGTGCCTCCGCCCAAGCCTGGAAGGAGGAGCACGCCCCCCTCGGCCCCATGAGGTTTCTCTGGCGTTACGGGCAACGGAGGCGGTGGCGGCGTCACAACACGATCCAGTGGTTTCCCTTGGGCCAGCGGTTTCCCTTGGGGAAGCAGCTCCTCTTTTTTCCCTGGTTCCTCTTTCCTACCCGACTCGGGCCTACCCGACTCGGGCCCTGCCACGGAGCAGCTCCGAATGCCAAAAGCGAGACCAAGCAGCAGCAACACCAGCAGCAGCCCTCCGAGGAACCACCACCACCACGGCCGCCCAACGGGCGGAGGGATCAGCGGAGGAGCCGCAGCGGCAACAGGCCCTGCCATCCGCAAATCCCGCACGGTATCGGTCTGAGGCGGAGCATTCAGCCCGTTAAATCCCCAGAAAGTGATCACCGGCCTTCCCGCGACCAGATAGATATGCGAGACATCGGGAATATGCGCCACCAAAGGAAGCATGCGCGCAAAAACCTCAACATCGCCTTTGGGAGCCCCCTCCAACAGCATCTTGCTGTGCTCATGAAACCGTTGCCGCACCTGCTGTAAGGCGATGGTAACACTGGCTCGCTCTTCCTCGGTAGCGGAGGACCACGGCACCACCGGACCCGTGAATGGAGCGTACCAATCCAGGGTGTTCCCCGCCTCGTTGATCTGAGGCACCGAAAGGAAGTTCGCGGCCTCTTCCCCCAACTGGCGACGAATGGTCGAGCGCAGTTGCGTAGCGGCGATATAAACCGGCGTCCCCGTAATCCCAAGCCCATTGAAGGCCTGGAGATGCTCTCCACGCAGGAGTGGTCCACGTTGGCTCATGGGACGTCTCTCTTCCTCTTTCTAAAGTGCGATCAACGACATCCTGCAGGTTGCTCAGAGGCTGCTTGAAGCATGCTCCGCCAATTTGATCCATCCTTGGCGGTAAACACCCGCCCCCCCGTGACTTTGGCCAGGCATTGCCCCGCCCCTGTCCCGCCCACATCGATGAAATTGATTTTCAGCAGTGGCTTACGCGCCTTCAAGGCCCGAGCAACCGCGCAAGGATCACCGCCACAAGTATCCTCGCCATCGGAAACGATGATGATGGTGGCGGGAACGTTGACCCCATCGACGGCATTACCCGCTCGCTCCAGACCTCGCGCCAAGGGCGTGCCTTGCTGCGGCTGAATCGTGGCGAGCAAGGCATTCAAGCGATCCCGCTCTCCCGCAGTGAAAAACTTATGATTGTCGGCCCCTCGGCATTGCCCGAACACCACCAAACCCACATCAATCTCGGGAGGCAACTCGTGCACGACACCGCGCACGGCATCCTTGGCAGCCTCGATGCGGCTACTTCCGCGGCTTCCAGACGATTCGCGCATGCTCCCGGAAGAATCCAGCAACACCACCAACTCCGGAGCTTCCCACTTGGCCATGGGCTTAGAGGGACACTTGGGCGACCGCGCCTCCTTGGGAGGAACCTCCGAAGGCTTCTTCTCCTTCTCCGCAGGCGGTACTGGCGGCGGAGGGGGCGTCGTCCCCCGGACAACAGGAGGCTTCTCCGTAGGGGTTTTTTTCACCACGGGAGGTGGAGGAGCTGGCAGCAAAGGCGGTACAACCGGAGCCTCTACCACAGGGGCTTCGGGCACAGGGGCTTCGGGCACAGGGTCTTCGGGCACAGGCGGAGGCTGTTGAGGATGTGGCTCGGGAACAATCAAAGGCTGCTCCAGCGGCGCGGCCTCGCAGGTGGAGAGTTTGCGGCGCAATTCAGCCTCCAGAGCGTTGATTTCCTCCTGCAAGCGCTTGGCCTCGTCCGACGGAGACACAGCAGGAGGCTCAACCACGGTCGGAGCCGGAACCACCGGGGCAGGAGGAGGAACAACAGCAACTTGCTCTTGCCCCCAGCGAGCCCTGACTTCGGGCCACCACCACCAAGTTGCAACCCCCAGCAACAAGAACAGCAGCAGCGCAGGAATCAGCCACAACCACCCGGTCCCGGCTCTTCCTCCAACGGCGGCAGCCACGGGAACCGCTGCCGCAGCAATGGGAATGGAGTGGCCTGCCCATCCGGTGATAACGGGCTGCCCAGAGACCAGGAACACATCTGCCAACGGCGGCATTCCCGAGGCATGATGCAGGGCTCCTGCGAGCCACGCCTGGCCTTCGCTCTCCAGCCGACCCGCGAGGGAACGCAGAGCCTGGAGACGCTCCTCCAGGAGCATCACCGCTCTTTTCCGCTCGTCTCCGCCAAGCTGAGACACCGGCACGGGCTGTCCGGCAAGATCGGAATACCACTCCACGAAGGCGGCATCGGGCGTAACCAAGGGAAGCGCCAACAGAGAGGCCGCAGCCGGAGAAAGCCGCTCCCGTAAAATCCGAGTCAGCTCTGTATGGAGTTCGCCCAGAGGCCGTCCCTGATAAGCGAGCGTCCGATAGCGCGAAATTTCACCCCGAGCAACGCGTAAGGAATACATCACGCCTACTCCCCTTGGGTTACCGAGCGCGACTCTGTGATTCCACGATCAAACACGTGCTTCTCGCCTCACCCGTTTTTTGCGCGAGGGGATGATACACCGTGCTCACCGGATGTCCAAGCGCAGCGCGCTTTAGGGCCCAAGCCGATCTGAGAAAAATAATGAAGTCTTGAATAGGGATTAAACCTCATCTTTTTCTCAAATTGACCATGTCCTAAAGCTACTGAATGCGATAAGCCCTCTGTCGCTCCAACATCCATCCTGGATATTCGGGTGGTAACCGTGTCACGTCATCCAATGCGGCAAGGTCTCCTGGATCAAGTCGCACCTTGGTCGCCTCAATATTGTCTTGAAGCTGATCAATGCGCTTGGCCCCCACGATCACGCTGGTCACGACCTCCTGATGGAGCAGCCAAGCGAGAGCGACCTGCGCAACGCTGCATCCTTTCGCTGTGGCAATCTTGTGCATCACTTCGAGGACACGGCCCCCGCGTGTGCGATCCACCGGCGGGAAATCAAACGCTGTGCGGCGTCCCTCCCCGCTCCCCCTCTCATATTTCCCCGAAAGATAGCCCCCCGCAAGCGGGCTCCAAACCATCAACCCGATTTTCTCCGCTTGGAGCATCGGTACGATCTCCCGCTCCAGATCACGACCAACCAGAGTATAATACGCTTGGAGCGACAAGATCGGCGCAAGCTGACGGGCCTCAATGAGTCCGACCGCTTTGACAACTTGCCACGCTGCCCAATTCGATAACCCAAGGTAGCGGACATACCCCTGGCGCACGAGCGTATCAAGGGCCTCCAGCGTTTCCACAATGGGTGTGGCGGCATCAAAGCCATGGATTTGGTAGAGATCGAGATATTCGACTTCCAGCCGTTCAAGGCTCGCCTTGCATTGGCTCAGGATGTGCCCGCGTGAGGCCCCTCGGGCATTGGGACCGCTCCCCATCGGTCCCAGAACCTTGGTAGCAATCACCACCTCATCCCGCGGCACGCCCAAGTTCTTCAGCGCTTGACCTAAAATCCGCTCACTGGCACCACCCGCGTAAACATTAGCGGTGTCGATGAAGTTGATACCGGCATCAAGCGCGGTCTTGACCAGCCTGTCGGCCTCCTCCTGACCGAGCCTGCCAATTTGACCCCACATCCCTTCATCACCGCCGAAGGTCATGGTGCCAAGACAGAGTTCGGAGACGAAGAGACCACTGGAGCCGAGGGGGCGCATTCGCATTCGAGGAAACTCCTTAAAAGGGTTCGAGGTCTTCCTAATCTAGTGCAGAGCTTGGCCGCAGCGCGACCTTGATCTTCTCAGGGAGATGCACGATCCTATCAACTCTCATTGGCGCAGAGGGCACGTCAACGGGCGGGACAGGAGAAAATTGAAGTACGAATGGCACCATGAACAATCAACGTCTTGACCTTGCCCCCCTGATCGAGAGGCAATGGCGTCGCTTCGGCCAGGAAACGCCCGTTGATGGCCTCCGACTCGCCCGCGTCGAAAACCCCAGCGGCTTGATCTGTTCGGTCTATCGCCCCTCTCTTTGTCTCGTTGCGCAAGGGGCAAAGGTAACCATGTTGGGCAATACGGCATTTCGTTACGCTGCTGGCCAATGCCTGCTCTCTTCTATAGACGTAGCGGTAACCACGCACATCACCGAGGCCAGCAGCGCACGCCCCTATCTCGCCCTCAGCCTAGCCATCGATCCGGTGATCCTGGCGGAATTGGCAAGCGAACAGGCAGAAACGCTTCGAGACCGACGATGTTTCGCGGCGCTCGGTACCTCTGATCTCGATCCTCTGTTGGATGATCCTCTCGAACGATTGCTTAATCTGCTCGATTCTCCGCGCGACTTGGCCGTGATCGCTCCGTTGATCCGACGCGAAATCACCTGGCACCTGCTCGGCGGATACTTCGGCGGCATGCTGCGGCAGGTCGGACTCGCCGATAATCACGCAGGGCGAATTGGCCGCACAACCGCCTGGATCCGCAGCCATTATACCAAGCCGCTGCGTGTCACCGACCTAGCCGCCCTTGCGCATATGAGCGTCCCAAGCTTCCACCGCCACTTCAAGGCGGTGATCGCCATGACACCAATACAGTTCCAGAAGCAGGTCCGCCTACAAGAGGCACGCTACCGACTACTTACCGCAGAGAGTGTTGCCAGCGTGGGTTATGCGGTCGGTTACGAAAGTCTATCGCAGTTCAGCCGGGACTATCGTCGCCTGTTCGGAGCTCCACCCGGTCGAGATGGTACGGCTATCCGCGCGAGTCTCGCATCTGGTTCAATGCTGCCACTCGCGCAGCCAGCATAATACCGATTGGAATGACCTCATGCGGTGAAAGAAAAACCGCCCTGAAGGCGGCAGTTTTCTTGCAGAAAATGGTCGGAGCGGCGGGATTCGAACCCACGACCCCCAGTCCCCCAGACTGATGCGCTACCGGGCTGCGCTACGCTCCGACTGAGCTCTTAAAAAAACCCTCATTTCTGAGGTCCGGCAACGAAGAGGGGTACCGGAAGAGGGGCGCACTATACTCGGCCACCCCAGGGCATGCAATCCTTAAAAACGGTCCTTGATCCGAAAAACAGTCATTTGGCCTGTAAAAGATCCCGAAGCTGCTCCAACTCGCTGATGATCGTTTCGATCTCGGTGCGGACTTCGGGGGTCAGGGATTCACGATCTGGCTCAGACGACAGGAAGGACTCTTCCTCGTCGTCCTCCAGCACACCGTCTCCATCGTCAAAATCCACTTCCTCTAACAAGGCCGGGGGAAGCGTGTCTCCGTCAGGAGAAACCACCGACGTTCCTACGGATTGTTTATGGCCCCCCTCCCGCAGGAGTTTCTGCACCCCCTTGATGGTATAGCCTTCGCTGTAGAGCAGATGGCGGATGTGTCGCAGCAAGACCACATCCTCGGGACGATAATACCGTCGTCCCCCGCCCCGTTTCAGCGGCTTGACCTGGGAAAACTTGCTTTCCCAGAACCGAAGAACGTGCTGCGGCACCTCCAGATCATCGGCGACCTCGCTGATGGTCCGAAAAGCGGCTTCGGATTTGCCGGAACGGCGGACTTGACCCTCTGTAATCAAGAATCAACCTCGTCCACAGCCGGCATGAACGCCTCTGCCCCGGCGGTGTTGGTCCGCTTCTTGAGAATCTGTGAGGGACGGAAAACCAAAACCCGACGCGGAAGAATCGGAACTTCTTCTCCCGTCTTTGGATTGCGCCCAACTCTCTGGTTTTTGGAGCGGACGGAAAAACTGCCAAAAGACGATATCTTCACCGCCTCGCCTTGCGCCAGCGCCAGAGAAATCTCTGTCAGCACCGCTTCTAGAAGATCGGCCGATTCATGACGAGACAGTCCGACTTCCTGATAAACGGCCTCGCTGATCTGAGCGCGCGTAATGGTTCTGTCCGACATGCCTGAGATTCCACAAGATATCCGGGTTACATGTCAGACCCTAATCCCTTAGGAGAAAAGGGTCAATATCAAAGGGATGAGGGCATTGCGGCTCTTATATCCGCACCAAGGCTCCGCCCCAGGTGAATCCACCTCCCATGGCCTCAAGCAACACGAGATTCCCCGGCCGGATACGACCATCGTTCATCCCCTCGCTGAAGGCCAGAGGTACCGAAGCCGCCGAGGTATTCGCGTGACGGTCCACCGTGATGATCATTTTTGCGGTTGGAAAAGCCAGTTTTTTCGCGATGCCTTCGATGATGCGGCGGTTGGCCTGATGGGGCACGACCCAATCAATATCCTGGGGAAGAAGGGCGTTGGCACGAAGCGCCTCCCCCACCACAGCACTCATGTTGGCGACGGCATGACGGAACACTTCCCGTCCTTCCATCCGCAAATGGCCGGTGGTCTGGGTCGAGGACGGCCCCCCGTCCACTTTCAGCAAATCATAGAACCGACCATCGGAATGCAGGTGCGTGGATAAAATCCCGCGATCCTGGCTGTTCCCTTCCCCGGGAGCGGCCCGTAACACCATGGCTCCGGCACCATCGCCGAACAACACGCAGGTTCCACGATCTTGCCAATCAAGGATGCGTGAAAACGTTTCCGCCCCGATGACCAGGGCGGTTCGCGCCTGCCCCGCACGGATAAAATTATCGGCCACCGACAGAGCGTAAACGAATCCTGTACAAACCGCCTGGATATCAAAAGCGGCCCCCCCCGTCATGCCGATTCGGTTTTGAACCTTGGCGGCGGTGGCGGGAAAGGTGTGATCGGGGGTGGCAGTGGCCAGGATCAGGAGGTCCACCTCGTGCCCCTCGACCTCGGCCTGCTTCAGGGCGCTGAGCGCGGCAGCCGTGGCCAAATCGGCAGTTGTCTCGCCTTCGGCGGCAATGTGGCGCTGACGAATACCGGTTCGCTCGACAATCCAGTCGTCCGAGGTCTCCATGCTTTCGGCCAGTTCCCGATTGGGCACCACGCGCGTCGGGAGGTAGGCCCCCCAGCCGATAATTTGAGAGCGTACGGTCATGAAAACACGGTCATCCGTTGCCGGTCGTCGATTGCACGGAAGGCGCCTCTACCGGTTTCAGCGCCTCCAGTTCGCGCCGGATACTCTCGTTGTATCCGCGAGACACCAGATCAGTTGCCACGCCAACCGCGTTAGCAAAACCAAAGGCATCGGTTCCGCCGTGACTTTTGACGGCGATCCCGTTCAACCCCAGGAACATGGCCCCGTTATAGCGTCGTGGGTCGGTGCGAACCTTGACTTTTTCCAAGGCGTGCCGCGCCAACACATATCCCATTTTCGCCAAAAGCGAGCTTCCAAAAGCTTCCTTGAGGAAGCTGGAATAGAATTTGGCGGTCCCCTCGGCGGTCTTCAAGGCGATATTGCCGGTGAAACCGTCGGTGACGATCACATCCACGGTTCCAGCACCAATATCGTTGCCTTCGACGAACCCATGGAAGTGAATGGGTAAGGAGGATTCACGCAGAACGTTTGCCGCGCCGCGTACCGCCTCGTTGCCTTTCATGTCCTCGGAGCCGATATTTAAAAGGCCGACGGTGGGTTGGCTCAGTCCCAAGACATGGCGAGCATAGACCTCCCCCATGACGGCGAACTGCACCAAGTTATCGGCATCGCAATCCACGTTGGCTCCCAGGTCGAGCACGACGGTTTCGCCGCGCTCGGTGGGAAACAACCCAGCGATCGCCGGGCGAGCGATCCCCGGCAACATGCGTAACACGAACTTCGAGACCGCCATCAACGCGCCGGTATTCCCAGCCGAGACCACGCCTGCGGCCTCTCCCTTGGCGACGGCTTCGACCGCCAACCACATGCTGGACTGCCGCCCGGTGCGTAAAACCTGTCCAGGCTTAGCATCGGGCGAGACGGCCTCGCTGGTGTGACGGACCTCGCAAACGTCCTTCAACGCCCCGTCGCGATCCAGCAGAGGCTGGACGCGAGCGGAGTCGCCGAACAAAAGGTAACGCACATGCGGATTTCGCACGTGCGCCAGCCGCAAACCATCAACCACGATATCGGGGGCACGATCGCCCCCCATGGCATCAATGGACAGGGTCACGGGTGCGCTCACGATTTGCGCTCCGCCTTGTGGCCTATGGGATCAGGCGTTGGACGTATCGACCTGGGCGACCACTTCGCGGTCATTGTAGTGTCCGCACGCAGGGCAGACATGATGAGGCAGCTTCTGCTCGCCACAACCGGGGCACTCCAATCCGAGGACGTTAGGGAGGGCATGGTGAGACCGACGCATGTTGCGACGGGACTTAGAGGTTTTCTTCTTCGGAACAGCCATAATCGTTATCTTTCTGCTCTAGGCATCGACGGAGGAACAATAAAGCGCGAGTTAGTAACCAAAAAGCCAGCCCATGGCAAGGAAATGCTGATCCCCTCACCCTAATTTTTGCGCAGCCGCGCCAAAACCGCAAACGGGCTCTCCACCACCGGGGCGATGGAGGGGGACGACACCTCCTCCTCTTCCGAGGCAAAAACGGCTTCAGCTTTGCGCGGAAATGGCTCTAACGCTAGGGATAGCTGCTCGGCCACCGCCTCGCCGATGTCGATGGCGTCGCCTTCGATGAAATCCGGGGGATCCTCTTCATCCATGAAGATATCCACTTCTCCAACTTTTCCCTCTCCGCCTTTTTCCTCGGCGCTCCCTTGGGCGTAGGTCATGCTGAAGTCTTCCTCCAGCACGGCGGGGATGGGTTCCAGGGTGATCACGCAGGCCTGCACCACCGAAGCCGACAGGTGACCGCTCACACGGTACAGCCCCTTGGCGATGAAGCTCTCCAGGCGCACCCGCGCTTCCAGGGAGTCCAGGGACAAAAGATCGAACCGTTTGGCCAAGGCCGCGCGCTCCTGAGGCTTGGCCTCGATGCGGATCTCGGTCCCATGGGGAGAAATATGATCCAGACGCGCCGGACGAGAAAACTCGGGCATTGTCATGCTCCGCCTCCTTCCTGTCCTTGTGGCGCGGCAAATGTCACTTTTCCGGCAAGAAACTGCTCCGGGCCTTGATCGTCCAGCAGGCGCACCTGATGGAGGACATAGCGGCTCATCCGTCCCAGATGTTCAACCGTAGGGGCTCCCGTCTGATACAGGTTGCGCTTCAGGGCCTCCCCGAGGGCATCCTCTCCCTCGACCAGCGCCCGATCATAGGCGCCGATTCGCCCGTAGAAATCTTGGCTCATGGCCTCCACGCGCTTCCCAACCCTTAGGTCAGAAACGCCCATCTCCCGCAAATTCCGGTCCATATCGACGAACATGAGATCGAAAACCTCCTGGGACAAGACCTCGGCTTGCGGGAAAGACGTCGCCCCAATTCGACGGAACAGCAGCCACATATGGAGCACAATCATATCAAACCGGCCCTCGAGGGTGTCGGGCACGCCATACTCCAGATAGAACTGCGGCTGGCGAGCCTGCGCCACGATGAACTCATACAAAGCACAACCCGCGCGTTTCCGGCGACGACGCTCCCTAAAACGGTGTAACGGCATAAACACCCTATCCCCTTCACCCGACCCACATTTCAGAAAGAGTGCCTCTCGGACGTTGTGCCTAGAGACTGCGCCATTGTTGACAGCGGCATATTTAGAATGCAATTCTACGGGACACTTTGGCTTTGGAGTTGGCCTTCGTCAATGGCCAGTGAGTCGAACGCATGAATTTTCGTCGTGGATATGATCGCTGCCGGGCCTGCCTCGCAGTTTGTCTTTTTACCCTCTCTGTTTCGGCCTGCACCGCTGCCGTCGATTTACAGGGGAATCAACCAGACCCGCAGCAACTCGGTCAGATAAAACCGGGCTCGACCACGCGCAACCAGGTGTTGGAATTGCTCGGCACGCCCTCCACCGCAATGACGTTCGGCGATGAAAGCTGGCAATATATCTCGGCCCGCACCGAGACCGTCGCCTTCTTCAAACCCGAGGTCAAGGATCGCCAAGTGGTCTCCATCTCTTTCGATCCGCAAGGCGTGGTGAAGGAAGTGCTGACGCGCGGCCTGACCGATGGGCAGAATGTCACCATGGTGGCGCGCCAAACGCCGACTGTCGGCAAGGATCTCTCGATTCTTGAGCAATTGCTGGGCAACGTGGGGCGCTTCTCCAAGGACACCCCCGGCTCCTCGAAATAGTCACCCCTTCTCGTTTGGCGCGTTTTGGCCATCTTGACTCTTCCCGTGGGGCGCTGTTTGCGTTACCCTGGGGAGCGTTAGGGGTTTCCTCTTTAGAAGAATAGGCACGAGGGCAGATGTCGGACAACTCTTCCAGGCAGTTCATCTCGTTCACCATCGGCGACGAGGAATACGGGGTGGATATCATGGCGATCCGTGAGATCAAGGGGTGGACGGTGACCACGGAGCTGCCGAACGCGGCGGTTCATATGCGTGGCGTCATCAACCTTCGCGGTGCCATCGTCCCCATTCTTGACTTGCGGGCTCGGTTTAGCCACCGTTCCACAGATGCCTCGGCGCGCCACGTCATCATCGTCGTCGCCGTCGGATCGCGCGTCGCCGGGGTGCTGGTTGACGCGGTAGCGGATATTATTACCGTCTCCACCGACAGCATCCAAAGCGTTCCCCAGCTCGATAACTCCGCCGCCGCTGGATTCCTGACCGGACTCGTCGCGGTGGACGGAAGAATGGTCGCCTTGCTGGACCTTGATCGCGTGTTTGACTTCGATGACGAAGGCTTCGTGGCCGAGAACGCCGCCTAGCCCTCAAGCGAGGAAAAAAGGGGAACTCTGGCCGAATGGCCTCGGCTCCCCTCTTCTATCGCCTGCTTTCAGCTTGGCCTGCTTCAGCTTGGTTCGAATCCTTCCCCTCGAAACACCAGTCCAGCTTTCCCGCGCTCGACCCGGTAGTGCATCATCCGCCGCTGCTCCCGCTGCCCACTTTCGGCCGCTTGGGTGCGCTGCTCCAATCGATGAGCGATCAACAACGTGGCAATGCGCTTATTGGCGTGCTGGCTCCGCTCGGATTGGACTCGGACACTGATTCCGGTCAGAGTATGGGTGGCTCTGACGGCGGATTCCGTTCGGTTGACATGTTGCCCTCCTGGCCCTGAGGCCCGACAGGTTTCAAAGCGAATTTCCCCGCTCAAGGTCGGTGGGAGCGCCGCACAACGAGAGACGCCGATAAACCAGTTCTTGCGCCCGTGATTGGGGCGATAGGGACTGGGACAGATCCACTGAACGGTCCCCTCCCACCGTTCGGCGAGTTTCTCGGCTTGGTCTCCTTCCAGACGGACCAGGACAGACCGGAGGGTTTCCGGCCGTTCACCGTCTTCTTGCTCGACGATATCCGCCTCCACGCAGGCGTGTTGCGCTTCGAGCAACAAGCGCTCCAGGGCGCGTTTCACCGCCAGACGACACTCCAGCGGCCCCTGCGCAGCGGAGAGTTGCAGCAAAATGGTCATTTATCTTTCCCCCTCGCTCGCTTTGTAAGTGAGAATGGGCCGCATCCGCGCCAGCGGCCTGGCCACACCGGCCTCGCACAGGTCGGCCAGAATGGTTTCGATGGGTTTATAGGCTTGAGGGGCCTCGTCGTAGAGCGATTGCCGGTCTTGGCAAACAACCCGTCCGCCGAGACTGGTCCGCGTGAGCTGCTCGGGCGTGAACCGAGCCGCAAGACGTCCTTTACACTCCCCGCGCATCCACTTACGCCCGGCACCATGGGCGAGGGAAAACAGGCTGATATCTCCCGCCAAAGGCTCGACGAGGTAGGTGTAGTCCCCTCGGGAGCCGGGCAGGAGGACCGGCCCGGTGTTGGTCGGCGTGGCCCCCTTCCGATGGAGCCATCCCGCCGTGCCCTCCAGCGTGATCGCTTCGACGAAATTATGGGGACAGTCGAGGATGCGTTGCTTTTCGGCACGCAGGCGGTCCAGCAAGCGTGCGGCAATCATTTGACGATTGACGACGGCGAAGCGCAGAGCCTGATCATGCTGTTGCATGTACTGGCTCCCCTCTTCGGAGTCTCCTGCCAACCCTTGCCCCTTGAAGCGCGCCACATGATCCCACAAGATCGCCTGGCCCAACCCTCGCGAGTCGCTATGAACCAGCAGCACCAAGCGCTGGGCATCGAGCCCCAAGGCGGCCACGCTCGCGGAGTCGTAAACCTGGTCGATCCGCTGTACCTCGGCAAAGTGGTTGCCTCCGCCGATGGTCCCGAGGGCCTGCTGATGGGATACGCCCTCCAAGGCATAGTCCGCCCGGAGCCGAGCCATCTCCTCGTCCCAAGACTCATCCAGGGGGCCATCGATGCTCCCGAGCCGTTTTTCCATCTGTTCGGCGGAAGCCTTGGCGGCACTGAGATCCGTTTGCCACAGCCCCATGCCACAGCCGATATCGTTGCCCACCAAGACCGGATGGAAGCGCCCTACCGAGAAAAAGGCAGCCCCGATGGGAGACCCTCGCCCCGGGTGAAGATCAGGCATGCCGACGACGCGCCGCATCCCTTCAAGTGTTGCTGTTGTTTTAAGTTGTTGGATCGCGTTTCCTTCGATCCACGTCCGATCCGAGGCGATCAGAGAGACGCCCTCGGCCAGAATCCGAATGCAATTGCCCATGTATCCACATGCTCATCGAGATGAGAGAAAAAATCTTGATGGAGCAGGTCGAAACGGGACAAGGCAACAGAGGCATGGGGAAAAAATCCCCCACGCGGTGCGATTAGTCCAGATACGACCCGCAAGGAGCGATCTTGTTCGTCATGGTGTGATCTCCCTTGCAGGGCGGTTGATGAAGCCCAGGACATTAAGGCAAATAAGCGAGGCGGTCAAGGGGTGTGCTTTGCCTCCTTCTTTCATCATGATTGCCTCTCCCATCATCAAACGCTATGGTCACCCTTCCTCTCTCTCTGGAGCGCAACCATGGCAGGTTCGGTCAACAAGGTCATTTTGGTAGGAAATCTCGGGCGTGACCCCGAGATCCGGACTTCTCAAGACGGTGGGCGCATCGTGACGTTTTCCATTGCCACCTCGGAGCACTGGAAAGACCGCAACACCGGCGAGCGCCGCGAGAAAACCGAATGGCATCGGGTGGTAATTTTCAACCCCAACCTGGCCGATGTGGCGGAACGCTTCCTCAAGAAGGGCAGCTCCGTTTATGTCGAGGGCAGTCTCCAGACCCGCAAATACAACGATCAGCAAGGGGTGGAACGCACCACGGTTGAGGTTGTGATTGGTCGTTTCCGCGGCGATCTCACGCTTCTCGGTGGACGTGGCGAGGGTGGTGGTGGCGGTGACTATGCGTCCCCCCGGGAAGACTCGCAACAGCAGCCGGCCCCCCGGAGCAATGCCCCGGCTGCCCGGAGCGCTCCGCCGCAGAACGATCGCCCCGGAGCGGGTTGGGAGCCTCCTTCGCAGGATTTCGACGACGATATCCCCTTCTAAGGGCTCAGAATCGTCCTAAGAGAGCGTGGAACGCCAACCGCAGCGGCATGGGCGAGCGTCGGGCGATGCGTGGATCAAAGACGTCCCACTCGGCCCGTTCAAGCCCCCGGAGATGCCGAGAAGCCAAGACCCCCGGCAGCAAGGCGGGAATCCCCCTTCGAGGGACGGTTCTCATGGCCCGTCCCTCCGCGAGGCACTGCCCGGCCCGCTCGCCGACGCGCCGGGCCACGGCGGCGATGGCTGCGCGAGAGGCTTTCCCGGCACGAACCTCCTCGGCGGAGGTTCCTTGTTCAAGCAACAAGCGCTCGGGCAGCATCAGCCTCCCGTGGCCGAGGGCTGACGGAATAGCGCGCAACAGCCCCGTCAGAGCCACGCCCGTTCCGATGGCCCGCCCCACTTGGGCCACCGCTTGGCTTCCGAGCACGGCCAAAGCCAATTCGGTCAAACTTCCCGAGGTCTCTGCCGCGTAAGCCTCCAGCTCTGACAAATCCTCTGGCGCGTCCGGGTTCAAATCCTTTTCCCGCGCGTCCAGCAAGGTCTGGAGAACCGCCTGGGGGAGATGTTTTTCCCGCACCAAGCGAAGCAGCGGCCCCGCAATGGGATGAGCCGAGGCCTCCGCATCGCGTAACCCCGACAAAACTTCACGCCACCAGTGCACGCGGATCAACCCGGCGGTGGCTTCATGGATGTTCTCGCGAATCAAGCTGAGTTCCACATTGAAAGCGTACAGAACCATGAGTTCCTCCCGCTCCGGCAAAGGCGCGAACAGAGCGGTGGTGAAACGCTCGCGATCGAAACGGTGAACCTGAGCGGCACAAAAACTGAGCGCGGAAGTCAGGTGTGCTTCCTTATTCATCATTCCAAATCAACCCTCTAGGCGAAAAGCAGCGGACGTGGCATAGTCCCCAGATTAGAGTTCTTTCAGCCTGGTCGCAATGACCGGGTCTCAACAAGGAGGCCCTCTTTGGCCCGGAGTGGCATTTCTTCCTGTCCCGACGAGAAAACTCCGGGAGATGAGAGTTTTCCCGTCGCCACACGACTGCTCTCAAAGGCGGTGCGACTCCAGGTATTAGCTTTTTATCGGTTTGCTCGCACGGCGGATGACGTCGCCGATAACCCCGCTTTTAGTCCCGAGGAAAAGCTCCTGCGGTTGGAGATTCTAGAACAGGGCTTATGGGGGGAGAACTCTTCGCCCAAAAGCGACACCGCTCAATTGCTGCGCCGCGCCGTGGCAGAGGATCATGAACTCCTCTCCCATGCCTCTCACCTCCTCCAAGCCTTCCGCCGCGACGCGGTGATCGACCACTGTCGAGATTGGTCCGATCTGATGGCCTATTGCCGTTTTTCCGCCGCTCCCGTGGGACGCTTCCTGCTGGATTTGCACAAGGAAACCGCGTCGGAGGCCTTTCATGCCTCCGACGCCCTCTGCGCCGCCTTGCAGATCACCAATCATCTCCAGGATTGCGCCGAAGACTTTCGTACTCTGAACCGCGTTTATCTGCCTAGGGATTGGCTCATCCGAGCCGGACTTGGCCACTCCGCCCTCACGGAGCCTGCCACCAGCCCAGAGTTGCGGCTCGTCCTGGATATGGTGTTGGATCAGGTGGAGGGGCTGATTGATCTGGCATCGGTGCTTCCCTCTCATATCGCTGATCGCCGGCTGAGGCTGGAGGCAACCGCCACCATCGCCGTGGTCGAACGCTTGGCCACATTGCTGCGTCGCTCCGATCCCTTGGCGGAAAGGGTGCGGCTCTCGCCCTTGCAGTATGGAGCCGCCATTCTTGTCGGGCTGTTGCGCCCTCGGGGGCGTCGGCGATGACCTCGCGGTCATCGTTCTACTGGGCCATGCGCCTTCTTCCCCGAGAACGACGCCGGGCCATGTTTTCCTTGTATGCCTATTGTAGAATGCTTGATGACGTGGCCGATGGGGAACTCGGGTCGGTCGAACAGCGACGCCAATGTCTCGCTGCGGCTCAAGCCTCCGTCATGACTTGGCCCGCTGCAAGGGCAGAGGAACAAGAAGGCGAATTTGCGGCTCTCGTTCCCGCGATCCGACGCTTCGGATTGCCCTTGGAAGAACTCGATGCTCTGATCCTGGGAATGTCCATGGATGTGGAGGGGCCTCTGATCGCGCCTCCGTGGGAGACTCTGCGCCTCTACTGTCGTCGCGTGGCGGGAGCCGTCGGCGTGCTCGCCCTCCACATCTTCGGACGCCCCGATGCCTATACCCTGGCTCTCCTGCTTGGAGAGGCCCTGCAACTCACCAACATCCTGCGGGACCGTGCCGAGGACGCCGCTCTCGGACGCCTCTACCTCCCCGAGGAAGCCCTGGTCCATGCAGGGATCCCCTCGCGCATCCCCGCCGAAGTCCTCCAGGATCCCCGCGTCGCTGTCGCCTGCGCGGAGGTTGCCGCACGGGCGGAAGCCTGTTTCCAAGCCGCTGAGGAGGAAATCAAACGGCTTGGTCGGTCTCGGCTGTGGCCTGCCATTGCCATGATGCGGATCTATCGTCGTCAGCTCGGTCGCCCATCTTCTCGCGGTGGGGTGATGCCGCTGTGGATCACGCTTCGGGCTCTGGTAGAGCGATGAGCGGGTCAAGGGTCTTCGACCCTTGACCCCCCGTGATCCACATCATTGGCGGCGGCCTCGCTGGCCTGGCCTCTGCCGTTGCTGTGATGCGCGCCGACCGTCCCGTGATCCTCCATGAGGCAGCCCCCGTCCTTGGTGGCCGATGCCGCTCGTTGTTTTGCCCTCAGGTTGGTCGGGTTATTGATACTGGCTCTCACCTTCTGTTGGGCGCAAACCGCACGGCTCTGGCTTTTGCCAAGGTGATCGGTGGCGATATCGGATTGATTTCCGCCGAACCGGTCTTTCCCTTCTTTGACCTCCCCAGTCGCCATCATTGGAGTCTTTCCCCACGACGCCTCACCACAGGTTGGGGGGAAACCGTGCGAGCCCTGGGTCTTCCCTTTACCTCCTCAACCCAGACTGTAACCGCTCGTTTAGGTTCCTCCCGTTCTTTCCCCTCCGTGTGGCGCCCCTTGTGCGAGGCGATGCTCAACACTGCCCCCGAGGAGGCTTCGGCGGCTCTGTTTTGCCGAACCCTACGTACGATCCTTCTTGGAGGAGCCGAGGCCATGCGCCCCCTCTGGACACGGGACGGCCTCTCCTCGGTATTCGCGGACCCCGCCCAGGCGGCCCTAGAGGCGGGAGGAGTGGAAATCCGCCTCGGTCATCGGCTTCTCGGCTTGGATTCGGGCAGATTGACCTTCAGCGATGGAGACATCCGGCTCTCCCCCAAGGACCGCGTGATCCTGGCGCTCCCGCCTTGGAGTGTAAATACGCTGTTGCCGAGGATCGAGACACGCCTCCCCACCCGCGGAATTTTGAACCTCCATTTCCGCCTAGAGGCCCCTGCCTCCCTACCCGGCGGATCTGCCTTTCTGGGCGTCACCGGAGGAAAGAGCCAGTGGATCTTCCTTCGTGGAGACATAGTTTCGGTAACGATTTCTGCCCTGGCGAGAGAGAACGCCTCCCCGGATCTGGCGCAGCAGGTATGGGAGGAAATCCGTGCCATCCTCTCCCTGCCTGCCATGCCTCTTCCGGCGCACAGGATCATCCACGAGCGCCGCGCGACTCTCGCCCACACCTGCGCCGTGGTAAAGCAGAGACCCCCGCCCGTGACAGAGGACTCTCGGGTGGTCTTAGCGGGCGATTGGCTGGCCTCTCCGCTCCCGTGTACCCTAGAGGCTGCGATTTTCTCCGGCCTAGCGGCGGCAAGACGCGTCACGGGTCAACAGGATTTAAAATTCGTATAGATCGAAAGTACGTTATGGCTTCACATCAAGAGGAGTTCTACCTATGTTGGGTTGGGTTTCCCAACGCACACCAAAACGAAAAGAGGAACGTCATGGCTTTTGAACTTCCCGCCCTCCCCTTCGACAAGACCGCTCTGGAACCGCATATCTCGGCTCAGACCTTCGACTTTCATCACGGCAAGCATCATGCGGCTTACGTGAACAATCTGAATGGGTTACTGAAGGACAGCCCCCTGGCGAAGGCGTCGCTGGAGGAGGTGATCCTCAGTTCCGCGAAGAATCTCCCGGCGCAACAGGGTCTGTTCAACAACGCCGCTCAAGTGTGGAACCACACTTTCTTCTGGAATTGCCTCACCCCCAACGGCGGAGGCAAACCCTCGGGCAAACTGCTGGCACGGATCGAGTCCGACTTCGGCTCCTACGAAAAATTCGCCGAGGAGTTTAAGAACGCCGCGGTGACTCAATTCGGCTCGGGCTGGGCCTGGCTGGTGGAAGAGAACGGTAAGCTGAAAATCGTCAAGACGGCCAATGCCGATCTCCCCATGGCGCACGGACAAAAGGCGCTTCTCACGGTGGACGTGTGGGAGCACGCCTACTACCTCGATTACCAGAACCGCCGCCCGGATTTTGTCCAAACCTTCCTCGACAAGTTGGTGAACTGGCGTTTTGTCGAGAAGACTCTGGGCTGATCGCAAATTCCATGCTAGGACAAGCGGCTTCCTCCTATAGGTTGGAGGAGGCCTCTTCGCCTTTGCTTCAGAGGGTTGTTCCATCATGCGTCGCTTCGCCGTTTCCTTGCTTGCCATAACTGCCTTGACGGCTCTTTCCGCTTGTACCGACCCCGCCAAGGATGTGGGCGGCGTTTCGGGAGGTGGGTCCTCCTCGTCAGATCCCTCCTACGGTGGCGCAGGCCGTGACGGGGTTGTCACCGAGACCCAACGGTTAAGCCAACTCCAAAAGGAAATTCAGTCGGCCCAAGTGGGCGACCGAGTTTATTTCACCACCGATAGCGTCTCCATCACCGACGAGGGACGGCAGGTTCTCCAGCGTCAGGCTCAGTTTCTGCAACGCTACCCCACCGTCACCTTACGAGTCGAAGGCCATGCCGACGAGCGCGGAACGCGCGAGTACAACCTTGCCCTGGGGGGACGTCGGGCCCAGTCAGTCAAGGAATTCCTGATGTCCCAAGGGGTGCAATCGTCCCGCCTAGCGACCTCCACTTACGGGAAGGAGCGTCCTGAATCCACCGGCTCCAACGAGAGCGCCTGGAGCAGGAATCGCCGCGCCGTCAGCGTGATCACCGCGCCGTAAGAACGAAAAAGAAGCCCTCCGCCCCTTTTCCGGGGCGGAGGGCTTCAATTCCTCCTCTCCTCTGTTCATCAGGGTACCATGGACTCTATTCACGTCATCGGCGGAGGCCTCGCCGGCTGCGAGTCCGCTTGGCAGATTGCGCGCTACGGCATCCCCGTGGTGCTGCACGAAATGCGCCCCCATAACACCACACCCGCCCACCAAACGAACAGTTTGGCGGAGTTGGTCTGTTCCAACAGCTTCCGCTCCGACGACGCCGAATACAACGCCGTCGGCCTGTTGCATCAAGAGATGCGCGGCCTGGGCTCCCTCATCCTGACGACCGCTGATGCTTGCAAAGTCCCCGCCGGAGGAGCCCTCGCGGTGGATCGCGAGGCTTTCTCCGTCGCCGTGGAAACCGCCTTGACCGCGCTGCCCAACGTGGAGATCCGCCGGGAGGAAATCACCAGCCTCCCCCCCGAGTCCTGGAGTTCGGTCATCCTTGCGACAGGCCCTCTGACGTCTCCGGCCCTGACGCAAGCCCTCTTGAGCATCACCGGAGAAGAGTCCCTGGCCTTCTTCGACGCCATTGCTCCGATCATCCACAAGGAGAGCATCAATTTCGACAAAGCATGGCTGCAATCGCGCTATGACAAAGGCGATGGTGCCGACTACATCAACTGTCCCTTATCGAAAGACCTTTATTACGCCTTCATCGACGCCTTGATCGAGGGCGAAAAAGTCTCTTTCCATGACTGGGAGAAAGATACCCCCTACTTTGAAGGCTGCCTCCCCATCGAGGTCATGGCCGAACGAGGCAGGGAAACCCTCGCCTTCGGCCCCATGAAACCGGTTGGCCTGACGGACCCGCGCGGTCCCAAACCTTACGCCATCGTCCAGTTGCGCCAAGATAATGCGCTTGGAACCCTCTACAACATGGTGGGTTTCCAAACCAAACTGCGCCACGGCGAGCAGGCTCGTATCTTCCGCATGATCCCCGGCTTGGAAGAGGCGGAATTCGCTCGACTGGGCGGGATCCACCGCAACACCTTCGTTAACGGCCCACGAATCCTTGACGGAACCCTGCGGCTCAAGGCACAACCCCGCCTCAGACTGGCGGGCCAGATGACCGGATGCGAGGGTTACGTGGAAAGCGCAGCCATTGGACTGTTAGCCGGACGCTTCGCCGCCGCCGAACGTCTGGGGATCGCTCTCCCTCCTCCCCCTCCGACGACGGCCTTAGGAGCCATCCTGGCCCACGTCACCGGTGGAGGCGATGCTGAAACCTATCAACCAATGAACATTAATTTTGGCCTCTTCCCCCCACCACCTTCTCCGCCAAAGAAGGCCAAGGGCCGAGACCGAAAAAAACTTTACACCGAACGCGCGGTAGCCGATTTTACAGCGTGGCACACAACCAACGAGGTTCTAAAATGACAACGACTCGTCCACAAGAAAATTGGAAGAGCTATCTGTCTTTTGTCGATGATACCCCTGCCTCCATCCTCGTTGATATTTCTCTGATTGATATTGCCCCTGTAGAAGAGCTTCCTCTTTTACTACAAATATCGATTAAGATGAAAAACCCAAGAGAGAACGGACTTCCCTCTCACGAGGAAAGCAACGATGTATTGTATCCTATTGACGACAAGATACAAAGCGTCATAAATGACGTGAAAGCGGACATTCTAACAGCAGGATGTATAAAAACAGATGGAATTATGGCTCTGTGTTTTTATCATAACATACAAGATAGTGGAAAAAAATTAGAGTTAGAGCAATTAATATTAGACTCTATGAAGGAATTTGATGGATATCAATACAGCGTATCGTGGGAAGAGGATGAAGGCTGGAGTTTTTACGCTAATCTTCTCTTCCCCAATGCGTGGGAATTTCAAACGATCATGAGTTTTGATCTCTTAAGGCAAATGGCGTCGAGCGGCGATGACACCTCGAAACCGCGTATGATTGACCACTTTATCGTCTGCGCCGACGCGGCCACGCAAGCCACCATCGCCACCGAAGGCACCACCCTAGGCTTCCGCACGGTGAGCAGCCTCGTCAATGAAGAACGGTATGGCGTGGAACTATCCCAGGAAGGTATTCCCGACAACATCGACGACATCATGTGGCCCCTCTTCGAGTTGGCCCAGAAACACGATGTGAGCTATGACGGTTGGGGAGCCGTTATGGTTAAAAACGAGGAATAAGTCCACCACCTTCCTCGAAGGACATCATTGGGGGAGGACAGAAAATAATTTTATATTGAGAGAATGGTGGCAAATGCAGAGTGATATACGGAAATGAGGCTTTGAAATAATGATGACTTATTCAAAAAAGCGAACAACTCCTGTGACGCTTGCATAAGCGGTAAATGTCTGATTGAATGGTCTCTGCCCTGGGTCGGTTCCGACCACGTGATGGGAGCTATTTAATTTATGTGGAGAATCCGAGAAAAACACCTTGATACAAAGCTGCTTAGACTATAGATCGTGAAGCGACTAGGTGTTTAGTCCCGGCATTTGATGGTGTGGATCGAGCCTGAATCGTTCGGGCTCGGTGGTCCATGATTTGCAGATGTATTCATAAGGGGTCAGGCCCTTGAGTGTCTTGAGTCTGCGGGCGAAATTATAAGCCATGA
>JAVBJO010000186.1:0-10109 GCA_031546925.1 Rhodospirillaceae bacterium
GCCCGGGGCGATGCCCCGGACCCCCTTTTCTTTCATCGCAGCGCTTCAACCATCCCCGCAAACGTCCGCCCCCACTCGCCATCCGCACCGACCAAAAAAGCGCGCGACAGAGGCGTTCCTTGAGGCATCTCCCCCAAGACCCAGGTATTTTTCCCCAGCGCCATGGCCAAGCGGGCCTCGACTCCATCGGGAGCGATCACCAGGTCCAGTTGCCCGATGATCTCGGCCAGTCCCACCAAGTCATCGCTTTCCTGGATGGTGTTTTGCAAGAAGAAGCCTTCTCCCATGGCCTCCAGCTCTTCCGCCCGAGCGCCACGCTGAAGGTTGAACAACGCCAAGCTGGGCAATGCCGCGAAGGCGAGAAAAGCGACGCAAGGCACTGTCTCTCCCCAAGCCACCCCAACGCGGAGTCCTCCCCTTTCGGCTGGGGCGAGGAGACGGGCGGCTAAGGGCGCGGGCAAAACCGCAGCGATGCGGGCTTTTGCGGGCAAAAGGTCCGGGACGGCATCCAAGGCAACCACGAAATCGGTTTCCGGCAGGGGGTCTCCGTGGGGGAGAACGTGCTCGATTCCGGGAATGCTCTCCAGCAGCCGCAGGGTTTCCCAAGGCCCCTCCACAAAAAGCTGGGCTCCCAGGTCCATGAGGGGGAGAAGGAATCGCGTCAGCAGCACGGTTTCCTTCACGTTTTTGGGGGCACGCACCAGCAGGGAGCGTTCCGCCAAAGATCCCCCTTCCCAAGGCATGGCGTCGCTGTCGTCCTCCGCAGCGGGAGGGAGCGGAGTCCCCAGCCAGGGCGGCGCTCCGACATATCCCGATCGTTGCCAGCAGAGAGCGGCGGCGTGCTCACGTCCTTTGCGATGGAGGAGCGTTCCCAAGCCACCATTCGCATCAGCATTGGCGGAATCGAGCGTCAAGGCGTAGGTCAAGAGGACTTCCGCCTGATCGAATTGCTCCGCGCCCAGGGCTTCGAGGCCTTCTTGGGTGAGACGCGCGGCCTCGGCGGCGGTTTTATCGACGCTGGGGCGGCGGATGGCCAAGGTCTCGGCCATGCCATTGCCCTTGAGGGCCTGATCAACGATCTCGGGCGCCAGGGCCAACACGGGGCCCTCTCGTCCGTCGAAGCGCACCAGCGGCCCCGCCGGACCTTCCTTGGGGAGGCGAAACAATTTATGTCCCGCCGAATCGAGTCCCGCCGCAACCAAACGCCCATTGCGGTGTTCAAATACCGCCATGGCGGGAAGGGTGGAGAGTCCGGTTAAAACCTCTTCTCCAGCGGCATCAGGCCCCAGGTGGAGCACCAACCGTCGCCCCGCCAAGGCCGGACGCGCGCCCAGCAAGGATTCAAGCGTCACCACCGGAGGGGGAGTCGATACCGCGTCCGCAGGGAGAAAAAACACCGTATGGGCCAACGGTGGAGGCTCAGGAGGTATCATATCGTCCGCGCCGACGATGGCGGTGATGGCCTCGATGGCGTTCTCGACCCCCCAGCTTACCGCGCTTTCCCCCAGCCGCCGCATCATTACAGGGTCGGAATCAATCGCGAGAACATGGATTGCGCCCACAGGATGGGCGGCGGCCTCTAGGGCATAGGGTAGGGCTCCCGCCCCCACTTCGACCAAAAGGTCACCCGCCTGCAACCAGCCCGCCAGAAAAGTCCAGGTGCTTGCATTGCCGTCTTGCGGGGCCATCATTTGCAGAGGTCTGCCGGCTTTTTCCCGGCGGAGACGTTCAATGGCGGCTTTTTGATTGAGAGCCTCTGCCATCTCGGCGACTACGCCCTCCCACCCGGCTCCGGTCTGGGGGAAAATCCGTGCGCTCGCATACCATGCGGGCTGCTCTCCCACCACCGCCCAGCGCCAATCCGGGAGAGCCGCCGTCATCACCCATACAGGGATGCCCAAAGCGCCGGCCAAGTGGGCCACAGGACCATCGGGAGCGATCACCAAATCCATCTCGGCGATGCGTGCGGCGAGATCCGCCATGTCGCCAACGGTGGGCGACAAATCAGCGATCAACGCAGGATGTCCCTGTTGGTGGAGATCCTCGTCTGCCTCCTGCAAGGCAAAGACCGCGACTCCCCCAATTCCCAAAAGCGGCAAGGTCTGAAGAAAAGACAAGCGGGTGGTCGTTCCCTGCCACGCCAGCCCCACCTTGAGGAGAGCGGTGGAGGACACCTCCAAGGGACGCCGCCGCGCGGGCGGGGGACTGAGATAAGGGGCCAGGGGAATACTGGTCAGGGACGACGCAAACAACTGCGGCAGCTCGGCGAGGGAGACATTGAATTCAACCGCCATCCCGTCCGCCATTCCGTCTGGCAGATCCGCTCCCGGGGGCAAAACCGCCACGACACCGGGCAACGTTTCCGCCAGGGTCAGCAAAACCTCTGGAACTCCCAGAATGATCCTCCCGCCCAGGGCGCTCAACGCGGGGACATAACGCAACAAATGAAGGATACTGCCGAGACCGGGTTCGCTCCACACCAAGATCGTGCGCTGATGCAAATCGGCGCTCCCATCCCAGGGCTCCCCCGGCCCCTCTGGCCGCGAACGCCCTGCGAGTTCCCAGCGCCAGCCCCAATCGCTCCAGGCGGCGGCGAAATGTCCCTCGGACAAGCGCAGCCGCGCCCGGGTGACACGAGCGAGAGCATTATCCGGGTCGCGTCCCAGAGCATACTCCAGATGGCTCCGTGCTTCCTCCCGCCGTCCGAGCGTGAGCAAGGCCGCCCCCAGCCCGGCATGGGCCGGAGCCAACGTCGGAGCCTGCAACAAAAGACGATGGTAGCATGAAACAGCGGCACCCGGATCGCTCTCACGCTCCAGGTCGGCGAGCCTGAGACGGAGGGCCATCGCCTCGGGCTTCCGGGCTACCGCGCGGCGTAAGGCGGCGCAGGTGGCGGCATGAAGGCCTTGCTCCAGCATCTGCTCGGCCTTCTTTTCCCAGGCCTCGGCGGGAGCGTCGGCAGAGCGGAGAACCAACCGTTCAAGGGTTTCAGCCTGCCTCACCAGCCCGGCGGCACGGAGTGCATGGGTCATCTCCCAACGCACCAAGGCATCCTCGGGAGCAATCTCCAAAGCCTGCATCAAGACGGCAAGGGCTTGCTGGGATTGTCCTGTGGCCAGCAACGCTCTCCCCTGGCGGAGGAGACTTTCGCGTTTGGTTTCCCCTGGCGGGGGAGAGGACGGAGAGATCTCGTCGGGAATAACCTCGTCGGAAAGGGATTCAGCATTCTCAGGGATCGCGTCGGCGTCCACAATGGAGAAATCCGCTCCGAGAGTCCCGCTTTCAGCCCCGTTCATGCCCATCCTCTTTGAGATCGCAAGCTTCTATATTCGGCCTCGGGGAACCCAAAGGCACGGCGGTTGTTGGCCCATTAGAGACAGCCGCCAGCAGGGAAACCAGAGGAGAAGATTATGAATCCTCGCACCGATCCACCAGTTGACCATGGGCTATGGACAATGATCAAGGATATTCGTATCGCCATGCTGGCGACAGAGGACGAAAGCGGCGCGCTGCACGCTCGACCGATGATGGCGCATCAAGAGGGTTTTGATGGTCAGCTGTGGTTTTTCACCCGCTCGGATTCTCCTAAGGTCGGCGAGGTGGAGCGTCACCATCAGGTCAATTTGTCCTACGTGAAACCCGAGGCCGAGGCCTTCATCTCAGTTTCCGGCTGGGCCGAACCGATCCACGACGTAGCCAAGGCTCGAGAATTGTGGAATGATTCGCTTCTGGCTTGGTTTCCGCGCGGTCCAGAAGATCCCGAGGTGGAACTGTTGCGGGTGAAGGTGGAGCACGCCGAGTTTTGGGATCGAAGCTCATCGGTGATGCGCCCGGCCTATGGATGATCGCCGGCCGATGATCCTTGTGGGCCGATGATCATTGTGGCTTGACGCCAGGAAAATAGGTGTGGCATAAGGTGCGCCTGTTGGGGCGAGCTTCTCCTCTCCATAAGAAGTTTGCCCCCAGCCCTTGTGCTGCCGTAGCTCAGTTGGTAGAGCATACCCTTGGTAAGGGTAAGGTCGATGGTTCGATTCCATTCGGCAGCACCACTCAACCCCTTGGAAATCCAAGGGGTTTTGTTATTTTTGGAGCTGATAAGGATATTCTCCCTGGTTCGAAAAATGGTTCATGCTCCGCTATAGATTATGGTTGCAGCCAGTCCGGAGCCCCTTCGGCCCAAACGATATACCGCTCGGCTTCCGGTTTTAGCGCCTTGAGGCCAACATCGGTGAACTTCATGCGAGCCGCGCGTGGCTAGCGCTATGGCTAGCATTTTGGGTCGGACTGCTGCGAGCTGTGCGAAAACATCTCTCACCGCCCACCGCCCCCTTCCATTTCAGCCGGTCCGACGGGGCACGAACCGGAAAGCAACTATCCGGGTTCAGCGTCGTGATTTGATTCGTCCTCTCCGTGATACCCCAGTTTGCAGTCAAGCCTGCAGGAGGCCGTGGAGGATGCTTACGACGATGCCTCCGATCTGGCCGCAGGCGAAACCGAGCTTCCCGAATCCACCTTTCCGTCCGCCTGCCCTTGGAGCTTCGAGCAGATCATGGAGCCGGCGTTTTGGCCCGAATAGAAGGGGAAATGTTTCGTATGGGGGGGGGATGAGGAGGCGAAGCTTGGTTCAGTCTCCCGTACTCCGTCAGCTGCGGGCAGATGTTGCTCGCAAGGCGGCGCTAGGACCTGTTTGAACTCCTTCGGGCCATTGCTCTGCTCGACGTTCTCCCCGCTCATCCCCAAGTGGATCGTTACTGATCGCGGCTTGGCCTCGACGCCTCGACGATTTTCGCCAACGCATCCGGGATAGAGGGATTCGCCCCTCTATCCCGCTCCGTAGAACCAATCCTCTCGTTGGCTGTATCAAGGTCTCAACCTCACTTGCGGTGAAGGCGCACTACATTTGTGTTATCCACCGCCAGTTCTGGCTCAGGGAGGGTGATACCGGTAATCAGTTCCATCATGGAACGAGTAAATCCGACCTCGATGCCAAGTGCATGTGCTCCTCCATAAATAGAAGTGCCTAATGTAGTAAGAGCAATAGGGAGCAGTTCAGGTGATTCAACAGATAAGCTGTCGTCATTGTCGTATTTTTCAACCTTAGCCTGACCAGCTTTAACTAAGTGAATATTAGCAGTTCTATACTGCGCAGGAGTAAGCAATTTCAGGTCATAAGCTCGGCGAATAATTGCTCTGACAGAGACCTTCCATCTCAACTTCAATTGGTATAGCGAATTCCAGTTGATGGTGCGACTGCGCGGAAACTCACGCAGAACTGCCCCACGGGGGAACAGAAAGGCTCCAGCAAACCGATGCGCTTGATTCTCTGTTTCATGGTCTCCCGTCTGAATACCTCGGTGCATAATGAGATGACCGCACTCGTGGGCAAAGTCAAAGCGCTGCCGACAGAGGCTTTCTTTAAGAGAGCTTCGTACAATGATGGGCCTGCGGCGGTCCATTGAGAAGGCATCCACCCGTTCCGATAGGTCACTAAAGTACGTGACGATGGCCCCTGCATTCTCTACCACCCGCATCATGCTGAGAATCGGGCCTGAGGTTCCAAGCCCCCAGTATCTCCGAGCCTCTTCAGCAGCCTGTTCGATCTCCTCGGCTGTGTTGGCAGGAATGTCTGGGAAGGCTACATGGGGCAGACTCAAATGCCGCTCCATTACAGCAACGAATTTGTCTAGCAGCGTTGCACGCGCAAGGACTTGGCTTGTCACTGACGCTGGACGTCCTGCCTGCCCCCTGAAATGACACTGTTCAGGCCTAACCGTGGAGGGAGTTAGCTCGGAGAGAAAGGCAGGCGTCACACCCAGTACATCTGCTAGGACATCAATAAGTTCGTTGGAGGGTGAGCGTGCGCCAGCCTCTAACTGGTGAATAAATTGTCGGGTGACCCCGGCCAATTCCCCAACCTCTCCGAGCGCATACCCATAGGCAAGACGAGCGAGCCGAAGTTGCTCGCCCGCAAATTTAAATTTTGTTTCCATTATCTACCTAATTTACAGGGTGTTCCCTTTCTCAGTCTTCCTTCATTGTTAAATCATTAGGAAGCTCTGCCGCTCTTCTTGTTTACAGCGATACCGACGGTGGGAGCCGGAAGCGCGACACCCTCGCTGCCTTCGACCCACAGCGGGGAAACCGTGGTCACAGGCTCGTCTAGTGGGATCTGCCAAGTGAAAAGCGGCACCTCACCATTAAGGAGAACGAAGGTAACCGCAATCAACGAGCCGTCAATGTCCGTCTCGATAGCCAAACGATGCAGAGGTTTTTCAGCAAGCTTCCCCCATTCCTCAGCATCAAAGAGGTGGAGCTGCGCAAGTTCAGGATAGGACTGCTTCAGTGTTCGCTTACTCGGATCATCTGGCTCGCCACGGTAGAACCGGCACGGCACACCATCAATGCTAAACAGAAACTGCATGTTCGGATCCAAGATCGTCAACCAATCAAGGGTTGCGCTTGCTTCGATGATTTGATGGCGCTGGAAGGAGAAAGCCTCACATCCGAGAGTCCACGCTGTACAGCCGATGTTTGGATCAAAGCGATCCAAGGCATCATTCCGCCCTTTCTGAATCAACTGTGCGACCACGACGAGGCGATCGCGGGTCAGGGCGGGGTGGTATTCCCAAGGGGTCATCGGCAACTCCAACCAGAAGCCCAGGTTTGGGCGTTTCTTAATTTTAGTCAACTGGATGAGAGAATGTAAGCTGGCGGGAAGAATGTCAACAGCGTTGAGATTTCGGGTCCTTTGAGGAGGAGGAGTAATATCGATTGGAACCAGTTCGTACAAGGATTTAGGGGCGCTAGCTCGCCTGGAGTGTGAAGAGCGGCATAGGTTGTGGTCTGATCGGCTGTGGTTCCTGCGGGCTTCTGAAGAGGGGTGAAGCGGCGAATGTGAGCCGGGCTGCACCAGCCAATATTATCGGCGACGATCTGATTTTATCCCCTTCTGGCATACATCTCCGCTTCCGCCTGCCGCCGCCGGACCAGCCCCGGCAGCTTCACACCCCTTGCAAACACCCACCGGCCAAATTGCTCGACCGCCGCCTCGTGGTCGCCACGAAGCACGCACTGGCGCAAGCCACTGGCCTGAAGGTTCCCCGCGCCGGCGTTGTAGGTGAAGTCGATCAAAGCCGCGCGTTGGTGATCCGATAGCGGCACCGGACACAGCCGCGCCACCGAGGCGGCAAAGGTTTCCAGATGCTCGCGCAGAAGGCGCTCAGCTTCCTCGGAGGTGATGGCGGGCCAGCGCGACAAATCGACCCAGGGTTCGCGGGACAACAACGTCCCGTAGCCGATGGTTGGGTAGCCCACCGGATCGTGGTAGGGCGTGAGCCGCAGCCCCTCGAACTGCCGCGCGAGCCCGGCGGCGAGGTCAAGGGCGGGGTCAGCGAGAGGCAGAGCCATGACTGGCGTTCCCTCCGAAAACGGCTTTGTACATGCGGCCTCCGAACCAAAAGGCCAGCACCAGGGAGAGCACCGCGTAGTCGTCTTCTTTCCACAACTGGCTCATGGCTCCGGCCCAGTCGTTGCCGAAGCGGGCACTGGTCAGGGTCTGGTAGAGGGCCAGCTTGTAGGCGAGGTAGCCTCCCACCACCGCCCAGGTGATTCCTGGACGGACCAGGCCTGCGATGAAGTCGAGAAGCGCGAACAGCCAGAAAATCGGCACCCACAAGGCTGGGTGAAGGCTGTCTTGCGCCTTGTCAAGAATTTGGACGCCAAACGAAGGTGTGGGTTGGCGCAAGGTCTGCATTTCGGCAATGTCGGCGGCGGCGTTGATTTCTTCCATACGCCAGGTGTGTTCGGCATTGGCGTTTTTCAGCCGCAAGTCCATCATCGCCAATTCGTGGGTGTTGTCCTGACGGCGGTTGAAGAACTTCATTAACTCTGGCAGGAAGGGCGCTGCGAATCCGAAGAGAGCTGAAAAAATGGCGAGCATGGAAGAACCTCCCTATTTTTAGGTATTGCGTCGAGTTTGCTCTACGAATTCATTTTTTCTCTCATTTCATATAATTGTTGAGAGAAGGTATCGAATTTTTTATCTATTTCCTCGAACCATTGTGAATTAAGGCGCTCCATCCGTTCAAGACCATTCCGAAAAGCCTCGATGGAGACATATTCCTTTGCGACGCTTATGCGATAGTTTACCAGCGTCTCATGAAGAAAGTTGTACTTCGTGAAGAGTTCCTTGTGAACATCTCCCGAGTGCCGCCAAAACGCACTAAACACAGCCATCAATACGGTGTTAAAAATACCGAGAGCCCACATAAAAACATGCGTATTTTCCACCTCATTTCTCCATTTTTCTCTAATTAAATTTGTCGATATCAGGGAAGTTCTTTCCTAGATAGGCGAGCAATCCCTCTCTATCCTCTATTTCCGCCAGCGCCATTAGCGCGCCTTCGTGTTCGTCGCAGAGGGAGCGGCACGCCGCGATGTGTTGCGTGCAGGCTTTGAGCCCTGCCTCGCCATAGATCCCAAGGGCGGCGTTTCTCTGTTTGAAGTCTGGCCAGAGCGCCTCAATGGCCTGGGAGCAATCGCGTTTCGCTTGGCCGACCATCAAATCCAACAGCTCCTTAACACTCGCAATCCACGGAGAAGGAGGGGGCTGAGGGACGATGACTTCCGTGGCATAAACCAGTGTAGGGATGTCATCAGAGAGAATAACCTCCCTTCGTGTCACCAGAAATTTTTCTGGATCAGGCCGTCCTGGATCGATAACCGGGGTAAGGCCTGGAATTTCGTTTTTTGGCCAAAATTCTGGATATCTTGTTCCATTATGTAATAAGACTTCTGCATTATTTTCTACAGATTGTACTATCTTATTATTGATGATTTCCGCATACATATCCAGAACCTCTTATGCCGTTACTGTTCCAAGTCGAGTTCCAAGGATGGTCCACGTGACGAGACTATTGCCGACGCAATACGCACCTGCAGCGCCTCCCGAGCGGCTTCCCGTTGCCCCAGCCATGCCCAGGTCTCCGCCTCGCGCCCCTGCTGGGGATGGCGTTGGGCTTCCGGTCCCACCCGTGGTGAGAGTTCCGGCAACGGGGCTCAATCCCGATGCGACGATGACTGGGCCGGGAAGCATGCCAGCCCCTCCCCCCCCTGGTGCGCCATTTCCGGCTTTTCCACCGCCACCGCCGCCGCCGCCGATGGTTCCGTAGTTGAGGATTGTGGTGGGATGCTGGATGAGAAGAGCGGTGCCGCCTTTCTCCCCGTTCTCCTTAATGGAGCCATTGGGCTCGCCGGGCCAGTGACCTCCACCGAAGCCTCCGGCCCCGACAATGGAGCCGTTATTTTCAAGTGTTACCGTGGACCCGGTAGGGAGTTCTGGGATGGTCAGAGCAGCTATCGCTGTTGATGCCGATCCAACAACGACACCATTATTGAGCCGGATTGTTGCATTTATTTTTGAGCTTCCATTCCATCCAGACTCTTTCAAGCGGGCAGAAACATCAATATTATTTTCATTTTCTGAAATGATAACTGTGCCAAATGTTGGATTTCCTCCGATGACTTCCGCGACGATGACGTCGGATTGAACGACCCAGTAGGCGATGACATCCCTGCTTCCGGGGGCCTGAGAGAGGCGTGGCAGCCCCATATTGCCGAAGCTCCAGGCGGACCCCCAGGCAAGGAGCCGCCCCCCTGTTGCATCTTGATGGATCGTGACGAAGCCGGATTGCCCCGCGACGAGGTTGGTGGGGTTGCTGAGGGTCCGGTTCCCCGCGAGGGTCACCTCGAAGTTGTTGCCCTGGGCGAGATCAAGCGTGAGGACGGCGGAGTCCGCGAGCGTCACCACCGCCATGCGCTGCGCTGCTGTGAACAGATTGACGCTGTCGAGCCTGGGGATCTGGCTCAGAGCGAGCTGGTTCAGTGCCGCTTTGACCCCGGCGGGAGTAACGGCGCTCTCCTCGTCCGAACCATCGGCGACCTCCTCCTGCGTGGCGATGCGGATGACCCCCGGCGCTTCCTCGGAGGCGGCGGGCAGGGTGTTCCACACGAGGCCGAGGGCTTCCGATAGGGTTCTCGGGGTGATGGCGGAGGCATGATCCTCGCCCGTGTCGACCTCTTCGCTTGTGGCGATGCGGATAAGGCCGGGC
>JAVBJO010000137.1:0-23653 GCA_031546925.1 Rhodospirillaceae bacterium
CCCGACCCCCCAACAAAAAACCCCCGAAACAATCGGGGGTTTTTTGTTGGGGGGTCGGGGGGGGATGGGGGGATTGGCTTGCGCCGGGGCTGCCGCCCCAACCCCCGCCCGAGGCGATGCCCCGGACCCCCTTTTCTTTCACCGCGAGGGGGACGTTCCAAACGGTATAAGGCCGCATCTCTTTGATTTTCCACAAAAAAAAGAGCCGCTGATTTCTCAACGGCTCAAGTTTAGGGAGGAAACGTCCAAGAAAGACAGCGCCTGAGTGGTGAAACCACCACTCCCTTGCTGCACCGCAGTATATACGCCGCCGCTTTCCGCGTTGCAAGAAAAAAAAGGGTTTTAGGCTTGCAGAAAATTACCCCCGCCAAAAGATTGAAAAAGAATTTAGGTTTACCCCAATAGGCAGTCTCTCTGCCTCTTTCCTCCTATGATCGCAGAGGCATTACGAAGGGTTTGTCATGCTCGAGACAGGGTAATTTTCGGCGGGCATCCTCGACTTTTTGGGGGTCAATCTCGGCCATGATCCAACCTGGACGCTCCAGTGCATCCGCGAGGATCTCCCCCCAGGGCGACACGATAAGGGCATGTCCATAGGTCTCTCGGCCATTCACATGGCTTCCCACCTGCGCCGGAGCAAAGACATAACAACCGGTCTCGATTGCTCGCGCACGCAATAAAATATGCCAATGCGCGCGTCCGGTTCCTTTGGTGAAGGCGGCGGGAATGGCCAAAAAGTGACACCCCACCTTGGCATAGGCTCGGTAGAGATGCGGGAAGCGCAAATCGTAGCAAATCGACAGGCCCAACTTCCCCCAGGGGAGCTTGGCCACCACCGCTTGGTTTCCGGCCAGGAAGGTTGTGCTCTCGCGGTAGACTTCTCCTGCGCCCAGGTCGGCATCGAACATGTGGATCTTGTCGTAAGCGGCGGCAACGCTTCCGGCGGGCGTCAGCACGTAGCTCCGGTTCGCCACCATCCCACCGTCCAACAGGACCGCAAGAGAGCCCGTGTGCAGCCAGCACTCCAGGTCTCGCGCCAGGGTTTGGAAGGCTTGTAGGGCGAGATGCTCGCTCTCTGGCATGGCCTTCAGCACAATGTTGGAGCGTCCCCACTCCATCATCGCCACGTTCTCCGGCATCAAAATCAAGTCCGCCCCGGCCGTCCGGGCCTCTATGGCGAGAGCCGAGGCGATCTCGATGTTGCGCTGCAAATCATTGCTGCCATTAACCTGGAGACACGCCGCACGAAACTTCCCCGTCATGGGGCCGTCCCGAGTTTGCCATCCAGTGTTCCTGCGGACTCCAGGGCGTAAAGATCATCGCAACCGCCGATGTGCTCTCCATTGATGAAGATCTGGGGGACCGTGCGGCGGCCTCCCGAGCGTTGCATCATCACCGCGCGCAACTCCGCATCGTCGGAAACGTCGATCACGCTATAGGGCGCCCCCTTGCGATCCAGCAGGCTCTTGGCCCGGTCACAATAGGGGCACACTTTTGTCGAATAGATCTCGATCTCGGCCATTGAGGTATCTCCTTGGAGGAAAGAGGGGGCCTTTAAACCTTGGCCCTTTAAATTTTGACCGTTTAAGGCTTCGTCGGGGCGTACCCAAAGTCACGCATACATTGGCCCGCAAGCGCGTTGGCTTGGCCCTTCGCCTTAGAGCGATCAAGATCGCCAAACGGACTCGGCGACGAGGGCTCTTGGAAGCCAACTTGCGCTTCCGCCGCTCGTTTACAAGCACGCCAATCGCTGGCCCACCGCTCTTTAGGGATGGTCGCGCTCTGCCAGGGGACGCTGGTCGAGGCGCAGGACGACAGAAGGAAAACGAGGCAAAGAAAGGGGGCAACCGAGCGCAACACATCGGTCTCCGTTGTTATCGGGGAGGAGATATCTCGCCACAGTGGGAGAATTGTTGCAAGCGCTGATTGGCCCCAGACGTCTCAGGCGCTATACTCGCTGCTGGGATCTCTGGAGGGACCATGCGTATCTTATGTCTTGCGGTTCTTCTGTGCACGCTCTGCGTCTTCCCCGCCACAGCGGCGGAGGAAACCAGCATCCCCGCGCTGCGAAAACGCCTGGAGACATTACGAATCCTCTCCCAGAGCGATGTCTGCGCCCATCCGCAAGAGGCTCGCGCGCTCTTGAAGCTCTCCGCCATCGCCGCCCCGGTTGTGCCGACGGGAGGAGGTGCTTCGGTCAAAGCCCTGTCGCGCACGGAACTGGCGGCACAACTTCACCAGGCGGTGGTGTTGGTGCTCGCGGGCCAGGGCAGTGGATCGGGATTTTTCATCACGCCCGATCTGGTGATCACCAATCGGCATGTGGTCATCGAGGGCGATCCTTCCAAAATCATCGTCATGGGCCAGGGAACCGGTGGCCCCAAACAGGCGCAGATTCTCGTCATGACCTCAAAAGAGGATCCCGGCGGACGCGACTATGCCGTGCTCCGGGTGAGCGGGGCCACCTCGCCCTTCGCCATCCCGCTGACGGCGCAGACCTCGGACCTGGAGCAGGTGGTAGCGGCGGGCTTTCCCGGCTTACTGTTGGAAAACGACTCCAACTTCCGGGCCTTGCTGGGAGGCAACATGGCGGCCATGCCCAACTTGGCCCTGTCCCAAGGTGCCGTCATGGCACGGCAAAACCGCGAGCGCGGCCTCCCCACCATTGCGCACTCGGCGCCCATTTCGGGGGGAAACAGCGGCGGTCCCTTGGTGGATTCCTGCGGCCGGGTCATCGGCATCAACACCTTCATCAACATCGCGGCCGCTCAAGGCGCGCACGCTGGTTTCGCTATTAGTAGCGAGGATATCATCCGTTATTTGAACGAGCAGAAAATTGAGTTCATTCACAAGGAGGGCGGCTGCGAGTAGACAGTGGCGACTCCGACACCGATTCACGCCTCTGTTTTCTTTGGCTCCTCCCCATTCTCAGTAGCTCTCGCCCCGCGAGATGTGCTAGAGCCACCCTCACTATCCGTCCCCTTCAGGTGTGATCCCTCATGGCTGGTCATTCTCAATTCAAAAATATCATGCACCGCAAAGGCGCTCAGGACGCCAAACGGGGCAAAATCTTCACCAAGCTCATCCGCGAGTTGACCGTCTCCGCCAAAAGCGGCCAGGCAGACCCCGCGCTGAACCCTCGTCTGCGTGCCGCGGTCCAAGCCGCCCGAGCCGCCAACATGCCCAAGGACACCATGGATCGCGCCATCAAGCGTGGGGCCGGCGGCGACGATGGAACCAACTATGAGGAAATCCGCTACGAAGGCTACGGCCCCGGATCCGTCGCCATTATCGTCGAGGCCATGACCGATAATCGGAACCGAACCGCATCGGAAATTCGCTCCGCCTTCACGAAAAATGGCGGAGCCTTGGGGGAGTCCAACTCGGTCTCCTTCATGTTTGAACGAATCGGTTCGATTCGCTATCCCGCCAGCGCCGCCAGTGCCGAGGTTCTGTTCGAGGCTGCCCTCGACGCAGGAGCCGAAAACGTCGAGTCCTCCGAGGAGGGGCACGATATCGTCTGTACCCCCGACGATCTCGCCACCGTTCGCGATGCGCTGGAAGCAAAACTCGGCACACCGGAACATGCGCGTCTGGATTGGCAAGCGCGAGTCACCACGCCCGTGAGCGATGAGATAACCGCCAAGACGCTGATGAAGCTGCTGGAATTGCTCGAAGATAATGATGACGTGCAGCGCGTCCAGGCCAATTGTGAGATTGCAGACGAGATTATGGCGCGTTTGGAGTAGAAGGGGGAGCGGGAGGGGAGGTTGTCTGGCTTGCGCCGGGGCTGCCGCCCCAATCCCCGCCCGGACGATGCCCGGACCCCTTTTCTTTTCATCATTGGGTAGCCCTGTTCCCCAGTGCTGCCGCTTCTTTGAACCATGCTGTGGCTTTGGTGATGTCCTTGGGGAGCGCATCCCTCTTCATACAAGGTTCCCATGACGTATTGCGACTCGGGGTGGCCTTAAACAGTGGCTCGTTCAAACCATTTCGCCGCTTCGCCTCGGTTGAGGACGACACCGTATCCCTTGTAATACAAGCGAAAATTCCTCGGCCTGGGCTAAGCCTGCCAAAAGGACGGTCGCGACCAGTCCCCCCTTATTCTCCGCCACCATCTTCCCTCTCCCCTTTTCTGGTTTTTCCCGTCCCACCGGAGAGTGGCACAGGACCCCTGGGGGCAGGTCTTTCGTCAGAGGGCTCGTTTTCTGGTCTCGTTTACCGGTCTCGTTTACCGGTCTCGCCCTCGACAGCACGAGCCAAACCCCACAGGACATGCCGATGCCCGCACGGAAGACGGTTCCTTCCGTGCGCGACATCGATCTCGGTCCACAGACCTATCGTTCGGCAACCGCCGATAACAAATTCAGTTGCTTTGTGTGCTCGCGGATGCCTCTAACAGGAAACATCCGCACTCCAACCAGGTGGCGTCATGGTATTCCCATCCTCCCGCCCATCTCCGACTTCCCCGCATGAGGAACCCAGAAGCTGGAACACTCGAGTTGAACTTCAAACGCGGTGCTTGCACCTCCGTCGATACTCGACACCTTGATGCTGACTCCTTTATGGGACGCAGTCAACCACTTTCCACATCTTTTTTTTGGGCTCAGAGAAGGGGGGGCAAGAGGCCATGGCTTTGCCGCTTTGCGTTCACACCCCCCGACGGTCCGCTCTTACACCACCCAGCGGGGCAGGGGTCTATTTTTAGTTCATATTAAGGTGTGGACGAGTCGTTGGAGATCGTAACGGGTTGACCCTTTCACACAACATGGTACGCTTTTCCCTGAGGAGGCCTTATTTGAGCTTTCTTGAGGGGTTCAAAGCCCTCTGTACGACCGGCTCCGTAGAGCCGTTTTCACGCCTCGTGACCCCTCGACCATAGATTCGTTTATGGTCGGGGAGGCGGTGGCGTATGTCCAAGGTGAAAGCCTAAAGGCTACCGCAGCCTTGTCGTACAGGCTCTTTGAACTCCCCGACCACCACCTTTGCGGGTTCTCCGCAAAGGTGGGCGCTTTCGGAGGGAAGAGCATGTACCGGGATGAATTTTCATTTTTTGCCGATATGAGTCGCGCGTTGGCCACCAAGACTAACTCAGACTTCTTTCGGATTCTCGCGGTTGGTCCTGGCCACGAAGAGATAGGGGAAAAACTGAAGGCGCGGGTTCAAGTGACCCATGTGGAGAGCATCATCAAGGCGAGAAAGGTCTTTGGCCCGGACGATCCTTACGATCTGATCCTCCTTCACTATCCTCTGCCGGATGGCAGCAGCATGGCATCTCTTCGACGTTTTGTGGCTGAACATCCCTCTTCTCCTTCGTTGATCTTTGTGGCGGAGGAGCAGATCGAGAAAGCATGCAACATGTTTCACGACATAGAACGCTCTTTTGTTACGACCGGCTTGCCGTGACCAGAGGAAAGAGACACACTCCTTCCCTAAAAGCCTTGCCACAGATAATTTATAGATTACATTGTGTGCAGAATGAACCAAAACGTGGCAGATAGAGATGTCTCATCCTATTTTTTTCACCGTTGCTCTATTGGTGGGCTCGAATGTCTTTATGACGTTTGCGTGGTATGCACACTTGAAGAATTTGCAGACGGCGCCATGGTATTTTGCCGCTCTCGTCAGTTGGGGAATTGCCTCGTTTGAATACATGTTACAAGTCCCGGCCAATCGAATCGGCTATACTGCAATCAGTCTCTCCCAATTGAAGATTATTCAGGAGGTTATTTCTCTGACCGTTTTTATCCCCTTTGCGGTTTTTTATATGAATCAACCGTTTAAGTGGGATTATGTCTGGGCGGCGGCATGTATGGTGGGGGCCGTCTATTTTATGTTCAGAAGTTAAGGAAAGATCGGGTTCTCGTTACAAGGGGCTTGCCTCTGTCCGTCGAGGCAAGAAGACCGTGACTCTTAAACCACCGTCTTCCCGGTTGCTTAAGGCAATGTCGCCCCCATGGGCGCGCGCCCCCGCCCGAGCGATCCACAACCCCAATCCCACCCCTCCGGTCGCGCGGTTCCGGCTGGTTTCCAGGCGGGTGAAGGGCTGAAATACGGTCTCGAAGGATGCTTCGGGGATGCCGGGACCATCGTCATCAATTTCCAGCACCACCGTGTCGGTGTGGTCGAGCAGCTTGGTGCGGGCTTGGTCTCCGTATTTCAGGGCATTCTCCACCAGGTTAGCGACCACCCGTTTGCAGGTGACGGGGCGGAGCGCCATCACCAAACTCTCGGGGCCTTGGTAGGAGGCACCAAGATCCTCCGCCAGTCCCTGGACCAGAGCGGCCAGATCCACCAGGCAGTGCTCTTCCCGAGCGGCATCATCGCGGGCAAAGGTCATGATGGCGGCGATCATGGCCTCCATTTCGTCGAGATCGGCCAGCATCTTGGTGCGTTCTTGCTCGTCCTCGACGAATTCAGCGCGCAGTTTCATCCGGGTGAGTGGCGTGCGGAGGTCGTGGCTGACAGCGGCCATCATTTGAGTGCGATCTTGGACGAAGCGCCGGATGCGCTCTTGCATGACGTTGAACGCTCGCGCGGCGAGGCGAACTTCCCGAGGCCCCGCCTCGGCCAGGGGGGGGGCCCCAACATCCATCCCCAACCGTTCCGCCGCGCGTGCAAAGCGGCTGAACGAGCGGGTGGCGCGTTGGGCTCCCCAGAGGGTGCCGCCGATAATCACCAGCAGGGCCGCCGTCAGGGGAAGCAAGAAGCTTGCTCGCCACAAGGAATCCCCCCGGTGCAGAGGGACCACGACATTGAGCCACGACTCGTCTTCCAGGGCGACGGAGATGCGCAAGGCCGGACCGGAGAGCAGGCCAAACCGTCGCGGCGGAGAGCGGGTGGAGACGCGGATCAGGCGATCTTCGTCCTCCATGGCGTCGCGCAGTTGGCGGGTGAGGCTGGTGACCAGCTCGGGAGAAGACTCGTCGCCATCGTTCTCGCTCACCAGGGGCACGCTGTCCCAACCGATGCGAAAGCCGGGGGTTTCCTGCTGGGAGAGAAGATCGAACCGATCTTCCTCGGGTGTTTCCTCCAGGAGTTGGACCAGGCTGGGGATGCGCTCCGTGGCGTTCCAGCCGCCGAGGGAGTCGAGGGCACGGGAGCGCTGCTCGGAAAACATCAACAGCGCCACAGCGAGCATCACCCCAAGGGCGACAAGGAGGATCGCCACGGTGCGGCTAAGGATGCTATCCGGGAGCAGAGCTTTCACGCGCTCTCCACCTCGGGGGTGAACAGATAGCCTCCGCCTCGGACGGTTTTCAGCATCTGAGGCTCCTTGGGGTCGTCCTTCAGCTTACGGCGGAGGCGACTGACTTGGATATCGATGGAGCGATCAAAGGCGATGGCTTGGCGTCCCCGCGCCAGATCCAGCAGAAGATCCCGCGACAGAACCCGCCGCGGATGCTCAAGGAACACCTGGAGCAGATCGAACTCTCCAGCCGAGAGCGCCACCCTCACCCCCTCGGGACTGGTCAAATCGCGACTGGCGAGGTCCAGCGTCCAGCCTTGAAAGCGGTGGAGCCTGCCGCGCCCCCCCCCAGCCACAGGAGGAACAGGACCGCTGTTGCTCCGGCGCAAGATCGCCTTGATGCGCGCCAACAATTCCCGAGGACTGAACGGTTTGGCCAAATAATCATCGGCGCCGATTTCCAGACCGACGATGCGATCCGCTTCCTCGCCCATGGCGGTGAGCAAGATGATGGGCAGGGCGCAGCCCTGGGCGCGGAGCCGTTGGATCAGGGCCAAACCGTCCTCTCCCGGCATCATCAGATCCAGGACCATCAAGTCGATGGCGTCTTTTTTCTCAAGCCCTGCTTTCTCAAAACCGGGCTTCTCAAGAAAAGGCGCGGTCTCGGCCGCGTTCCGGGCCACGGTGACACAAAGGCCGTGCTTGGTCAGAAACCGAGCGAGCAACTCGCGGATTTCGGGATCATCGTCAACGATAAGAATGCGGGGAGGATCGTCCATGGCCCCAGCCTCAAGATTCCAGCCGGAAAAGACGTTGGAGGGTTTTCTCCAAGCCCTGCCAGTCTGCCCCCGTCGCTGCGGCCCCCTTCAAGGTCTCGGACGGGGCATGGAGCAGGCGATTGATCAGCAAGCGGGTTGCCTCTTCGGCATTTCCCTCCGCTTCGACCAGAGCGGTCTCGCGGGTTTTCTCGAACAAGAGGCGCAAGGCGACGATGGCGGGGACAGCGGCCCGTTCGGCGCGTCCTCGCAGGAACTCGGCCAGTTCGTCATCCACCATCGCGACGGCTTGCCGGGCGGCCTGTTCTCGTCCGGCGCGTCCGGCCAAGGCGACGCGCTCCAGATCCGACAGATCGTAGAGAAAAGCGCCATCCACGCGGTTCACCAAAGGCTCCACGTCGCCGGGAATCCCCGCATCCACCACAAACATCGGCTTCCTGCGCCGTTTCTTCAGCACCGTGCTCATGGTGGCCGCCGAAAGGGACACCGTGCGCGAGCCGATGCACAAAATCGCGATCTCGGCCTCGACCAGGGCCTCGGCGAGATTTTCGAACGCGACCACATGCGCATTGAGCGTCTGCGCCAGGGCATCGGCGCGAGGCTGATGCGGCGCGGTCACCGTCAAGCGGGACAACCCCGCCGCCAGGAGACTCTCGGCCACCAGTTCGCCCATGTCGCCCACACCCACCAACAGGCCCCGGCACTTGGACAGATCCCCGTGGAGATCCCGCGCCAGTTGTACGGTGGCAGCGGCGATGGAAACGGGGCCTTCGCCGATGCGGGTGTCGCTCCGCACGCGCTTGGCCGTGGCGAAAGCGGCTTGCAGAACCGTCTCGAGCTCGGGACCGCAGGCCCCGGCGTCTCGCGCCAGGCGATGGGCCGTTTTGACTTGGCCGAAAACGTGAGGCTCCCCCACCACCAGGGAATCCAACGAGGACGTTACCGAAAACGCATGACGAATCGCTGCGGGGCCGGTGTGGTCGTAAAGTTGTTCGGTCAGAACGGGGATCGGCAGACCGGCTCGTTCGGAAAAGCTGGCGCAGACGATTTCGGCGACGGCTCGGGCATCGGGGTGGCTGGCCCAGACCTCCACCCGGTCGCAAGTGGACAGGACCAAGGCCTCGTGCAGGCCGCGGCCTTTAAGACCGGTCAGAAACGGTACCGCAGCCCTGTCGTCGATAAACAACTGGTCCCGGAGCAATAAAGACGACGAGCGATGATTCGTCCCAATAACCGTAAAACGCGGCAGACTCATTCAGTGCCTCGGTGGAGGAGATAGGCCTCCAACTGCGACAAGGTGATTTCTTCTTGGGTGGTGGCATCCAGATCGCGCACGGCGGCCACGCCCCGCGCCATCTCGTCCTCTCCTAAGATAACCGCGAAGCGGGCCTTGTGCTCGGCGGCGCGCGACAGGCGCTTCTTCATGTTTCCGGAAAAACCTAGATCCACCGCCAGTCCCGCCGTGCGCAGACGATCCGCTAAGGCCAACGCCGCCACTTGATCTCCCATGGGGATAATCGCGATCGGACGCGATTGAGGAGCCTCGCACCCGCTCGACAAGGCCAAACGTTCCACTCCGGCGGCCCAGCCGATCCCGGGAGTCCGGGCCCCCCCCATGCGGGCAATCAGACCATCGTAGCGGCCTCCGGCCAAAACCGCACTTTGGCTTCCCAGGGCAGTACTGGTGAACTCAAAAGCCGTGTGACAGTAGTAATCGAGACCACGCACCAGTTTGGGATTTAAGGTGAAGGGAATTCCCAGCGCCGTTAGACCTGACATCACTTGGTCAAAGAAATCACGAGCCTCTGGAGTCAGGCTGTCCGTCATCAAGGGGGCTCCGGCGACAATCTCTTGGTCCGTGGCGCTCTTCGAGTCCAAAATACGCAAGGGATTTTTGTCCAGGCGAACTAGGCTCTCCGTCGAGAGCTTGTCCCGGAACGGAGACAAATATTCGACCAACGCATGCCGGTACGCCAAGCGACTGTCAAGATCGCCCAGGGAGTTCAACTGGAGCTGCACCTTCTCGCCCAGGCCAAGAGTCCGGAGAAGTTGCCAGCCAACCGCAATCGCCTCCACATCCGCAAGCGGCGTCTCTAGGCCCAAAAACTCAATGCCAACTTGGTGGAACTGACGAAAACGACCTTTTTGAGGGCGCTCTTGGCGGAACATTGGGCCGCGGTAAAATAACTTTAAGGGCGTCGTTAGGGAGTTGGAAATAAAAGCCCGAGCCACCCCCGCCGTGCCCTCGGGGCGAAGGGTTAAGGATTCACCCGAGCGATCGGTGAAGGTGTACATCTCCTTCGTCACCACATCGGATGTCTCGCCCAGGGTGCCCGTAAACAGATCCGTGAACTCGAAAATGGGCGTGATGATTTCGCCATAGCCGTAGCGTTCGGCAATGCGAAAGGCCGTGTCTTCGATGAAACGGTGGCGGCGGGCGTCCTCGGGGAGGAGGTCATGGGTGCCGCGGGCGGGCTGAAGGGGGGTCACGAGATGCTCCGTTGGCGTCGCAAGAAGGGGTCAAGGGCCTTAGGCCCTTGACCGCCAGCAGCGCCGCTCGTTCCTCGACCAAGCCCACAATTCTTTCGATCATTCCTTCCCCTTCCATCCGATGATCCGGCGCTCCGGCGATGTAAAGCATGTGCATGTCTTGCCCCCCTCCCGTCAAGCCGATATCGGTTTCCCGGGCTTCCCCAGGTCCATTGACGACGCAGCCGATGATGGAGAGTGTCACGGGCTCTACCACGTGGGCCAAGCGTTTTTCCAGTTCTGCGACGACGCTGACCACATCAAACCCTTGTCGTGCACAGGACGGGCAAGAAATAATTTTCACGCCCCGATTGCGCAGCCCAAGCCCTCTCAGGATCTCATGTCCGACTTTGACTTCCTCTTCAGGCGCGGCAGACAAGGAGACGCGGATGGTATCACCGATACCGCCCCACAGGAGATTTCCGATTCCCATGGCGGACTTGACCGTCCCGGCGATCATCCCCCCCGCCTCGGTGATTCCCAGGTGGAGGGGATGGTCGCACGCCTGGGCGAGTCTCTGATACGCGCTCACGGCGAGAAACACGTCCGAGGCCTTAACGCTGATCTTGAACTCGTGGAAATCGTTATCCTGGAGGATCGCTGCGTGTTCCAAGGCGCTTTCGACCATGGCTTCGGGACAGGGTTCACGGTATTTTTCCAAAAGGTGCCTTTCCAACGACCCGGCATTGACGCCAATGCGCATGGAGCAGCCGTGATCCTTGGCGGCTTGTACCACCTCGCGCACCCGTTCGGCGGAGCCGATATTGCCGGGATTGATGCGCAGACACGCCGCTCCTGCGATGGCGGCCTCAATGGCGCGACGGTAGTGGAAATGGATATCGGCCACCACCGGAACGGAGACCTGGGCGATGATGTGCTTCAGGGCCGCAGTGGAGTCCTCGTCGGGACAGGAGACGCGCACGATATCGACTCCGGCGGCCTCGGCGCGGCGGATTTGGGCCACGGTTCCCGCCACATCGGTGGTGGGGGTGTTGGTCATGGTCTGAACGGTGATGGGGGCCCCACCCCCCACGGGAACCTTCCCCACATGGATGCGCCGTGAGGGACGACGCAGGATCTCGCGATAGGAACGTTCGGTCATTCCCTAACAGTCTCCGATGGGAAGCGATGCCGGGGAGCATCCCCCGAGAGGGCTGTAAAAACAATAAAAATCATGCGAGATTCCGCTACATCCACCCTTTCCGTTTGAACAACCAATAAGGCAGAATCGCCGCCACGAGCATCAATCCGAGCGCGGCGGGATAGCCCCAAACGAATTCCAATTCGGGCATGTGGCGAAAATTCATGCCATAGATGCTGGCAACCAGGGTGGGAGGCATCAACAACACCGCCATCACCGAGAACAGCTTAATAATATTATTCTGTTGGATATTGATCATCCCCAAAGTCGCGTCCAGCAAAAAAGAGATTTTGACCGAAAGAGAGTCGGCGTACTCGGACAAGGATTGCAAGTCGCTGGCGATAACTGCCATCCGAGCGCTTCCATTCTTGGTGGCGAGAAGTCTTTGATCCGAGGCCAGGAAGGCCCCCACCCGCCGCAGTCCGGTAATACTATCCCGCGCTCGGGATTGAAGGTCTCCGCCGCGTCCGATGGTGCGCAAGATGACCTCCAACTCGCGCGGACTGGTGCGTCGCCGGTGACGAAACGGCGTGGGATGGTGGAAAATCCGGTGCGAGATATTATCCTGATCCAGGGCGACGCGCTCCAGAACATCGGCCAGGCGTTCGACGAAGGCATCGAGCAGGTCGAGCACCATCTCCTCTGGCCCCACCAGGGTCGGGCGGACCCGCTCGAGGCGAGCCTGGAAATTGATCAGG
The DNA here is from genome assembly GCA_031546925.1 of Rhodospirillaceae bacterium. GTDB lineage: Bacteria > Pseudomonadota > Alphaproteobacteria > Rhodospirillales > Magnetospirillaceae > Magnetospirillum. The sequence continues at coordinate 12,334 of JAVBJO010000137.1, forward strand.
GTCTGGGGGGAGGAATAACGCACCGTCAACAAACGATCCGCCGTCAGGATAAAGGTCAACGGTCCCGTCTCTGGATTGATGCCGGTGGAGTTCGCCACCACCGGAGCGGTCATGGTCAAAATACCATCCTCCCGCGACAGCCGCCGGGAGAGTTCAATCTCTTTCATTTCCTCGTGGGTGGGGACGTCGAAACCGAGCAAGGCCTCCACGGCGTGCTCTTCTTCGGTGGAGGGCGACAGCAGGTCGATCCACAAGGCATCGGGGGTCAAGACCTCAGGCCCCCCTCGGAGCAGGCGGTTATCGGTACGGTTATAAACGACGATCATGGTGACAACGGTCCTTGAGAGGAGGGAGACAAGCGTCCCTCATGCAGGTGGAGGCCTCGCGTGGCCACGCGATCCAAAAACCGGCGATCATGGGAGATGATCATCATCGCCTGGGGCAGAGCGGCCAGCACCTCAGTTAACCTTTCCGCCGTGGTGTCGTCGAGTCCATTGGTGGGTTCGTCCAGCAACAAGACCTCGGGGCGCATGGCGAGCACCGTGGCCAAGGCCACCAAACGCTTCTGTCCCCCGGAAAGGGTATGGGTAAGACGGTCCTTGAGATCTTGGAGGCCGAGGCTCGCCAAGGTCTCGTCCACGAGGCCCCGCGCCTCGGCCACGCTTTTGCCAAGGTTCAAGGGACCAAAGGCGATGTCGTCCGTCACGGTGGGGCAAAACAACTGATCATCGCTGTCTTGGAACAACAATCCAGCGCGGCGACGCACCTCCTTGAAGTCCTTCTCTCGTTGGCGGAGGTTGCCGAAGGCAACGATCCGGCCGCAAGACGGCACCAGGAGCCCCAGCATCAAGTGAAACAGGGTGGTTTTCCCGGCTCCGTTGGGACCGGACAGGGCGATTTTCTCCCCCGCAACGAGATCCAGGCAAACCCCCTTCAACACGGGGCGTTCTGGATCATAGCCAAAACCAAGGTGATCGAGGCGAAACAGCGGCTCCATGCTCAACGGATCTCGATGGCGGCCAGCACCACCAGCCCCCCCACCAACCCCATCAGGAAGAGTCCATCACGGCGGCGAAATCTCCCCTGATCGTCCTCAAGGGAGGGAAAACGTCCGTCGAAGCCACGACAGCGCATGGCGGCCAAGACGCGATCCGAGCGCTCCAGGGTGCGCACCATCAGCATGCCGAACAAGAAGCCCACGCTCCGCCATGTGTGCCGGTTGGTTCCCAGGACGAAGGCCCGGGCTCGCATGGCGGTCCGCAGGCGCTCGTATTCCTGACGGAGCACATCGATATAGCGAAGGGTGAAGAGGATCAACTGAGTCAGCTTGTCCGACAATCCCAACCGCGCGAGCGCTCGGCCCAAGGTGGGAGGCGGCAGGGACTCCAGCAACGCCAACAGCATCAATACCACCGCGTTGGCCTTACCGAGGATAAGGCTCGCCTGGATCAGTCCCTCCCGCGAGAGGGTTTGTCCCGCCACGGTCGTTACGGTTTCTCCCGGCACGGTAAAGGGCAGCATCCCCAGCGCCAGAAGCATCAACCCATCCACGGCGAGCAACCGCCGCAGGGTTGCCCGCGGGGCCAGTCGCGCCACCACGGCCGCGATCAGCGCCCCGCCCACCGCGACCGCCACCGCCAGAGGACGCTCCAACAGCGCCACCACCCCGGCGAAGGGGAGAACGGCCAGGAGGCGCGTGCGGGGGTCAAGGGAATCCACGAGGCTCATGAGGGGGGCGATTTCCTTCGCATCAAGCCGAAGGCGAGGCCGCCGAGCCCGACGATATATCCCAGACCGCCCACCACATCGTGCCACCAGATCTTGTTTTGGTAAGCATCGAGTTGCTCGCGCAAGGGCCGGACCTGACGGGCCACCACCTGTTCCAGAAGCGCCTCATTCACGACCTCTGGAGGAGCTGGCACGACCTCTGGAGAGGTTGGCATGATCTCTGGGGGGGCTGGAGTCCTTGGCGGCGGCAAAACCGGAGCCCTCATCGGTGGCGGGAGGGGGGCAGGTGGCGGCGGTGGGGCGTCGGGGGTGGTTGGCGAGGACGGCGAACGCCACAGATCCCACAGAGGCCGGTTGGGCTGCCTCGGATTTTGAGGGCGCTCCGTCGCGGAAATGAGGATTTCGGCGCTGTGACCGTCGTCGGTGGTGGCCTTGATGCGATGATCGGTGGCCCGTCCGGCGGGGAAATGGAAAACCCCTTGCGCATCGGTCTCGCCGGTGAAGAGGACGACACCGGCGGGATCGCTGGCGGTGATATGAACGTTGGCCGCTCTCTGTCCCCCACTGAAATAGACGTAACCGGAGATTTCGCGTCCCTCAGCGGTGGCGAACACCAGGATCTTGTGGGCGAAGGCAGGCGAGGCGAAAAGGAGCGCTCCCACCAGCAGAAAAAGACCGAGAGGATGTTTCATTCTAACAAAGCTCTTGGTCATCGCAACAAAGCTCCTGGTTTTACTTTCAGCAGCAGTCCCACGGCGGCAGCGGTGACCGCGGCCTCAATGATCATGACCGGAAGATGTGCCCCGACGATCAGCTGGGCCGCGCGCCAAAACTCTTTCCCGCTCAGTCCGAGGGAGACGGCCACCATCAGGGCGGCGAGTCCGCCTCCCAAGCCGCCGCATCCCCCCGCAAGGAGTCCCAGTGACGCGGGCTTGACACGCGTTTGCAGCCCATCGAACAGCGCCCCACACACGACGGCCGGAACCGCCATGTTCATGACATTGACCCCCAGAACGGCGACACCGCCGAAGCCGAACATCAGCGCCTGCAATCCCGCCGCAACCAGGATGACCGGAAAGGCGACCCACCCCAACATCACGCCCATGAGACCACTCAGGATCAAGTGAACGCTCGACACGCCCACCGGGAAGTGCACCAAGGCGGCGACGAAGAACAACGCCGACAGCAAGGCGGCTTGCGGTATTTTTTCCGGGGTCAGACGCTTAAGGCCGAGGGCACACCCGGCGATGGTGACGCTCGCTCCGCCAAGGAGAACGGGAAGGGTGACGATGCCATCGGGAATATGAGTCATTTCAGCGCATGTCCACCGTCTTGACCCACATGATGGCTCCTTGCTCCACGGGAGCCTCGGTGCCGTTGGGGGTGGCCAGGGGGGTGTTGCTTTCGGACAGGGCGGCGAAGCCCCACCAGCCCGCCCGCGGCATAGTGTAGCTGAACACCCCCGCTCCATCGGCCTTGATGACTTGGGTGACGAACGCCTCTGCCGGAGGGGTGATGGAGCCATCGTTGACCCATTCCACCTCAAGGGTGGCGAAGGGCAGGGGCTTGCCGTCCTTACGCACGATGCCGCGAAACTGATTGCCGGTCCACAAGCCATAGGGGCGAACCAGGGGCTCGATCTCCACCGGAAAGCCCACCAACTGGTCCCACCCGGAGCCCAAGCCGAAATCCACCACCACCTTGGCGTATTGCACGATGTACTTGTTTTCGGCGGGCTCCCAATAGGGGATGGATTCGGCGAAGAACACCTGGTCTCCCGGCGCGACCAGGCGATGCGTCAGGGCAAAAGTGGTCTTGCCCTCGCGTTTTTCCACCACAAGGGCCGAGCGCAGATCGACCCTTCCCTCGGGGGTGAGTTTGCCGAACTCCTTGGGTGGAGCCAGCTCCATCACCGGCCCCCGCTCCATGGGATGGGTGAAGGCGAGACGCAGCTTGACCTCACGCGATCCCTCCAGGGGGACGATATCCGTGGAGGGCAGCAGTTCCAGGAAATGCGCCTGCGCCGGGGAGAGCAGCAGGGTTGCGAGCGCAAGACCAAGACTCCAACGAGGGACGGCGGTTCCCATTCAAGCGCTCTCCTTTACGGCCATGGAGGTATGACGATTTTTTTTAATTTCTTACCAAATGGCCTGGAAGGTCAAGCGCGGAGTCACGTCCGCCCGAACAGCTTTTCGATATCGCCCCGTTTCAGGAGCACATAAGTGGGTCGTCCGTGGTTGCATTGTCCCGACAGGGGCGTGGTTTCCATGCCGCGCAACAGGGCATTCATCTCCACCAGGGAGAGCTTACGTCCCGCCCGCACCGAGCCGTGACAAGCCATGGTGGCGCAGACGGAAAACAGCTTTTCCTTCAAGACCAGCGCCTCGCCCCAGGCGACGAGATCCTCCGCCAGATCGCGCACCAGGCCTTGGACGTCGCAAGTCCCTAGGGGGGCGGGGGTGGCGCGGACCATGACGGCTCCGCCGCCGAACGACTCCAGCACCAAGCCGAGTTCGGCCAGAACCTCGGCGGCCCCCAACAACCGAGCCGCCTCGGCCGCGCCAAGATCCACCACCTCGGGCAAAAGCAAGGCCTGGGAGGGGACAGAACCTTGGTTGGCGGCCTCCGTCATGGCCGCCAGCACCAAGCGCTCGTGTGCGGCGTGCTGATCGACGATGACCAGGCCCTCGGGAGTCTCTGCGATGACATAGGTGTCGTGGATTTGGGCGCGCGCCGCTCCCAACGGATAGTTCCTCGCCTCCGGCGGCAGCGGTTCGGCCTCGGGCGCGACGGCGGGCGGCAGCGCCAATCCGGGCAGTCGGGTGGTCTCGGCCAATTCATAAGCCGAATCCGGGGGTGCCTGCGCCTCCCACGCCTGGGAGATCGCTCGGGCGGAAGGACGAGGGGTCTCGAACGCCCCCCGGCCCGGTGAGAAGGCGCCCAAAGCCGTCGCGGTCAAGGTCGAGGCGGTTCGATGTCCCGCCTCGGCCAAGGCGTGACGAATGGCAGAAATGATCAGGCCGCGCACCACGCCCGAGTCCCGGAAGCGAACCTCGGCCTTGGCGGGGTGGACGTTGACATCCACCTCCTCGGGGGGCAGGGTCAGGAATGCCGCCACCAGGGCGTGACGATCATGGGGCAGAACCTCGCTATAAGCCCCGCGCACGGCCCCGCTCATCAGCTTGTCGCGGACGGAACGATCGTTGACAAACAGATATTGCCGCGCCGCCGTGCGCGCATTCAGAGTCGGCAACCCCGCCCATCCGGTCAAGCGAATCCCCTCGCGCTCGGCCTTGAGGACGATGGCGTTGGCTTGGAAATCCCGCCCCAGAACGGCACCGAGACGGTGTAGCAGAGCCTCCTCTGGCGCGCCCTTGAAGGCCGGCAGACTCAACACCGTGCGCTGCCCATCGGAGAGGGAAAACGACACCAGAGGATGGGCCATGGCCAGCCGCTCCAACACATCCACCGCTTGCGCCAACTCCACGCGGGTGGTCTTCAAGAACTTGAGCCGCGCCGGGGTGGCGTAAAACAAGTCCCGCACCTCCACCCGCGTGCCCACCCCTTGAGCGGCGGGCATCAAGGCCCCCTTGACGCCACCCTCCACCCGGATGGTCCAAGCGTCCTCGTCGCCCTTCCGGCGCGAGGTCAACGTCACCCGCGCCACCGAGGCGATGGAAGCCAGTGCCTCGCCGCGAAATCCCAAATGGCGGATGCGGACCAAATCATCCTCCGGCAACTTCGAGGTGGTATGACGCTCCAGGGCCAAGACCAAATCCTCTGGTCCCATGCCGTGGCCATCATCGCTGACGGCAATGAGACTTTGGCCGCCGTCGGCCAGAACGACATCGATGCGGGTGGCTTTGGCGTCCAGACTGTTCTCGACCAACTCACGCACCGCAGAGGCCGGACGTTCGATCACCTCGCCCGCCGCAATGCGGTTGATCAGGTTGGTGGGGAGAAGGCGAATGGTCATCATACCTCTATTCTTGGGCCTCGTATTCCATGGATACAACGTCTCCCATCGGGAGTTTAGACCGGGTTCTCCAAACTGAAGCGCTTTTCCTGCTCGTCGTAAGCAAACAGCTCACCATAGCGTCCCCACGAGATGATGGCTCGCAGTGTCTCCTCAGCGGCCTCCTTCGACATGAATTCTTCGAGCTCCTCGGCAAAGCGCGTCATTGAGGCGCGGTGGGTCGAGCGCTCGTCCAGGACCTGTTTGATCATGGCAGCCAAGGGTACGTAGCGCACCAGGTGCATGGCAAACAGGCGTTTACGGGCATCGACCTCGGCCTCGACGAAGTGGCGTCCAGGTTCGGTCAGACGGATATCCCCCTCGGCGACGTCGGCGAAGCGGAGCAGTTGGAGAGTTTCGGCGATGGGAAACAATTCGTCCACCTCCATCTGGAAGGTCGCCGCCAGGGCCGGCAAGTCGGCCTGGCCCTCGTAGGGAGCAGCAGCAACCGTTTCCAAAAGGCCTGCCAGCTTATTGGTGGAAATGCGCGGCAGGAGCAACCCCAGGCCGGTTCGACCCATGCTCTCGGGGCTCTCGGCGCTTTGGCGCTCGGTGGGAGGGGCCGGGGCGCGCTTGGTCATTCGGGCGTAGATATCGTCCACCAATTGGCGGAACACCGGCGTGGTCCGACTGCGGGGATAGGGAAGAGCAACCTTGATCTCGGCCGCGATCCGCCCCGGATTCGAGGCAAAAATCAAAATGCGGTCGCACAGAAGAACCGCCTCTTCGATATTGTGGGTGACCAGGAGGATCGACTTGAGCGGGAGGCGTTTTTCAATCCACAAATCCATCAAGTCCGTGCGCAGAGTCTCGGCGGTCAATACGTCGAGGGCCGAAAACGGCTCGTCCATCAGCAGCAGTTGGGGGTGAACCACCAAAGCGCGCGCAAAGCCGACCCGCTGACGCATGCCCCCCGAGAGTTCCTTGGGATAGGCCGACTCGAAACCATCTAGGCCGATCAGATCAATCGCGGCCAAGGCGCGCTGACGCCGCTCGTCCGCCGGCACGCTTAAGGCCTCAAGACCAATCTCCACGTTTTCCAGCACGCTCAGCCAAGGGAAAAGGGCAAAGCTTTGGAAGACCATGGCGATGCCCTCGGTGGGGCCGCGCAGGGGGTGGCCGCGCCACGTGACCTCTCCCGCCGTGGGGGGGGTGAGACCGGCGATAAGGCGCAACAGCGAGGATTTGCCCGACCCAGAGCGCCCAAGCAATCCCACGATTTCACCCTCGCGCAGGGTCAGAGAGACGTCGTCAAGCACCAACAAATCGTCGGTGTCGCGCTTCGGATAGGATTGGCGGATGCCTCGGAGATCAAGCAGCGTGACGCGATCGCTCATGGGGGGAAAACCTCTAATCCAGGCGGAGCCGTCGGGCAGCAAAGGCATACAAGGGACGCCACAGCACCCGGTTGAACAGGATGACGAACAGCGACATCACCCCGATACCCAACACGACCCGGGGATAATCCCCCGCTCCCGTCGCCTGAGCGATGTAAGCGCCCAGGCCATGGGCGGTCAAGGTGGTATCGCCCCAACCCGCTACCTCGGCCACGATGCTGGCGTTCCACGAGCCGCCGCTGGCGGTAATGGCGCCCGTCAGGTAAGAGGGGAAAATCCCCGGCAAGATCACCTTGCGCCACCACAGACCTTTGCGGATGCGCAGACTGGCCGCCGCCTCCCTGAGATCGGTGGGAAAAGCGCTGGCGCCGGCGATGACGTTGAACAAAATGTACCACTGCGTCCCCAGCACCATCAATGGACTCAGCCAGATATCGGCATTCAGGCCGAAGCGGACGATGGTCAATACCACCACCGGGAAAACCATGTTGGCTGGGAACGCCGCGAGGAATTGCACCAAAGGCTGAACTTTCTCGGCCACCCGGGGGCGCAGCCCGATCCACACCCCGATGGGAACCCAGACCACGCTCGCCAAGGCAATGAGGATCATCACGCGCAGCATGGTGATCAGCCCAAGGCCCAAGGCTTCGCCCACATCGGCAAGGGTTAAAGATTGAGCCAGGAAACGCTGGATTTCCCAGACCGCGAAGGCGGCTCCCGTGGCGACCAGGGCAAACCAGAGCCCGTCCGCCCAACGCGACGAAAGCCCCATCCGGTGCCGCCGGTGCAAAGGGCGCGCCGTCGGCAGCAGCCGCAGGTGCGAAACCAGAAGAAGGGCATGCCCCAAAGGAGCAAGCGCCAAGCGGAACAAGCGAGTCCGCTGGACGAGATTGAGCAGCCACGACTCGGGATGGATTTGCGCGGACGTTTGCTCAAAGCGAAATTTTTCCCCCCAGGCGACGAGGGGGCGGAATAAGAACTGGTCATACGTCAGGATCACCACCAGCGTGGTCAGCACCGCCCAACCGATGGCTCCCAGGTTCTGTTCCGCAATGGCGAGGGCGACATAGGACCCCACCCCAGGCAACATCACCGTGTGGTCCCCCACCGAGATGGCCTCGGAGGCAACCACGAAGAACCAACCGCCCGACATGGACATCATGGTGTTCCAAATCAGGCCCGGCATGGCGTAGGGGACTTCCAGCCGCCAAAACCGTTGCCAGCCGGACAGGCGAAAGCTCCGGCAGGCTTCGTCCAGATCCTTGGGGATCGTCCGCAGAGACTGGTAGAAACTGAAGGTCATGTTCCAGGCTTGGCTGGTGAAGATGGCAAAGACCGAGGCGCATTCCACCCCAAGCACTTGGCCGGGGAAAAGCGCCATGAAACCAACCACCGTAAAAGAGAGAAACCCCAGCACCGGCACCGATTGGAGGATATCTAGCAGCGGCACCAAAACCATTTCCGCCCGACGACTTTTCGCCGCCAAAGTGGCATAACCGAAGGTGAAAATCACCGAAGCCACCAAGGCCGCCAACATGCGCAAGGTCGTCCGGAGGGCGTACTCGGGGAGCATGGCGGGGTCAAGGGAGAGGTCCGCTTGTTGGACTGCGGCCAAGGGCTCCAGCGTTTCCCGCGCCTCGTGGGCGGTTAGGGCGAAGAGGCCGATCAACAGGGCAAAGGCTAGGATATCCCAGATATTCGGGATAAAACGGGCGCGGCTGGGAGCCAGGAGGGGATGATGACGATGCATGTTCATGCCATGACCTCTCATCCCGACACAGAGCGATGCGGGCCCCGTATGCCATCCTCGGGAGAGGTTGGCAAGGTGCTTGATCCTCCGCTCCAGGGCGAAAAAGAGACGGGACATCGAGAGAAGGAAAGAGCGATAAGCAATCTTTGCCGCGAGACATAAACCGCGTCGGATTATGTCAAGTGTGGTTTTGCCCGGGAGTCCCGCCTGTCGGAGGGATAAAACACTAATCTGATAAAATTCTGACATACGCCATCAGGATCGTATCAGGCATCCTTGGGTAAAGTGACCTCATCGTTTCCACGAACTCTACGGAGATCACCATGACTCGTCCGTTTTTCCTCCTTCTTCCCGCCGCTTTTGCTCTTGCCCTGGGATTGGGAGCGTCGTCTTCCGCTCGCGCTGATATGGTGTGCGGCAACGTTCTGGTAGAGCCAGGACGGCCACTTGGTCCGTTTGCCGATCAGGCTACCGCGTTAGGCTACACCGTCAGGAAAGTCGAGCGCGAAAAGTCTTGTATTGAAGTTGAAGGGCGGGATCGCAACGGTGCTGAAATCGAACTTTATTTTAATCCCAGCACCGGGGATATCGTTCCTTATGCAAGCAATCTCAAGATCCTCTACAACATTCCCTCTCCCTTTGCGGAGAAGGCAAAAGAGCTTGGGTATACGCCCATCAAGATCGAGCAAGAAAATGGCCACATCGAATTGAAAGGTTATGATCGGAATGGAGCAAAAATAGAGATAAATCTTGACGCCAATACGGGAAATGTCTTGTCTTGGTAGCCGATATCGTATTTTTGGGAGAAAGTTAATGACCTCCTTCAAGCGTTATTTGCGCTTTGCCCATCGTTGGGTGGGCTTGATCCTGGCTCCCATCTTCTTGGTGCTGCTCTTGTCCGGAGCGATCCTGGCCTTCAAGCCCATCGTGCACGATGGGGCGCGTCTTGGGACTCCCTTGTCCCCAGAGACCCTCATCGCCACCCTTCAGCGTTTGGATCCCGCCTCGGAGGCGACGCGTCTGGCTCTCAACGCCGATGGGACGATCTTGACCTTTCAGAGTCCGTCCCATCCGCAAGGGGTTCGTGCGCTCAGTCAGACCGGGGAAATCCTTCCCGGAGAAGGATTCAATCTCTTCCAGTGGGCCAAGAAAATCCACGAGGGGCTTGCGCTTGATGCCGACGCGCTCATGGAGTTGGCGGCCTATGCCATGCTCGCTCTCGCCCTTGCCGGTCCTCTCATGACCCGGCCCTGGTGGCGCAACCTTCCCATGGGGTGGCACGTGGCTGCGGGGTGGGCGCTGTGGCCGTTGCTGGTTTTGGCTCCTCTCACCGGGCTGATGATGGCGTGGCATGTGGGACAAACACCCCATCCCATCGACAGCTCCTCTCCCCCCCCCTCCATCGTTCGCGCCATTGAGGCCGCAAGCCAAGATAAAACCTTCGCCGTGGAGAATCTGGTTGAGGCTCGGCCCCATAAAAAGGGTGGACTTATGCTTGTCGCTCGGGGCGCAACAGAACAACGTGCCGTGGTGGACGGTTCCGGGCGCTTTTTCCCGCTGGCCCTTCCCTTGCCCAAGGCCGTTCATGAAGGAACTTGGGCCGGGAAATGGTCGGGTTTTCTCAATCTTCTCGGCCTCGCCGCTATGGGAACCCTCCTGACGAGTGGCCTGCTGGCCCGATGGAGGCGCAGCAAGCGCACCACAAAGGTCGCTTCCTAAAAATACCTAGACAGAAGGGCTATGAACTTCCTTGTAGCAATGTCAGTATATGTCTTTCTGTAGGCGTGTCGCCAATCAGGCGAAGCCGCGCAAAGGGAGGGTTTTCATGGTTGAAGAAGTCACCGAAAAAACTGTTGCCGAAGAGCAGGCGTTCCAATTGACCCAAGCCGCTTTCGCGCTTGATCAGGCACGCAATGACGGCACGGGGGCCAGCGGTCCCATGAGAATGGCCGCCGCCTTGGAGCGCAATATGGGTGTGTGGTTGCGCTTCAAAGCCATCGTCGCCTTGGAAAGCTGTTCCTTGTCAAAAGAAGTTAAGGACAATATTGATCGGCTTGCCAACTACGTTGCTGACAAAACGCTTCAGGGGATGGATGCAATCAACGATTCGACGATTGAATCGTTTATTAGCATTAACTTGCAAATTTCCGAGGGATTGCTTGAAGGAAGCGGAAAGGCGCACTAACAAGGACAGGGGTCAAGGGGACGCTGGCCCTTTCGCGGGGGTGCGGGGGGCAGCGCCCCCGCGAGGGCGTAAGCCCATACCCAAGCCCACCACCCGACAGAACCCACCCTTCTCCCCCGAAAAACGGGGGAGAAGGGTGGGTTCTGGCGGGTGGTGGGCTGGGGTATGGGCGTACGCCCTCGCGGGGGCGCGGACACCCGCCCCCCCCCGAAAGGGCCAGCGGCCCCAATGACCCGGTACGTTTTTACGTGTAGATTACGCCCCCTGAACCACCCACAACCGGTTTTGATTTACGCTGAGAAAGA